>NZ_JAUOPP010000002.1:0-216000 GCF_030547765.1 Colwellia sp. 6_MG-2023 | reverse complement strand
CCCCGATTTTATAAACATATTGTTTCATTTGCTTTACTTAGAGGACATCATTTGATGTCCTTTTTTTTATCCACTCGAAAAATTTCACTAACATTAACCAGCATAAAATAATTTATCATTAACGCTCGTTATTTATAATCTTGTGCAAAAAAGTATTACCCAGCAGATAAGTTAAAATAATTCACCTATCGAGTGAAATCATTTCGTTTGCTGAAAATAACCGAGAAAAATATACTGGCTTCAGTTTTTGAATCTCCCCGATTTTATAAACATATTGTTTCATTTGCTTTACTTAGAGGACATCATTTGATGTCCTTTTTTTTATCCACTCGCAAAATTTCACTAACATTAACCAGCATAAAATAATTTATCATTAACGCTCGTTATTTATAATCTTGTGCAAAAAAAAGTCTTACTCAGCAGATAAGTTAAAATAATTCACCTATCGAGTGAAATCATTTCGTTTGCTGAAAATAACCGAAAAAAATATACTGGTTTCAGTTTTTGAATCTCCCCGATTTTATAAACAAATTGTTTCATTTGCTTTACTTAGAGGACATCATTTGATGTCCTTTTTTTTATTCTTTTTGCAGCCTCTCATTACTATCGTAAAAAACAATTTATTAAATTACCGATAAATATTATTTACTCGATGGTAATTCGATAATTTTTAACTTTAGCTAAACCTACATTGACTAAGCTTGCTTAAGATTAGATAACAATAACCATAGCACGATAACTTCAAACCCAATTACCGCACCCAAACATATGTCTGTACTATAAGATAAAATAACTCACCTATTGCGTGAATTTATTTCGTTTGCCGTAAATACTAAATAAAAATACACTCATTTCAGTTTTTGAATCTCCCCGATTTTATAAACAAGTTGTTTCATTTGGTTAAATTTATAGGACATCGTTAGATGTCCTTTTTTTTAGCTCTGCTCATAATTATGTTGTTAGTCTACTGTGCAAACGCACCAACATAGTGCAAACCTTACGTTATATAGTATATCTATAGATATTTTCCCCTTAAAATTCAATACATTAAAAACGGTTTGATTATTGCTATATGGGTTTATCATTTATAGAATAAAGAACACCATGGCAATTCAAACTCCCATACGAGGCTTACGTTCATTTTGTGTTGCTGCAAAATGTTTAAGCTTTAAACACGCTGCAGCACAACTGTTTTTAACACCTTCAGCTGTAAGCCATCAAATTAAACAATTGGAATCACAACTCGATTTAACCTTGTTCAAAAGAGGCACAAGATCAATTGAGCTTACCAGTGCAGGAAAACAATTTTATCAATCAATACAGCCGATAATTCATCAATTAGAGTCAACTATTTCAGAGTTTACTAATACACAAGAAAACAAAACAATTGTGATCAGCTTGCCTGAATTTTTCGCCAGTGAATTATTCATTCCTCAGTTAAGTGAATGGTCTGAACAAAATCCAGATATTAATCTACAACTCGAAACAGTAAAGTCAGGTAGTGAGCCATCACAAATAGCAGATCTTTCTATCGTACTTGCAAATGGAAAACCTAATGCAAGTATTGTTCAAGAGCTATTTCCAATTAGATATGCTCCAGCTTGTAATAAAAAGCTTTATAAAAAGTTAAAGAATTCAGGCTTTAAAGCACTACAAAATACGCCATTAATTTTGCACAGAGCTAGACCTTGGTCATGGCATCAATGGGCTGATAATGTGGGTGTAGATGACTTTGATCCTAAACAAATTATTCAATTTGATAGCATGTTTGGTGTTGTTAGAGCAGCCCAGCAAGGTATGGGAATCGCTTTAGTTCCTTTACCAATGAGTAAAACTTGGTTTAGTGAAGAGCTATTAGTAAAGCTCTTTGATGAAGAGCTAAATACCAATGACAGATACTACCTAATTCAGCATGAAAATATGGAAAGCAAAATTGAATTAACGGTATTCGCTGACTGGGTAAAGAAAACCTTTGCTGTATAATATTAAAGCAATATTTAATTAGCATTACATTATTCAAATAGGTGAAATTAATTCATCCAACACCTATATTTTTATCGTTTGTCACTATCCCCTCTATTGCTTATATTTAGTGGGCATCAACAAGATGTCCACTACAAATATTAGGAAATATCATGGCTATAAAAAACATCTCTTACAAAGCTTTAGCAGCAACTATTGCTATCAGCTGTTCTGCATCAGCGATGGCTGAAATTAGCACCTTTAAAGTTGCTGTAATTAAAGACACAACAGCATCACAAGAAATTATTTCTGGTGATTTAGAAGCAAGTATCAACCAATTAACACTTACAAATGAAGATACTTTTGAAAATAACACAGGTTTATGTGTTGCATACTTAAAAAGTAAAAATGTTGAAAAATCTGAATCTGCATGTACTGCGGCGATTGAATCAATTAGCTCAGTGAATTCATACGATAGAAAAAAGAGCTACTTACAATCACTTAGTTACAGTAACAGAGCAATTGCACGTTACTTGAAAAAAGATTTCTCAGGCGCAATGGATGATTTAAGTGTTGCTACATCAATTAATTCAAACACTATTACTGCTGGTAACTTACAATTATTAAAAAACAAAATACTTGAAGTAGATAATTCTGCAGATAGCATATTTTCTGAATAATATAAGTACTCAATTTAGCACAAGGAGTAAATTATGATATATAAAATTATTAAACCCATACACTCTATCATTATGTTTATTGATGAAATGAAGCATCTGTCTATTAGCCAATGGGATATAGACCAGAAAGATGAAGGTAGAATGCCACAATAAAATAGGTAAGAAATGATTAATTTTACAGCTCAGCGGTAACATAAAAAATAGATTTTCAAGATACAGTTATTTTTATGTTACCCTCAATTACTGTACGTTATAGTACGCTTTAATTAAAGGATTTATCAAAGAAATAGTAAACAAAGGGACTCTCCAATAAACTTTCCCCTCGCAATTATTATTAATAACGAACACTTACCACTTTAATACTCTCCCCCAATTTTTCTCATAATATTAAGAAGGTAGATTATGAATTATCTTAGTGTAATTGAAAGGTATCATGATTATAAAAATTCAATTCATGAACTTATGGCATCTATTATCGCAGGGACTTTCGATGAAGCTTTTTTTCATGACGAAAAGACCTTAGCGAACTCAATGACTTGGCTTGGTAAAAATTACCCTTTTGTCGATCTAATGTTTACTTTAGATGGTGAAGGTGTGCAATTAAGCCCAAACATTTCAAATAATAACTTCCCCAATAAAGAAGATAATTTAGGCAAAGGTATAGATCGCTCTTACCGTCCT
The DNA here is from genome assembly GCF_030547765.1 of Colwellia sp. 6_MG-2023. NCBI lineage: Bacteria > Pseudomonadati > Pseudomonadota > Gammaproteobacteria > Alteromonadales > Colwelliaceae > Colwellia > Colwellia sp. 6_MG-2023. The sequence continues at coordinate 212,677 of NZ_JAUOPP010000002.1, read as the reverse complement.
TATTATATAGAGGCCAACAAACAAGATGGTATTATTGTAACCGAACCCTATTTATCGACATCAAGTCATAACCTGTGTATTTCAGCGGCACTTAAACATGTAAATAAGTCTGGCGAATTAATGGGGATATTAGTTTTAGATATAGACCTTGCTCATGCCATTGAATTTTTAATGGGTGATCGAAAACGTAAAAAATTCCACCCTTTCTTTACCGTTATCTATTCTTTAATTGTTACAGGGTTATTTTTTATCGTCGGTATTCTGTTATTTTCTGCAGGTAGTGAAATAGTCAGTTTAATGGTTGCTCCTACACCCGAGAATCTCCAGCTCAAGCCCTTTGGCATCATTATATTTCTCACCTTAGCACTCGCAATATTCGATTTAGGCAAAACAACCATCGAAGAAGAAGTATTAATGAAGAAAGATATCTTCAGGCATAGCTCAACAAGAAGAACTATCACACGGTTTATGGCCACCATATTAATCGCGGTGTCAATTGAAGCATTATTGTTAATGTTTAAATCTGTTCTTGGCGCGCCTCAGTATTTAACGAATGCTGTCGCCATGATGGGCGCATCAGTAGGCTTGATGATTGGCTTAGGCATTTATGTTTATTTAGGCGCTAAGGCTGAAACCTTATTGATGAACAATCACTTAAATAATAAATCGGATGTGAAAAGTAACTAACGCAATTTGAAGCCAGTGACGCATTGTTACTGGCTTGATTATCACGAATTTCGTCAACTCAAGTAAATTAAATTCTTGTCATTTTATTGTCTCAAAAACCCATATTTAATAACAATATTGTTTTGCATAAAAAATCATTAAAGCGTAATATTTATTTACTTTTTTATATTGATAATCTCTTTTTATGCCTGTTAACTTACCTGAAATCATTCCCGCTTCACTAAACCCAATTGAAGGCATTCGCCTCGGCTGGGCTGAATCGAATATCAAAAAACCTAATCGTAAAGATTTACTTGTTATTGAAATTGCAGATGGTAGCGCTGTTTCGGGTGTTTTTACCCAAAACCGTTTTTGTGCTGCCCCAGTTACCTTGTGTAAAAAACACTTAAATGCCGTAAAAAATCAAGCTGTACCAAGTATTAAAGCATTAGTGATAAATACTGGTAATGCCAATGCAGGCACAGGCGAACAAGGAATGAATGACGCCATAGCAACGTGTGAGCAATTAGCTGAAATTATGGCTATTCCCGTGCAATCTATCTTACCATTTTCAACGGGCGTTATTCTAGAACACTTACCAATGGACAAGCTGTTAGCCGGTTTACCGCACGCAGTAGCTAACTTAACTGCAAATAACTGGGCCGATGCAGCGTCAACCATAATGACAACAGATGTAGCGCCTAAAGCTTATGCTACCCAGGTAAACGTTAAAAATGAAGTGGTAAACATCACCGGTATATCGAAAGGTGCTGGGATGATCCATCCAAATATGGCGACCATGCTAGGCTATGTAGCGACTGACGCTAATATTACCCAAACACTGTTAGATGAAATAACCAAAGAGATAGCGGATTTATCCTTTAACTGCATTTCTGTTGATGGTGACACCTCAACAAATGACTCATTTATTGTTATTGCTACCGGAAAAAGTAATACACCAGAAATTTCAGATCGAAACAGTAACGGTTTTAAAGCAGTATTTAATGCATTGCTTGAAACTGCTCAATACTTGGCGCAAGCCATTGTTCGTGATGGTGAAGGTGCAACCAAATTTTTAACAGTAACCATTAAAGGTGCTTTAACGAATGATGAAGCTAAAACTATCGGCTTTTCTATTGGTAAAAGTCCCTTAGTTAAAACCGCGATGTTTGCTTCAGATCCTAATTTAGGTCGTGTACTTGCTGCTATTGGTTACGCGTCAAGAGAGTGTGCGTCGTTAGAAGATTTAGATACGACTGATTTAGAGTTATATTTTGGCGATGTATTAGTTGCTGAAAAAGGCGGTCGTGCTGACAGTTATAATGAAGATGACGGACAGGCTATTATGAACGAAGCTGAAATTGACATTACCGTACAACTACACCGTGGTAATGAACAAGCTACTATTTGGACTTGTGATTTTAGCTATGACTACGTCAGAATTAATGCCGAATATCGCACATAAAGTTATATAAGTCGTATAAAATCAGATATAAGTTATACATAACTTATATCGCGTAAAGTCATCTGTTTTCAATGACCAAGCTATATTTACACTCAGCTTGGTCTAATTCCTTCTTTCACACAGCCAGTAGTTAAAGCGATGTTTTTAACTCATTGATCTACTGATAATAATCAAGTAATCTGAATGTATTATAAAATTATGAATGATTGATAACCTCTTGCACAAAGAAGGAGTCTTTCCGCATAATAAACGATTAAAACTCAAGGTAGGATCATGAAGCTATATCGTTTTGAAAAACCTGATAAGTGCAGAATAGATACGCTGAAATGTAATAAAATTTGGACAGCTCTCCCTAAATCTTTCAATGACCCGCTTGATTGTAAATTAAAAATCCATGATAAAACTGAATTCAGTACCTTTGGCGAAAAGAGAATCAAGTGTGCGGCGAAGTCTCTTTATGAAAAATATAACGTATCCGAAGGAGCTTGGTTAATCACTGAAGAAATTTTAAAAAGCATTGAATCATGGATATCGGGTAAAGACTTCTCTCCCTTGGTAACTGGAAAACCACATTTTTTAACACTTATCGAACAACGAATCTTAAGTTTTGGTGTTCAGTGCTTCAGCGAGACAGGATTTACAAATCCATTAATGTGGGCTCACTACGCCCTAAATCATCAGGGGTTTTGTATAGAGTACGAATATAAAGCATGGAGTTTAGTATCAAATAATGAAGGGAAATTTTCAATGGCTCCAGCCATATATTCATCTAAACTCCCAGAGTTTAATTTAATGGAGGTTTTGTTCTCACCAAGAGAAGTAACAGAGAAGTTGTATGCTACAAAATCAGAGCACTGGTCGTATGAAAGAGAGCATAGGCTAGTCTACTTTCCGTGTAATCCATCTCATGGTGCACAAGGAGAGTCTGTGTCTCTTCCTAAAGGCTTAAAAGTTACGAGAATAATTGCAGGACTTAATTCAGAGAAAATCAAGCAAGAATTGCAGGTTGCAGCAGCCGCACTAAATGTACCACTTGAAAAAATCAAACTATCTGATTCAAGCTACGATTTAGAGATTTAGCGTATTGATGAAACAATGGAAAGTAGGGTCCAAAGGGCTGGCTCAATCATCCCTATCTTAGCTATGCTGAGTGAATATTTATTTGTTATTAAATTAAATAAATTAGCTAGTGTAATTCACCCTGCGCAACTTACATATGAGATTTATAAAGCAAGACGATTTAAGCCTCATTTAAAACTATCAGTATGGCTCACTATATTTTTTGTTTGTTTAGGTGGTGTTTTATCAGGTTACGGTGATATTATTTATGCGAATCTCCTCCGATAAAAAGAAAATAAAAACAGTGAGTTAAGTTTATCTTCACTACATATTTTAACCTACTGTTTTAGTCCGCTTAGCGAGGCTATATATTTTTATCGACAGCTGATGCGCATCGCGCTACACTTATTGCATGATTAAATCTTTTAAACATAAAGGCCTTAAAAAATACTTCCAAACTGGTAGTGTTTCCGGTATTCAGGCAAATCATCAACGTAAATTACGAATGCAACTTGCCGCAATAAATACCGCACAAGAAATTGATGATATCAATTTACCCGGCTTTAAGTTACATCCATTAAAAGGGAATCGTGACGGGATTTGGTCTATTACTGTAAATGGTAATTGGCGTATTACTTTCGAGTTTATCGATGGTAATGCTTATATTCTCAACTATGAGGACTATCACTAATGAGTATGCAACATAATCCGCCACATCCTGGGGAATTTATCTATGACGTTTATTTGGAACCCTCTGGACTTAGTTGTCGTTATTTAGCTAAACAACTGGATGTAGCATCATCTACTTTGAATAGAGTGCTAAAAGGTCAGAGCGCAATATCACCAGAAATGGCACTTCGCTTATCTAAAGCAATTGGCAGAACGCCTGAGAGTTGGCTATCAATGCAAGACAACTACGATCTTTGGCATGCTAAACAGAAAATCAATTTAACAAATGTCCACTTTGTAAATTTTACAGTGGCATAGAAAATATAACTAAAAAAAGCAGGAAAAAAGTAGGACACACATACTTTATCGATGTGGGCGTTATACCCTACGAATAATCAGCACCGAGGAATAAATGATTTATTTTAATATCTTTATACTATTTTTAACGTCTATCAGCTTACACGCAAAAGAAAATTCAATAGAAGACCTGTACAAATCAAATAATATTAATGGCTCTATATTCATTGAATCAATCGATAGTAAAACTGAATATCGTTATAACGTCAATGATAAGGAACAGTTCGTACCTGCTTCTACTTTTAAAATACCTAATACGCTTATTATGTTAGAAGAAAACTTAATTAAAAATCAATTTGATATTATCAAATGGGATGGCGTAGAGCGGGAATATTCATCATGGAATCAAGATCAAACGCTAAAAAGTGCATTTCAATATTCGTGTGTATGGTGCTATCAACATTACGCGAAACAAATTGGTGATAAAACGTATCATACGTACTTGCGTAAATTTAATTATGGCAACCTTCTAACGGGTAGTAATTTAATTCGCTTCTGGCTAGATGGAGAGTTAAGGATTTCAGTTAAAGAACAAATTCAGTTTTTACGTAAAGTATATAATGAAGATCTTCCTATAAAAAAATCTCATATTAAAACACTTAAAAGTATCATGCTGTCAGACAATCATGAAAATTATAAGGTATGGTCAAAAACGGGTTGGTCTGGTAAAGATGGATGGTATGTAGGTTATCTAATCACTGAAGGTCAAACATGGTTTTTTGCTAACCATATTGAAATCAATGAAAAATCTGATTTAAAATTTCGTAAGAAATTAACTATGGACGTATTTAAGCTTCTAAATATTATTCAATAATAATGTTGATTAATAAAAAAGTAGAACAAAAGAGCAAAACAAAAAGTAGGACACTCATACTTTGTTGAATAAATAAAAATTCCTGACTATGTTTATATCATAAACACGTCAGGTGTTTGCTTATAACTCAATCTCGCCGTCTGCAAGTTTCATTACAAGATACCCGTTACTATCACTTAATCTTTCGTTATGTTCGCCCCGCTTATATCTGTAGCTAGGAGGATTACAGCAAACAAAGCTTTGAACAACGGTATACAAGAATAATACTGACAGATAAACCTAGCCGATATTGCCTAAACACTCACTTAAATTGTAATATTTCTTGTTCAATTTCCCTGTCATTAACGTTTATCACAATAAAAAAATCACCAACACGGCGAGTTACTTAAATAAGACACCATAGACTAACTTATTGTTTAAATTGTAATTTAAATTTTCACTTAAACTAATTCACACCGATACTAACCGTAGTAAACCGCTATTATTTTACAGTAATACCTTACTTTGTAGTTTCAAAATGGAAAAGCCACACTCAGGACAAATAAAGGATAACTTTTTAGAATAATGCTAATATAGTGGCGCTTTAATCGAGTTTATCTTCGCAAACCTTTTTTAAAATTCCATTTTACCGATAAATTATTTAAGGAAAAAAATGAAACACTTTACACTCCCCCTAATTGCTTGCTTAGCGTTAAGCGCATGTTCAACTTTCGACCCTTACACAGGTGAAGAAAAAACGACGAATACTGCTAAAGGTGCTGGTATTGGTGCTGGTGTTGCAGCCGTAGTTGCCTATATAGCTAACAAAGATGAAGACGATATTGGTAAACGAAATCGAAGAATTTTACAAGCCGCAACCGGTGGCGCTGCAATTGGTGGTGGTATTGGCTACTACATGGACACCCAAGAAGCTGAATTAAGAAAACAATTACGTGGCTCTGGCGTAAGTGTTGAGCGCGACGGCAATAACATAAATTTAATTATGCCGGGTAATATTACTTTTTCTTCTAGCAAAGCGAATATTGAACAAAACTTTTATTCAGTGTTAGATTCTGTTGTTTTAGTTTTAAAAGAGTTTGATAAAACCTTAATCGTTGTCGCTGGCCATACAGATAGTTCAGGTTCTGATGCACTAAACCAACGATTATCAGTACAGCGCGCGCAATCTGTGTCTGGCTACCTAAGTGCTGCTGGTATTCTTAATGACAGAATTGAATCTATTGGTTTTGGTGAAACACAACCTATAGCAAATAACAATACTGAAGCTGGTAAAGAGCTTAACCGCAGAGTAGAAATAACATTATTGCCGATTGCTGAATAATAAGCTTTGATCTAATAGCAATCCACATAAGAAACGAGCAGTCTATTATGTGGGTTGCGATAAGTCGTTTATGCATGTTAATTAAAGTAGTGCTTTATTAGACCTTATTTTATTAAACCTTACTTTATTAAACGTTTCTTTCATTCAAACAAATTAACAATTCACGTACAACCTTAGCGGCAAATACATCGCTATTACCAGTAGAATCAATTACTGGTGACAATTCAACTACGTCACAGCCAACAAAATTCTTTTTAAATAGTATTTTGCATAAGCTGACAAATGAATGAAAATCTTCACCTCCTGGCTCTGGTGTTCCTGTACCAGGGAAAAAGCTCGGATCAAAATAGTCTAAATCTAATGTTAAATAGATAGGACGATCATCTGCGATAGCTTCAACAGCGGCTAAAAAATCATGGCGCGATGATTTAATCGTTTTATGCTGGTGCATCCACTGATACTCTTCTTTTGTACCCGAGCGAATACCGTATTGTATGAGTTGATGTTCGTCGCCAAAATGGTCGAGTATTCGGCGAATAATAGATGCGTGTGAGTAATGAAAATCAAGGTACCCATCACGTAAATCGGCGTGCGCATCTAAATGCAATACTACTAAATTTGGGTATTGTTCTAAATAGGTTTTAATAGGCGCGTATGAAATAGAATGCTCACCACCTAGCACTAATGTACGTACTTTTGAGGTAGGTAAATCAATGTCATTAAATAGCGTACAAAAATCATCGGTAGCGCGCTGCCATTGTAGCTCTATGGTTTGATGTTCACTTTGATTTGATTGATTTGGCACCGTAGATAAATTACCTAAATCCACAAAAGAAAAATCTTCAATATCACGATCTAAATAAGGCGAATAGGTTTCTATTCCATCGGATACTAGTCTTAACGCATTAGGTCCGGCTTTAGTTCCTTTGCGAAAACAGGCTGTACCGTCAAATTCGAAACCAACAATATGGGTTGTATTCGCATATATTGCCGGTGTTATTTCGGCACAACTAAACTCGATTTCAGGTAAGCTTAAGTCGATATTAATTTCTTTTATTTTTTTCATAAGAGGTAACCCTAAAAATTTCGCCAATTATCCAAATAAAATGAAAAAAGTATAGTTTTATTTAACAAAAATAGGTAAATTTTTACACTAGCATTAAGCTAGTTTTTTTAACTACAAAGCTATTAGCTTTACTATGTCATTAGTACAAATTTCACTTAATAATTATTAAAAAAGTATTTATTGAAAAAATATTTTTTATTTGTACAATGACCGCCGCAATTTTTTATGTCTAGTTCTTTTAAATATTTTGAAGTATTTTAGGCAAATATTAAGGATTTACTTTTGTTTTTTGAAGGCTCAGAAAAAAAAGCTGAAGTGGTCGTGAATAGCCAAAATCTTTCACTTCTTAACGATATCAGCAATACATTTTGGCAAGAACTTGTTGAATGCTGTAATGCCCAAATATTATCCTCTGTTGAAAATGAGCACTGTAAAGCATTTTTGCTTTCTGAATCTAGCTTGTTTGTTTGGGATGATCGATTCTTGATTTTAACCTGTGGGGTAACTAAATTAGTTAACTCTATTGAATATTTTATTCAAAACACGCAACCAGAAGACATTCTTCATGTTACTTACCAAAGAAAAAATGAGTATTTTTCAAATGCGCAATTAACTTCATTTGGCGATGACATTAAGTTATTATCAAAATACTTAACCGGTAAAGCATACCGTTTTGGTGAAATATATAGTCATCATAATTATGTATTTCATCAAGATAATGAATTTCAAGCTGAGCCTGATGATACTACCTATGAATTATTGGCCTATCAAATAAGTGAACACGCTTCTAAAAAGCTAACAACTCATGGACTAAGCAAGCAAGAGATCAGAGAGTTTTTCTGTATTAATGACTTATTGCCTGGTTTTGAAATTGATGATTTTGTTTTCGACCCTTATGGTTATTCACTTAACGCCATTAAAGGTACAGACTACTATACGATTCATGTTACACCACAGGCAGGTAGTAGCTATGTGAGCTTTGAATCAAATATGGACTTATTGAATATAGCATCAAAAATCCTTGAAATCCTTAGCCCTTCTTCTTTTGATTTACTTGGTTTTAATGATCCTCAATTTGAAAAGAAAGTAGCAGCTAAAATTAGCAGCCCATACATCAGTAATTCATTAGTGAGTAAAACCCTAGACAATGGTTACCTCGTTTGTTTTGCTAGCTTTATTACACCCGAAACACAATATTCATCACCACTAGAGCTCGATCTCACGGGAGAAAACCATGCACTCTGATTTATGGGTAGAAGAAAAATTTTCAGACTTTTTAGGCTTACGTTTTAAAATAGAAAACGTATTATTTTCTGGTAAAAGTGACTTTCAAACAGTGGATATTGTTGAAACTAAAGGTCATGGAAAAATGCTACTTAACGATGGCTTAATCATGGTAACTGAGCGCGATGAATTTGCTTATCACGATATGATTTCTCACTTACCTTTGTTTGTTCATCCTAATCCTAAGAATGTTTTAGTGATTGGTGGTGGTGACGGTGGTACTGCACGCGAAGTAATACGTCATAACAGTGTGGAAAAATGTACTATGGTGGAAATTGACGCTATGGTTGTTGAGGCTTGTAAGGAACATATTCCACAAACAGCTAGCGCGCTTGATAACCCAAAAATTAATTTAATTATTGGTGATGGCGTACAATTTGTAAAAGAGACAACAGAAAAATTTGATGTGATCATTGTCGATAGCACAGATCCTATCGGGCCTGCTCAACCACTATTTGGTGAAGCGTTTTATCAAGACGTTTTTAACTGCTTAACCGATGACGGTATTGTGGTTTCACAGGGAGAGTCTTCTTGGTATGCCATGGATATTCAACAGTCATTATTAAAAGTATTAAATAACGTTTTTGATCAATGCTTTTTATACAGTTTTAGTAATTTAACTTACCCTGGCGGTTTATGGAGCTTCACCTTTGCCACCAAAAATCACCACCCAATTAATGATTTTGATGCACAAAGAGTTATTGATAGCGGTTTAGCGTTTGATTATTACAACCACCAATTACACACTGCCGCATTTGCTTTGCCTAACTTTGTAAAAAAAGAGCTTAAAGGTTTAATTCAAAACGATTAAAGCTAAATAAGCTGTAAATATACTGATGCTACTAACAATAATTAACCTAAATATTAATGGTTGTTAGTAGTATTGCTCACTTTATTTCTGTCTTCCTCTTGTACCTCGCTGTTCATTAATAAGCATTTTATTATTAATTTCTGCTTCAATATCAATTCCTTGCCAATGAGCAATGTCGAGCACTCTAAGAATAATATCGGCTAACTCTTCTCCAAAAGCTGCTGTTGGTTTTTCATTTCTACATTCATTAATTGCTTCGCCAACTTCCGATGCTACAAGCGCTAAAGCTTCTAAGACGGTTTTATTATGCCAACCCATTTCTTCAACCCATTCATAATTCTTCTTAGCGATATCGTTAATTGTCATTATTCTTATTCCAAGCAAAGTAAAATAAATGAATAATACCTCATTAAGAAAATCAACAGTATCGGTTTTATAACAACTAAGATACTAGCGTTGCCCCTGTAAATTTACAGCTTTGCTTTCATGATGACCTTATCACTATCACATAACAATCAAGCCTAGTTTGACTGAAAGATAAAGTACGCGTATCTTTAGTTTATTCAACCTCATTTAAAATCCCTTACAAAGTCTTACAAAGTTTAAGAGGTGAATCGCTAGTACACTAAATATTAGGTTTAGTACTATACGGTTAGAGACGTCAACAGTTCCAATCAAGCAATGTAAGCAAAGCGAAACATAATCGTTTACTTACGACAATGGAGAGCAAATCATGATTACGTTTACCGTCAACGGTGACACTCGTAAGTTTTCAGGCGACCCGACTACGCCCGTACTCTGGTATTTACGGGATGAGTTACAACTAACAGGTCCTAAATTTGGCTGTGGTATGGCACAATGTGGTGCGTGTACTGTTCATATAAACGGTGAGGCACAGCGCTCATGTACATTACCTATTTCTGCAGTTTCAGGTAGTAAAATAACAACTATTGAAGGCTTAAGTGAAAACGGTGAGCATCCTGTACAAAAAGCTTGGATAGAACATAAAGTGCCACAATGCGGTTTTTGCCAATGTGGTCAAATGATGCAAGCAGCTAGTTTACTGGCAAGCAACCCTACACCTAGTGATGATGAGATTGTACAAAGTATGTCAGGCAATATTTGTCGATGTGGTACTTATCCTCGCATTCATAAAGCGATCAAATCTGCGTCTAAATCAATGGCTGGTGTTGCTTATTATGTTCCTGAAAAAGCAGGAGAAGAAGCATGAGCCAATATTTTGATTTAACCCGTCGTAATTTTTTAAAGTCTAGTGCCGCAGTAGGTGCTTTAGTCGTTGGTACTTATTTTACAGGTGCAGCGCCTAGAGCAATGGCTGGTGTACTTGCTAAACCAGCAGAATCATCAAAAGTAGCTAATTTATTTGTTGCATTACGTCCAGATGGTGTTGTTGAAATTACTTGTCATCGTTCTGAAATGGGTCAACAAATTCGTACGGCGATAGCACAAATCGTAGCTGATGAAATGGAAGCGTCTTGGGACAAGGTTGTTGTTATCCAAGGTAAAGGCGATCCTAAATACGGTGACCAAAATACCGATGGTTCACGCAGTATTCGTTACAATATGCAACGTTTACGTGAGATGGGCGCAAGTGTTCGTCATCTTATGCGACAAGCAGCAGCAACGCGCTGGAATGTATCTATAGACGCATGTTCAGCTGAGCAGCACGTTGTTACTCATACATCAGGAAAAACCCTAACTTATGCTGAGTTGGTCAATGATGCGTTAAACATTACACCGCCAGAAGCAGATAAAATTCCGCTTAAAAAGCGTAGTGAGTGGCGTTACATTAATACCGCCATGGAACATGTCGATTTAAAAGATATAGTAACAGGCAAAGCCACGTTTGCTGCCGATGTACTAGAGCCGAAAGCGCTTATCGCAATGATTGTTCGCCCTCCTGTTGTTGGTGGCAAAGTTAAAAGTTTTGACGCAAAAGCTGCCAAAGCAATAGAAGGCGTTGTAGACATAGTAGAAATTCCTGCACCGCAAGGCGCACCTATGTTTCAGCCTAAAGGTGGTATTGCCATCATTGCCAATAATACTTGGGCAGCCATGAAAGGCCGCGAAGCATTAACAGTAACATGGGAAGACGGTAAAAATGGTGACTATAACTCAGCAGCATTCAAAGAGAGCCTGCTAACTACAGTGGCTTCGTCACAGTCGTCAGTACGAGAGCTAGGAGATGCAACAAGTATTCTAGTCAAAGACAGCGATAAGCTAGTGGCAGATTACTATGCACCGCATTTAGCTCAAGCACCAATGGAGCCGCCTTGTGCTACAGCAATGTATTACAAAGACCGTGTAGACGTGTGGGCTGCAACACAAAACCCGCAAGCAGATATGGCAACAGTAGCAGCCATGGTAGGCCAGCCACAAGAGCAAATTAATGTCCATGTTACTATGCTAGGTGGTGGATTTGGACGTAAGTCTAAACCTGATTTTTCAGCAGAAGCCGCTTACCTTTCGATGAAAACAGGTAAGGCTATTCGTGTTCAATGGACGCGTGAAGATGATATACAACATGGTTTCTACCATGCAGTTTCAGCGCAACACATTGAAGCGTCACTAGATAAAAATGGTGCGATAGAAGCCTATTTACACCGCACTGCTTTTTCGCCTTTAGCCTCTACCTTTATGGAAGGTGCGACTAGTCCACTAAGCGCAGAGTTACGTTTAGGGTTTACTGATAACCCTATTAATACGCCTAATATGAAATTAGAAAATGGTGAAGCGCCAGCTAAAGCAAGAATTGGTTGGATGCGTTCAGTATCGAATATATTTCATGCCTTTGCTATTCAGTCATTTATTGCGGAAGCCGCACATAAAGCAGGACGTGATCAAAAAGACTATTTGCTAGAAACAATTGGCCCCGATCGTATTGTTGATGTAACTGAGCAAAATGCTGAATACGATAACTACGGCGGTGATAAAGCTGTTTACCCGTTAGATATTGGTAGATTACGTCATGTTATTGAAAAAGTCGCTGAAATGAGTAAATGGGGTAGAAAGCTTCCTAAAGGCCGAGGTTTAGGGATAGCAGCACATAGAAGTTTCTTAACCTATGTAGCCACTGTGGTTGAAGTAGAAGTTTCAGACAAAGGTGATTTGAAAATAATTAAATCATGGGCAAGCATTGACGCTGGCACGGTAGTGAATACCGACACCGTGAAAAACCAAGTGCAAGGTGGCTCTATTTATGGGATTACAGCAGCGATCAGCGAAGGCATTACTTTCGATAAAGGTCGTGTACAGCAAAGTAATTTTCATGACTACCGTGTGCCACGTATGAATGATTGTCCGCTAGAAATAGAGGTAGAAATTATTCCTAGTGATGCGCCTCCTGCAGGTGTTGGTGAACCAGCCACGCCAGTTTACGCTCCAGCTTTATGCAATGCTATTTTTGCCGCATGTGGTAAACGCATTAGACAATTACCTATAGGTAATCAGCTAAAAGCTTAAACTTATTAGTATAACCGCCTACACATTAACATAAGATACGTAGGCGGTTTATACCTCTTGTTCGACTTGTTACCTAACAATGATATTTAATACCAATCTCACTAGTTATGTGATCATTTCTACTTGCTAAAATCACCAACGACATCGTTATTTATTTAATAATTAGCGCAACTAGTTATTAAACAAATACCTTGTATTAAGCAATTTTTTCTACGTATAAAATTGTTCACTTAATTAATGAAACGGGTATAACAGTCTCACCCTACTTTTTTCATTGCGGGTTTTCTAGTAAATTTTCGCTTAGTGCCAGCTTTTCTTTTTGGCTTAAAGGCCACTTTAGGTAAATTTGAAAAAGGTTGTTGGCTCGCCTCTGAAATCATCTCAGTAATAGTATTAATTAATGGCTCCATAAAACTGACATAGCTGGCATTTCTCTCTGAAATAGCCGTTAATGTTGACTCCCATTGTGCTGTCATATCTGGCAAGGTTGCTTTAATAGGCAGCGCATTAACAAGTGCTTTGCCCACATCAGTCGCAATAATTTTCTTCCCTTGTCGCTGTAAAAAATCACGCTTAAAAAGTAAATCAATAATCCCAGCACGAGTAGCATCTGTGCCTAAGCCGTCGGTATCTCTTAATACTTTTTTAATATTCACATCACTAACAAAACGAGCAATACCTGTCATCGCGCCTAGCAAGGTTGCATCGGTAAAAGACTCTGGTGGAGAGGTTTGCTTTTCAATTAATTCCCCTCGCTTACAATGCAACACCTGCCCTTTTGTTAATGCCGGCAGAAATGTATCTTTGGGCTCAGACGATTTATCTTGCCGAGGAAATAGTACCTTCCACCCTTGTTGCTGTTCAACCTTAGCACTAGTTGTGAATAACCCACCCGCAATTTTTACCGCTAATTTAGTTTGCTGGTATCGATAAACGGGATAAAACTGCGCCAAATATTGTCGCGTAATTAATAAATAAATATTTTTTTCAAACGAATTCAAATTAATATTATTAGGTGGTTTTTCTGTTGGAATAATGGCATGATGCGCAGTGATTTTTTTATCATTCCACGCATTACTCTTAATCGTTTTATCTGAATTTTGTGCTTGAACATTACAAGGTAAATTAGAATCCGCTAACATACTGATAATAGCTGGCGCTTGTTTTAACTGCTCTGTAGGAAGATAACGACAATCGGAACGTGGATAAGTAATCAGTTTATGTTTTTCATACAGCGTCTGACAAACATCTAACACTAACTTTGCGTTCATTGAAAACTGCTTAGCAGCAGAAATTTGTAAGCTAGATAAGTTAAAGGGTAAAGGTTGGTTTTGTTGTTTTTGTTCTGTCTTAATGTCTTCTACAATAGCGGGTTGATTATTAATTCTTGTAACAACATTTTCAGCTAACCCTTTAACTAGCACCCGCCCTTCTTCATCACAATATTGCAGGCATGCTTCACTCGGTTGCCATTTAACAGTAAAACAATCATTGTTATCTTGTAAGGCACTTAGTGCTATATGCGCGAGAACTTGGTAATAAGGTTTAGAAACAAACTCCGCGATTGCTTGTTCACGTCGAACAACTAATCCTAACACAGGCGTTTGTACTCGCCCTACTGACAAAACACTATTATAACCCTGCTTTTGCCCTTGCAATGTATATGCTCGGGTTAAATTAAGACCATACAGCCAATCAGCTCGTGAACGTGCTAATGCTGAAATTGATAATGGCATGAAGTCTTGATTGTCTTTAAGGGCGTTAAGCGAGCGTTTAACGGCAGGTAAATTCAAATCACTAATTAATAGTCGTTTAACTCTTAATTTTTTAGCTTTAGATACCTTAAGAAAATCAATAACTTCATCAACTAATAGCTGTCCTTCACGATCAGGATCACCCGCGTGAATAATATCATCGGCTTGCTTAACAAGCTTACGTAATGCGGCTAATTGATCACGCGTGCGAGCAATAGGCTTTAATTGCCATTGCTGGGGGAGCATAGGCAATGTTTCCATAGACCACTTTTTAAATCGATCATCGTAATCTTGAGGATCTGCTTGTTCTAAAATATGTCCTACGCACCAACTAACAACATCACCGTTAGCAACTTCTATATGGGTCTTATGATTTTTATGAGGTTTAGGAAGTGCTGCGGCAATAGCTCGTCCTAAACTAGGCTTTTCAGCAATATATAATTTCAAATATAAGGTAGATGTAATCAAATTATTTATTAAATATAACTCATCTACTGTATTTGTGTACAGTTATTTATTAAAGTTACCTGCTAGGCATTATTTTATCTTGTACTTTTTTCATATGTTCACGGAAACTTTTATCAAATTTGCTTTCGCCACAAAAAAATCCTGAGGTGGATTCTTCTACTGGGCTACCAAGAAATTGTTCTCTTGTTATTGTACAAGTGCCATTAGCATTCTTAGTGATTGAAATATCATTCGACATTCGTGCTGTACTTTTTTGTCGTATTTCTTCTTCACTTAATTGCTTATCCGAATGAGGAACCGGTGTTTGCTCACCATGCATTATTGAAGGCGATCGAAATTGTTGTAAGTCAGAAAAGCTTTGCTGAAGTATTTTGTTATTAAGTGACATTCGTAAATCTTTAAGTTGTTGATAACTTGAAAAAGAAGATTGAGCAGACGCTTTTTTTTTCGGCGTTAATTTTGAGGATATTGGCGGCTTAACTAAAGGCTCTATTTTACTTGAGTCATTTATTAGTGACATGTTTGTTGCTGGATTAACTTTCTGTGTTATTGGCTTATCAGTAGTGGTTTCTGTTATAGGGCTTTGTTGTTGGTTTTGTTTTTTTTCGGTTTTGGCTAATTTATCCGAGTCAACTGTTTTGATATCGTCAGGTATTTCTTTAACTAAAGTAGGTTTATTAATCGCTACTTTAGCGGGCATTTTATATAGGTAGCTTTTAATCGCTTTATGAGTGATATTAACTTGTTTCGCTTGTTTTGGTTCAGTGATAAAAAGCAATAACAACAGCAGTACTATGTGCATCAGCAACGATAAAAAAATAACAAGAGAATGTTTTTTCAATAGCACTCCTGTAACACTAGAGCCTTCCATTGCCCCTTGCTTTACAATGCTTCCTTTTATTACCAATCCATCTAATAACAAATACTATAATACCGTTCTACATTAGGTGTTATATAGACTCTATGTATTTAATTTAGTTCAGCTTAATAACATTATTTTTTTGTAATACCTAATCGATATGAGTCGATTATCGCAATTCCCCAAACAATAATTAACACATAGATATTCATATCTAATGCTTGCCCTTCAACACCAGACATTGAATTAGATAACGATACTGAGATAGCCGCTGGGTCTAAAGCTATTTCTCCACGGGTAATTTGGTCGACAATTTTCTCTGCTTTAGCGAAAATTTCACTAATAACAAAATATAAAGGTATAGAGAAAGCACCTGCAAAAATAACTCCTACTCGTGATTTTTTAAGAAAAAAATGTCCTGCTCCCGGGTAAATGAGTGCTGATAACAGTGCTGCCTTTATTGATTTTTTCATTATTTTACCTTGGTAAGATGTACCAAATTATTTAAACAAAAAAAGCAGCCGTAGCTGCTCTTTATTTGTCAGTTAAAAATATCTTAAACCGACTTCAGGTTATCTATGCTGTATTACATCATATCAGCAAATGGGTTTTCTGCAGGTAAAGAAATTTCATTTTTAAATTCTTTAAAATTTAAACTGCTATCACTAATTTCAATTTCGTTTTCATCAACTAAACCTTCGCCAAATTTATAAATAACATCAAACTCACCTTGGTTGGCACGTTGACGATATTCATTTTGAGCTTGTTCAACAGGCACTAGCTTCTGTTCGTATTCGTCCATAGCTTTCTCGCCATAACGTTTTTTCATCATTGCTATGGTAACTTTCGGTGACAAGACTACTGCGGTAGCATTATTACCGCCAAAGCCTTTTGAATTAATAAAAGCAGTATCCATCTCACCACAATCCCAATGCTCAACAGCAATGTTTAAACGATCACTATGAACATCGTCAGCGACTTTATCAATTGTAGTAATACCAGGCATAATATTGTCACTAAAAATACCTAATGCCATCGCCATTTGATCACCACTTGCAGGCCCGATAGTATGGCCAACAAAAGCCTTAGGAGCGGCTACAGGCCAATTATTAATATCAAAACTTGTCGCAATACGATCATAAATCAATGATTCTGTAATGCGGTTTTGTGGTGTACTTGAGCCATGCGCCAAAATAAAACTACGTTCTTGCAATGACTCTTTACCAAGAATGTTTTGCGCTAATGCAACTGATTTTGCCATAGTAATATAGTTACCAGGACCCGGTGCTGTAATCGACTTTTTATAACCATCAGCATTAACAAAAACATCTGCAACTGAAGCTAATACTTTAGCCCCCATTTCAAGCGCAAGCTCATCATCCATCAGCACAACAAACTGTGCTGCTTCACCAATAGTAAAACCACAATTATTACCAAATGGGCGACTAGTACGGCGATGATCGACTGTCTCGCTTTGATCTAATTTCTTTAAACCTTGTTCATTAGCCAAAGCGCTCATATTGCCAAAGCCTTCTATAACTTCAGGTGTAATAGGTGCTTCCGCGCTACCAACAACAGCAACACGTACTCTACCTGCTTGTATATCCTGTACTGCTGTTCGTAAATTATAAAGGAAAGTAGCGCAAGCACCTGATGAAGAAAAAGTGGTGCCAACATTGCCTGTAACATAAGCATTAATAAAGTCAGTTGACATAGTATTTAGTCCTAACGCCAACTGTTTAGTGCTAACTCTTGAGCCTGACAAGCGACTTTTTAATAAACCACCTAAACCTTCTTGCTGCATTTGCCCAACAACAGAAGCCGAATAGGTTCCTACTTGATCAGGGCTAATTTTATTCAAAATAGCATCCCATTCAATGCCTGTTGAACGAATAGCATCAGTAGCAGCAAAAATAGTTGCTTGTAATCCTCGCGGTTGGTAACGGCTGTTATAAAGTACGCCGGGATCAAAACCTGTCGGCATTTGCCCTGCTGCTTTAATAGGGTTATCGCGATATGCATCATGAGTAATAACTAATTCTTCAGGAATCTCAACACTTACTTTACCTTCACCTATGTCCGTTACTAACCAGGTATGTGGTAATGGCTGAGGTAATTCTTTGGCACGCAACTCAAAAGATATGTTTTTATCCGTAGGCTGTACGTGCATTTTTTGATGCCAATGCGTTGCATCAACATCAAAATGATTCTTTTCAATTTTTCTAATTAATGTTCCATCAAGAATTTGTTGTCCAAATTTAGCCTCTATTTCATTTACGGCAATAATATTTCCGGCTTGATCGACTAATTGACCATCCTTCATCGACACTAACTTCATTAAGCTAGCTAATCCCACAAACGTTTCTTCACGCGCCTGCGCATTAATTTTATCAATAACAATACGGCGAAAACCTTGATGAAAAGATGTACGGCCAGCGGCATTAATACCACCCATGCCAATAACTACGGGTAATGATGTCATGTAAATAACCTTTGATACGATAATAGAGTAACGAGAAGTAACCAATCTTATGGCGTTATTTTATAGCGAAGAGTAAAATATTAATGTGTTTAAAAGGCCACAAAATATGCCATAATGGCCAAAATAATATTTGGATATTGGCATGTCTATTGAAAGTAGTGGTGATGAAAAATCAGGCGAGTTAAAAGTAAGTTTAGTGATTTATCAACATGTACTAGCAACAGGTCTGACTTTACCTCTTGAAATGCTACTGGCAGGGGAAGCATTTGCTCGTCGATATGATAAATCAACAACAAAGCTTACAACACAACTCGTTAGTCAAGAAAACAAAACGGTTACCTCGCGTGCAGGTATTCAGTTATTACCTGATATTGCGCTAACTGATTTACCTAACGATAAAGATTACGTACCCGATATAATTCTCATACCAAGTTTATGGCGTAACCCTAGACCAATATTAAGAAAACATGAAAAGCTCATTGCTTGGCTTAAACATTGCTGGCAACAAGGTTCAACATTACTAGGTGTAGGTACAGGGGTTTGTTTTTTGGCTGAATCGGGCTTGCTTGATGATCATAGTGCCACAACACACTGGCATTACGTGGAACAATTCAAGCGAGATTATCCAAAGGTTTTCATTAAACCTGATTTTTTTATTACCCAATCTGAGCGCATTTATTGTGCCGCAAGTTTAAACGCATTAGCTGATATTATAGTTCACATTATTCGCCAAACGTACGGTAGAGCTGCAGCACAAAATGTTGAAAGCAACTTTTCCCATGAAATTAGAAAACCTTATGAAGAGCAACGATATTTAGAGGGCGCTGTTGATCGACATGCCGATGAATTAATTGCACAAATACAGTTTTGGTTGCGTACTAATTTAAGTAGTGAACTGAGTTTAGCCGAGCTAGCTGAGCAATTTGGTTTAAGCCAGCGTTCATTTACTCGCCGCTTCAAAACAGCAACAGGGATGCGTGCAACAGAATATTGGCAACAGCTAAGAATAGAAGCCGCTAAAGATTTACTTGCATCGAGTAACCTATCTATACAAGAGGTTTCTTACCATATTGGTTATCAAGATCAAGGGCATTTAACTCGCTTATTTAAACAAAATTTATCATTAACACCAAAAGATTATCGTGCGATGGTTAGAAAAAAACTGTTTAGCCAATCATAAAAATATACTGCTATTCATTGTCGTGTTTTTTTACATTAAGCATAAGAGAACAAAGTTAAATTTTTCAACACATTGTTATTAAAGTATAAATAAAACCTGGTATGACCTGTGCATTCTGGTATGACCTGTAAGCTAAAGAAAAATTTAAATTCATAGAGGTATATAAAAATGCTTAAAAAAATCAAATATATTATTACAACTGCCGTATCAGTTATTTCATTAAATACATCAGCGACACTAATCTCCAGTACATTTGAAAATGGGATCCCAACTAGCTGGGAATGTAATGGTAATTGCGGCGTAAGCTCTGCAAATGGCGTAGTAACCACACCACCAACTGGCAATACTAATTATGGCTGGATATCAACTGACGCTGGAGTGAAAAATATTGGTTTGACTGGTTTATTAGGCGCTGATGGCTCTATTTTACAATCGAGTTTATTTTCAGCTAATTCTGGTGACGACTTAGAGTTCTATTTTAATTATGTAACATCAGATGGTACTGGTTATTCAGATTATGCTTGGACTCGTTTATTAGATGACTCATTCAAAGAAGTCGCAATGCTATTCTCCGCAAGTACTAATATTGTTAGTGACATCGTAGCAGGCAATGGCTTATCAACGACTAAAGCAGTATTAAATACTGCAAATATAGTAAAAAATGGATCTGAATGGAAGCCTTTAGGTGCTGATTCTGGCAGATGTTTTCTTTCAGCTTGTGGCTACACAGGCTGGATTCAATCAAACTATTCAATTTTAGAAACAGGTAATTACTACCTTGAATTTGGTGTAGCAAATTGGCTTGATAGTAATTTTGATTCCGGTTTAGCATTCGATGGTATTAAGGTTGCGGGCATACCATTCGATAATTTAAAGGTTCCAAGTACAGCTACAACATTAGCAACAGATAAAGCTACAAGTGTGCCAGAGCCATCAAGTGTTGCTTTATTTGCACTTGCTTTTCTAGGATTAATCAGTGCAAAACGTAAGTATAGCTAAGATAAGTTATTACTAACTAACATTAGTAAAACTAACAACTAAAGCGCGTAATAAAGCCAATTTACTAATGTAAATTGGCTTTATTCTCTTATTATACCAATCTCACCAGTTATGTGAGCATTTCTACTTGCTACAATCACCAACCACATCGTTATTTATTTAATAATTAGCACAACGAGTTATTGAAATAAATGCCTTGTATTTGGCAATTTTTTCTACGTATAAAATTGTTCACTTAATTAATGAAGCTGTTATTAAACAAGATAAATCTATCAATACTATTGCTACTATTTATTAGCTACGGCAAAATAGCTATGATCCTTTAATTATCAGAGAAGAAAATGAGCGAACAATTATCTACTGCTTTGTCGATTGCGCAAAAGCAAATCAATCAAATGTTAACAATGCAAGATGCTATGAATTCACGAGTAAGCGAAACATGGCGCAGCAATGGTTACGAATGGTATCGCGCTATTTGGGTTGAATGTGCTGAAATGCTAGATCACCATGGCTGGAAGTGGTGGAAACATCAAGAAATTGACATTGCTCAAGTTCAGCTTGAATTAGTTGATATTTTTCACTTTGGTTTAAGCTTACGCTTAATGAGCGGCGCTAGCGTTGAAAAAATTTCGGCAAAACTGGCTAAAGAATTACACCAAGGTACTGGCGAGAATGACTTCAAAATAGCTTTAGAAAATTTAGCATCTGCAGCTGTAACTGAAAAATCATTTGACGCCAAAGCATTAGCTGACTGTATGTCATTAATGAATATGGACCTAGATGAGTTATTCCGTCAATACGTAGGTAAAAACACGCTAAATTTCTTCCGTCAAGATCATGGCTATAAAGAAGGTAGCTATATTAAGATTTGGCACGGTGAAGAAGACAATGAAGTATTAGCAAATTTAGTCAATACGCTTGATGCTACAGCAAGTGACTTTCAACAACAATTATATGCAGCATTAGAAGAAAAATACCCCAATTAGTCGCCCTCTAAATCACACTAAAAACTTTAAAGTTTAACCTTTATATTTCTGGCACAAATTCTGCTTAATTAGCATTAAGTATGCGCTTTATTTATTAAAACAAGTAAAGCGTCAAGAATTTGAATTGCCGGAGATGTTTATGGAACTTATTTTATTTGCTTTAATTAGCCTTATTGTCATCGTTGCGGTATTAGCAAGTCGATTAAATGACAACAGCTTCCCCTTTCCCTTTGATAGTAAACCGTCAGTTTTTACTGCCGCAGAAAAAAACTTTCAAAACTTACTAGAACAAGCAATGGGTCCCAAATACCGTATACTTAATCGTGTAAAGCTATCTGACATAATAACCATACGTAATGGTGTCTCTGAGAGAGCTAGTCAAAAAGCTGCCGCCAATGCTGAAGGAAAATATTTAGACTTTATTATTTGTGAACGCTCTTCTATGAAACTATTGGGTGCAGTAGATTTAGTAGATACACAAGGTCGTGGTTACAAAGTTAAAAAAGACTGGTTTGTTAGTGGCGCACTTGAAGCAGCTTCCATTCCACATTTAAGAATTAAGGTGAAAGCTAATTATACATTAGATGAAATTCGTGCATGTATTAACTCTCGTTTACTTGGTAACAAATCACCATTACCTAAAGTTAAAGGCGTCAATATACCAGCTCCTATGCTAAAAGCGCGTAAAAGTTCAGGCGCATTAAGCCCTACGGCGGCACGAGCAGAATTATCACCTCATACTAATGGTCGACTAACAGAGCAAAATGTAGCAGCACTGCCGCATTAATAAATTGAAATAAAAATCCAGCCAACAGAAAACCTAAAACCAGTAAATTAACATATTACTGGTTTTTTTATTTTCAGTTTACTCGCTGACAGTAAAAATAAGTTTATGCTTATCACATAATCATACCCCACGGCGTTTTTACTCCCTATTAATCCCCTACTTCGCTAAATGAATATAAACTAACTTTTTTCTTCAAGCCAAGTTATAATCCTTGATAAATTAATAAGCTAAAGAGAAAAACATGAAAGCAGGTATTATCGGCGCAATGGAGCCAGAAGTAGCTATTTTAAAAGAAAAACTAGTGAACTGTGAAACGAGCACCCATGCAGGTTATACATTTTATTGCGGGCAACTAAATAACAATGACGTTGTTATTGTCCAATCAGGTATTGGTAAAGTAGCAGCAGCTTTAGCCACCGCCATACTTATTGATAAATTTCAACCAGATTACGTAGTAAATACAGGCTCTGCCGGTGGCTTTGACACAAAGCTTAAAGTGGGTGATATTGTTGTAAGTTCAGAGGTACGCTATCACGATGTTGATGTAACAGCTTTTGGCTATGAAATAGGACAATTACCAGCAAACCCCGCTGCCTATATGCCTGACGTCACCTTAGTAGATGCCGCCAAAAAAGGTATTGCTCAACTTGATAATATTCAAGCTATGGTTGGGTTAATTACCACGGGTGATACGTTTATGACGAAAGACGATGATATCGCTAAAGCTCGTGCTAACTTTCCTACAATGGCTGCTGTTGAAATGGAAGGTGCGGCTATCGCCCAGACTTGCCATCAATTTAAAACGCCGTTTGTGATTATTCGTTCACTATCTGATATTGCAGGAAAAGAGTCACCTACCTCTTTTGATGAGTACTTAGAGACTGCTTCAGTAAATTCATCAAAGCTAGTAATGAATATGTTGAATGCACTTAAGGGAAAAACACTTAGTTCATAAATATTTTATCTAAAAAACATGAGTAAATGAAAAATGACTAACTTAAGTGAACTGTCTTCTTTTAGCTATCAACTACTAATATTATTAGCCGTAATATTAAGTAAAGCGATCATTAGTCATTTTTCTCATCATGAGCCTCTACGATTTTTTCAATTTTATTGCCAAAAACTGAGCGATAAAGTCAATAACCCAACAAACTCTCCTAATCAACAAACGATAGCAGGCTTAATTGCAATAGTAGTTACCTTGCCACCTATTATTATCATTTTGTGGCTGTTCGAATCTTTCGTTGAAGTTGATTTTCTATGGCAAGTGCTACTGCTGTATATTGCTATAGGTTCATTTGAAATAACCAAAGCAAGTAAGGACATCGCACAAGCGTTAACGGCGAAACAAAACTATCTCGCAAAACAAACATTAAAGCCTTGGGTGTTAAGAGAGACAGAGCCTTTATCCAGCTTAGGCTTAAGTAAAGCGTGTATCGAAATGCAGTTATTACGCAGCTTACAACAAGGATATGCCGTAGCTTTTATATTTATGACGCTAGGTCCATTAATGGCGCTTTGTTATCGACTATTGTTGGAAATGCACTATTGCTGGAACACAAAGCTAACAATACACAAGTATTTCGGCCTTTACAGTAAGTACCTTGTGAACCTTATAATGTGGTTACCGGTAAGAATATTCTCTTTATTATTACTGTTTTCTAACATAGGAAATAACTTAATTCTATTTTGGCGTTTAAGTCGAAAGCATTTTTTTCAATTAAATAACAATGTTGCTTTGCTATTATTATCACTAAATTTATCAATAAAACTGGGGGGTGTTGCCATGTATGATGATAAAAAAAACTCCCCTGAAAAATTACGCAAAATTAGCTTTAATGATAGAGCCAGACAACCACAAATTGCTGATATTATTTATGCGAGTAAAAAGGTTAATAACATGATTTTTGTCAGTCTATTTTTAATGATCTTTGTCGCTATTGCTATTGAATATATTGCATCAAATATATAAGCTCTCTAGTCATTCCATGCTTACTCTCTTGTCATTACTTAGACCGTCAGTCTCATAGTTCCGTAGGTCACCACCCCGGTCATTCCGTAGGACACTTAATACTGAATCCCATGAAGTTATCACCACACGCTTGAGATTCTGAATCAAGTTCAGAATGACAAGTTGTTGTTCAGGATGATAAGTAACTATTCTGACTGAGGGGTCATGATTAGCTGTAACAAGCGGAAGTGAGCATAACTAATTCCAGGTGACTAATGCCATAGAATCAAGTAGATTAGAGATAATTAATAAACAGATTAATTACGACTGAGGAAAAAACCATGTTTAGAGTGATAAAAATATTAGCATTAACACTTAGCCTTTTCACTACGGCAGTATTGGCAAGTGAAGCACCACAAATTTCTCAGCAAAGTTTGTTAGCAGCGCTTAATTCCCCTCAAAATAGTATTGTCTTATTAGATGTTCGTACTGAAGCGGAATATAACGCTGGCCATGTTGCTGGTGCCATTAATATTAGCCATGACACTATTGAAGAAAACCTAGCACAATTAGCACAACATAAGAACAGTAATATTGTCATTTATTGTCGCTCTGGTCGTCGTACCGCTATTGCTATCGATGTTTTAGCTAAAAATGGTTTTTCGAATCTACAACATTTAACTGGTGATATGAATGGCTGGCTTGAAGCTAAGTTACCTGTCGTCAGTGTGAAATAAAAATATAATTATTACAATAAGCTCTATTAAAGTAATCCCCCTCTCATGACTGAACTACTCTACTACTTAAATATATTTGGCATTGTTGTATTTGCGCTTTCTGGCGCATTAATGGCAGGCCGATATAAATTAGACCCTTTTGGTGTCATTGTGCTGGCTTTCGTTACTGCGGTTGGTGGTGGCACCATTCGAGATACTATTTTACAAACCCCTATATTTTGGGTCGTTGAAACTCATTACCTTTTTGTAGTTTTGGCCACTGCGCTACTTACCATTGTATTAATTCGACAACCTAAGCGTATCCCTAAACGTTTTTTACTGATTGCTGATGCTTTTGGCTTAGCACTCTTTGCTGTATTAGGGACACAAAAGTCAATTGCATTAGGTGCGCCTTTATCTGTCGCTATAGTATTGGGGACTATTACGGGTGTCGCTGGCGGTATGATTCGTGATATTTTATGTAATGTTATTCCAATGATATTAAGTAAAGAGATATATGCTTTAGCCGCCATGCTAGGTGGTGGTTTATTTGTTATATTTCACTTACAAGGTTGGCCCGAAGATGAAGCTATTGTAGTGGCTATTTTAGGTGCGTTGTTAGTGAGGTTGGCTGCTATTTATTGGCGTGTATCTCTACCTGCATTTGATATTATAGAAAAAGAGCCTGCCGAGAAAGAAGATATAAAAAAGGAAGGCCAGTAAACTCTCTAGCAATAGAGTAACTTAGAAGAACAGAGGAAACAGGGTTCAGGTTTCCTCCTTAATATTGGTAGCTTACGCTTCAACACCCCAGCCATCGTTATAACCTGAAAACTTAGTTGCTAGTGCTTCAAATTCACTTTCTTGCTTAACTATTGCTTCATAACTTGGTACTAACTGTATTGTACAATCAACATCCCAAACATTAGGTGTTTCATCAGGATGAACATTAACGATTACACCGCTCATATTTTCTTTAATATAATCAGCCATTGCATGTGCTTGGGCTTCTTGCTCAAATAAATGAAAAAAAACAACATCGTGAGTCATTTCAAGATTAATGCCTGCTTCTTGCATTTCTGCTAGTAGTTGACCTGTTTCATCATTGGGGAAATTCATAGTTTTACTCTGCTTTTTAGGCATTAGTGGAAGGTGTAAATCAATGTCGATATTATAAACAGGGAATAGCAAATTGAATAGTTTTTTGAAAAATATATTAAACCTAATCCCTTAAAGAGAAAAGTATCGACAAACAATTAAGCTAGCGCGGATATTTTGCCATCATAGCTGAAATAGCTTGTTTTATTCTATCATTAGTCTCTGCGCTATTTTCTCTATCTTCTAAATCTAACCTATACACACTGCGCCATACAGAGCGCCCTTGCTTAGGGTCTACCAAATCTACAATTAAACTTCCTCGACGAATGGCTGAATATTGTTGATCTGTTTTCCACGTTGTTGCCTGTAAACAGAAAGTACAAAAACGTACGACTTCATTATATTTAGCGTAATCTTTACGACTACCACTAACAAGATGATAAGTAACAATTAAATCAGTTTCATCAAGCTCAGCATAATTAAAATTTTGTTCCGCCATAGAACGTTCAATAGCAATTTCAATAGCGTTACGACGAGTGTCTAATAAACCCTGTGCTTCAGTGAAAGTAGAGTTTCGATCATAAAGGCTATAACTTTTCACTGACGAAAAATCAAAACCATCATGATAAACCACCCCCGCTTCTTTCATACTTGAACAAGCAATAAGAAAAGTTAAAAGAGTGATTACGATAGGTGTTTTGAACATAGATGAGAAAGCTATAAATAGAAGAACCTGCCTTAGCCTAGCAAGTTCTTCAATAACTATAAAGCAGTGATTTATTTAATAAAACATAAATACGGGGATTCTAATATAATAATTGATATTACATTAACGTATTCAGGTTAATATCTTCAAAACTATTTACTTGCCCACCAAACTCTTTGGCAAAAGCTTCCGCATCAGCTTTCTGGCTAAAGCTAGCTAAGGTTCTCCCCATTGCCCCCATTTTGTCTGAACCAGCTACATACCATGCAGTTTTCGCATCAATAAAATATTTATCATTAATACTGTCACTGCCCCATGGCATTTTACTCATGTCATGTACTAACATCTGAGCAACATTACGGGTGTTTTCTGGATCTAAATAATAGCTAAACATATCTTGCGTAGAGCAGAATTTAAAAACTTTATCGTCTTGCTCTTTACGAAAAACTTCACCTTTAGGGCCGTCAAATCGTGTAATAAGCATGCCACATAAATGGCATTCATCACTTGATTCCATCGCGACTGCTTGGTGTATAACTTTTTGTTGGTCTGAATTATCAGAGCAAGACATCACCAAAGGAGTGGTTAGTGTAAGCGCTGTAATTAACGCCAATAGTTTGTACTGTTTCATGGTCAATATTCTCAGTAAATAAGGATTATTAACAACCCTAGTTAAAGTGTCTTTTTCTTAAAAATAAATATAGCTAATGCTAAAGGAATAATAACCCAAGCAATTAACGCTAAAAATAATGATGTGTAAGATAAACTGGCATTAGTAGCAATAGATAGCACACCACTAACATTACGATTATCTAGGCCGATAAAATTCACAAGACGAAAAATATCCGTTGGGTTTAACATCAATAATTGTATTAAACCTTGTGGTGTTATCGCTTCTTCAACTCCCACTAATAAAGCAAGCAAAACAAGGTCAAAAGCGAGAGAAAATAAGAACCAAGTCATCAAGGAAAAGCCGACAGCTTTTGACTTTTCTGCCACAGAAAGACTGATAACATAAGAAATAGCGGTAAAACTTAGGCCTAATAAAGTAGCGCTGATAATAAATAAGCCAAAGGTATTCAATATATTTAAATCACCCAGTTGCCCATATAAAATCATAGCTGGAACACCAAAACCCACGAGGATAGCGAGGGTTATAATTCCACCTTGGCCAATAAACTTACCAAGTAATAATTGGCTTTTACTTAACGGATAAGTGAGTAATAAAAGTAGAGTACCGCTTTCTTGCTCGCCAACGAAGCTGTCATAACTTAATAACAAGGCAATTAACGGGATAAGCAAGGCGCTCAGGCTTGCTAAACTAGCAAGCGTGGTTGATAACGAAGCAACCCCAACGGCACCCGATGCTGCAGCGCCAAAGTAAGTTAAGCCAGTAGACAATAGCGCAAAAATTAGCGTTATAGCAACCAACCAACGGTTTCTGAGGCCATCATGAAACTCCTTATTGGCCACCGTAAATATTTGATGCATTAACTCGGTGCTCCATTATCTTTTGCCTTTAATGTGAGCTCATGCACTGAAATAAAGTGCTGATATACTTGTTCTAAATTTGCTGATTCTATTTCAATATCCTTAAGTCCTTCCATGTTAATTAACTGCTTTAATACCTTTATTTTTTCATGCGCTGGCACTTTTAGTGTATTAGAGCAAACATTGCTTAAGTACTGTGTTAAATGACTGTTTTGAGCAATAGCGTAATTTATTCCCGACGACTTAATAATAACAGGTAGCTCAGCTTGCTTACGTAATGCTTGCAATGTTCCTAGAGCGAGTAGCTTTCCAGAAGATAAAATCATTGCTCGGTCAATATGCTGTTCTACACCTGGCAGTACATGAGAACATAAGATAACACTGCTGCCAGTCGACTTAAGTTGGTCCACTGTTTTATAGAAGTCTTGAGTAGCGACGGGATCAAGGCCAACCGTTGGTTCATCTAACAGCAAAAGCTTTGGTCTATTGATAAATGCTTGCGCTAATCCAAGCCTTTGACGCATGCCCTTTGAGTATGTTTTTACCTGACGGTGTATTGCTTCAGTAATGCCTACTTGTTCTAATAAATCTATTGCCTGCTTTCTACTATCTTTGTTGGTAGGGCTTTTTAACTTAACAAAATAAGTCAGTACTTCTAGCCCTGTTAACTGCTCATAAAAACTAACATTTTCAGGTAAATATCCTACCTTATTTCGACAATGCCAAGCTTCTTTTAAATCAGGTGCCATTCCCATCACTTCTACTTTGCCATAGCTTGGTGAAATAACACCAAGAATTAGCTTCATCATAGTCGTTTTACCAGCACCATTATGACCAAACAAGCCAAGCACTTCGCCTTCATTCAACGACATATTTATCGCGTTTAATGCGTTAAGTTGGCCATAAGACTTTCCTGCTTCAACTAATGAAACTAGCGGGGAGCTCATATTATCTTTCCTATGCTTGTCATTATTGAACAGTCTTTGGCGTTAACTGATTAACGGATAATGAATTATCACTCGGTTTTTCTTGATAAAAATAAGGCTTCATTAATGGGTAACTATCGGTGACTCCCGGTGACTTTAAGACTGGAAATTGTTTCTGTACCCAACGTAAAATTACGATAGCAGGGCTATCCATTATCATTTTCATTTCTGGGTATTGCCATACTAATTGATCAATACCGTCATTAGGCTCAAAAATAGTATCACCGATGCCGTCTTTATCTATATCCCAGCCAAGATAGCTACTCCAGTAATTACCACGACCGTCTTTACTCCATTCTTGTTCGGTATTCGATACATACTTCACAGGTGTTGGATTATTAATAAAATTGTTGCCATAAACTTGCATGTTTTCTGAACCTGCCGTTAAATGAATGCCTATTTCGGTGGTATCAACAGTATTATTCTCTAATACGTTAGCACTTGAGTTATAAACAAAAAAACCTTTACCGGCGCGCCCTGCCATTACATTTTCAGGCTTAGTCCATACATTTTTGATGTAATTATCACTAAGAATAGATTCATCCAAGAAATTTAATAAAAACCCGTAATCTTCACTGCTGGTGACTTTATTACCTGTAACCGTTAAACGACTAGAGCTCATTAAAGCATAACCTGCCCGAGTGTTGTAAGCAGTATTATCCTTCACGACATTATCGTTAGAATTCATGTAATGAATACCATAACGTAGGTTATGCACAGTGTTTTTTTCTATTAGATTATGCTGACTCGCGATAACATAAATGCCATCACGTACTTCAGAGACGTCATTATTAACAATATGACTATGAGTTATATTAGTCGCTTGTATGCCATTACCTCTTTTAGCGGAAGGTAATGATAAATTACCATTCACTTTATTATTAACTATCGTTGCCTTAGTCGCATGATTGAGCCAAATCCCAAAGCCATCTCCTGACAAACTATTATTTTTAATAACTAAGCCCACAGCTCTTTCATTGATTCTTTGGTTATTAACGTAAATACCTGAATTTTCTTTATCAAGATCAGCCCCCCAATTAATAATATTTAGGCTATCAATGGTGATATAAGAATTTTTTAGTACAAGCCCATGTCCGTGGCCTTGAGCGTCAATGACGGTTCCGTTTTCGCCACGCAAGGTAATTTGTTTAGCAATAATAAAGTTACCTAGGTATTTCCCAGCCGACAAGGTAATAACATCACCATTTTGACTGGCGTCAAGCACGTTTTGTAAATCGTCATCCACAGTAACAAGTGTTGCTTTAGCAAAGCTATATTGGCTATAGCTAGCTATAACCAATAGTAGTACTAGCAAGAACGATGGTCTTTTTTTAAAGCCTAGCAAGGTGAGCTCTTCACTGAGTTTTTATATGTTAATAGCATAACATTTATAACTAATTAGCTGTTGATCTTAAATAAAGAACCGACAAATTACCGTTCTAAATTTTTATAAAAAACCAAACGCTGACATTAAGCTTCGGCCACTTAGTAATAGTGAAACAAAAACAACGATTGCCCCAAGGGTATTTTGCCAAATATTGTTTTTATGCTCGCCAAGCACCTTCGTATTCATTATCCATAATAGAAAGATTGTCACTATAGGAAGTAAAATACCATTGGCTATTTGTGCAAACCAAATGACGGCAATTGGTTTATAACCTAAGCTGGAGCCTAGCACTCCTAAAAATAGTACCACTATCCAGATAGCTTTAAAGCTATTAGAATGTAAATCCTTACTTGAATTTAAAATACCACTCAAGGCAAAGGCTGCCGCTAATGGCGCTGTAACTGCTGACGAAATTCCTGAAGCAAACAGTCCAATACCAATGAAAATACTCGCCATTTCACCAAACAGGGGCTTTAATGCTGGCGCTATGTCTGCTGCTGACGCTATTGATACCTGCGAACCAAAAAAAGCAGTAGCGGCTGTAGATAGAATAGCCATAGAAATTAAGCCACCAAGCGGAAGTGAAATATACAAATCTTTTCTCGCTTGTGGTAAATCACTAACGACATGCCATTTTTTACTCACACTTGAAGCGTGTAAAAATAAATTGTAGGGCACAATAGTTGAACCTATTAATGCAATAACAGTTAACGTAGCACCATCAGGTATAATTGGTTTAAATAACCCCGACAATAAAACCATTACATCGGGTTTTGTTAACAAAAAGGTGATAATGAACGCTAAACTCATTATTGACACTAACAAAATAAGTGCAGTTTCAATAAGCTTATAGCTACCTGAAATTAATAAGAAAAAGGCAATAGCACCAATGAGAATTGAAAACACTGTTTGAGCAGAACTAAATTTTACACCTATGTCTTCAAAAATCCCCACCAACCCTAAGCTAGCACCAGAAATATTACCACTTTGATAAGCACTGTTACCCACCACAATAGCAGACAGTACTAAGGCAATAGCCAAGCCTCTTAATAAAGGATTTGTACAGGCTTCACGGATATTTTCACCTAAGCCTTTTTGGGTAACAATACCTAAACGAGCCGTCATTTCTTGTAAAATTAACGTTGCAAGGACTGAAAATAGCAATGCCCATAATAAAGCGAAGCCATAATCAGCACCTGCAATAGAAGCGGTAATAACTGTGCCTGGGCCAATAAAGGCGGCGGTGACTAAAAATGCGGGACCGATTTGAGGAAGTTTCATTGTTATTCATGATCTTTGTTATTTATTTTGATCACAGCATACTTATTATTTCAAAAAATAAAACAAAAAATCTTAATACTTTTTACTAAAATCACCTTAATCATTAATCTTTAAACCTTCTTAATTTAGCTCACAGTGGTCTGTTCTACTATTCAACGGAAAGCTTTATGTATAATTTTGATTTTATTATTGATACTAGCTGAACAGGATGCCTGTTAGTTGACAAGTTATCCGCTTGTGGTAAATACTAATTTTTTTATTAGAAGCTGGCTCTAAAGATAGTCACTGGAACATTCGTATGCCGATAGGGGTTATCGAATGAATCAAAGATAAGGTTCGTAATTGGCAATTTCACTCTGCATCTGAATCATCAAAAAATAATACCAGTTTCATTAATTAGGTGAACAATTTTATACGTAGAAAAAATTAACAAATACAAGGCATTTATTTCAATAACTCGTTGTGCTAATTATTAAATAAATAACGATGTAGTTGGTGATTGTAGCAAGTAGAAATGATCACATAGCTAGTGAGATTGGTATAATAGATAAATATTAGTCGTATAGTGGCTATATTAATACAAAAAAGGGAAGCATATAGCTTCCCTTTTTTAGATAACACTGCAGATATACTTAGAAAATAAATTCTTCACTATCTAATGCCATCATTGATTCAGCACCATTAGCTACACAAGCTGCATGGCCGTTTGCTCTTGGTAAAATGCGTTGAAAATAGAAACGAGCTGTTTTAATTTTAGCTTGATAGAAAGCTTTGTCATCATCACTCGCTGCTAATTTATCTTGCGCTACTTTCGCCATTTTTGCCCAGAAATAAGCCAAGGTTAAATAACCTGAGTACATCAAGTAATCTACCGATGCCGCACCAATTTCATCAGGGTTCTGCATTGCTTTCAAACCTAAGGTTTCAGTCATTTTCTGCCAATCACCACCAAAGGTCATAATAGGTTGAATGAATTCTTGCATCGCTTCATCACCTGCATTGGCAACACAGAATGCGGTAACTTCAGCGCCAAACGGCTTCAATATTTCACCTTTAGAGCCTAAAATCTTACGTGCTAATAAATCAAGTGCTTGAATACCGGTAGTACCTTCGTATAAGCAGCTAATTTTAGTATCACGCATTAACTGTTCCATGCCCCACTCTTTAATAAAGCCATGACCGCCAAATACTTGTACCCCATGACTTGTACATTCTAAGCCTAGCTCAGTTAAGAAGGCTTTAGCAATAGGTGTTAATAGCGCTAATTTACTTTCGGCTATTGCTTTTTCAGCTTCATCTTTACTTGCATGACCAATATCAACTAATTGCGCTAAATAACCAATTAATGCTCGGCCACCTTCAGCAATAGATTTTTGTGTTAGTAGCATACGACGAACATCTGGATGAACGATAATAGGATCGGCTGGTCCGTTTGGATTTTTCACACCTGATAAAGAACGCATTTGTAATCTATCTTGAGCGTAAGCTAATGCCCCTTGGAAAGACGCATCTGCTGCTGCAACCCCTTCACTAGCAACACCTAAACGTGCAGCATTCATAAAAGTAAACATGCAATTTAAACCACGGTTAATTTCACCAATTAAATAGCCTTTTGCGCCATCAAAATTGATCACACACGTAGCGTTCGCATTGATACCCATTTTGTGTTCAATTGAACCACAAGTTACCGCATTTCTATCGCTGACTTCACCAGTGTCAGTTACATTGAATTTAGGCACTATAAACAATGAGATACCACGACTTCCTTCTGGAGAGCCTGGAATTCTGGCGATAACTATATGAACAATATTGTCAGATAAATCATGCTCCCCCGCTGAAATAAAGATTTTTGTTCCGGTTATCGCATAGCTACCATCATCATTGAGCTCTGCTTTTGTACGTAACATACCTAAGTCTGTACCACAATGAGGTTCAGTTAAACACATAGTGCCTGTCCAAGTACCTTCAACCAATTTAGGTATAAAAGTATTTTTTTGAACTTCGCTTCCATGCTCTTCAATTGTTGCTAAAGCACCATGACTTAAGCCGGGGTACATAGCAAAGCTATGGTTAGCAGCAGAAAAAAATTCATTTAACGCAGTATTCAATGAATGAGGTAAACCTTGTCCACCAAAATCAACGTTTTGTGCTAATGTTGGCCAACCACCTTCAACGTACTGCTGATAAGCTTCTTTAAAACCATCAGGAGTGGTTACTACGCCATCATTCCAGGTACAACCTTGCTCATCACCAGTTTTATTAATAGGTGCAATAACTTGCTCGGTGAATTTAGCAGCTTCACTCATAATAGCATCAACCATATCAAGGCTAGCATCTTCATAACCTAATTTTTGATAATGACTGTCGCAATCAAGTAGTTCTTGCATGACAAACTTCATGTCTCTAATCGGTGCTTTATATTCTGGCATAGTGCTTCTCCAATATTTATTTTTGTCAATTTATAATAGCTGACACAAATGGTCAGTGGTCTGACCTCAAACAGTTGTTTGATTAAATCATGTTCTTCACTTTTTTGAAAGAAGATTTTCGTCCATATTGACTGTTTTTTATACGTACTGGTTATTAGCCTACGCTTAAGAAACAAAAAAGGAGCAAAATGCTCCTTTCATAATTAGAATAGTAAAAGAATACTATTAGGGAATAGTGACTAGCTCTATTTGAGAATCAAGCTCACCATCACTTGACGAATCAACATAAATAATTAAACGTTGATCATCTCCTGATAACCTAAGGTTTGCTGGCTGACTTCCTTGAGTATAGGTGGTCGATGAAATTGTTTGGTGGTTATCATAAACATCTAAGTAGAAGCCAAGTTCATTAGCACTATTAAATCTGTAATAATTTGGCTGATCATTACTATTTTTAACTAACGATAGTGTCACAACACTTTCGCTGGCTTCTAATAAACCATTATCGACAAAGTTATCACCATCAAAACTGATCCATTCGCTACTTTGACTAAGCGCATAAATATTCGCTTCATCACTCGTCACCATAAAATCGAAAATAACCTGGTCATCAGCTAATAATTCTGGATGATACTCATGCGTTAACGAAACTGAGACTTTATCATCACCAAAGTCATTTACTTGTGGAATATAGCGTTTAAAGCTTGCCGTACTATTATCTAAAGCAAACAGTGTATTAGCTTGAGACGCGACAGCTAATTTACTGACAAGAAACGCATTGGGAGCATCCCAAAACAGTACATTAAGATTTTCATCCGCAAACTCAAATGCTTGTGTTATGACAAAATAACGCCCTGACAAACGAACAATAGCGATTGGTTCACTAATGATGTCTGTGTCAATAATTTCAGTAATGCTGTAATCGTCAAGTGAAACACTATAGCGATGAACCACTTCAGTGCTAGTTTCATCTTCTTGTGTCACTATTTCAGTGGCTTTTACCAACAAATAATCACCATTGGGATGTATGATTAATTGCTCGAGGATAGTGCCTTCTGGAGATATTTCTACACTGGATTCAAGCTCACCAGTATATTGATGGTAAGTAAGTAGCTCATTTCCTACACCAAGATAAAAAACAGGCTTTAATGGGGAAGTTACGATTTCACTACTATTGATAGCCAACGGCGTAATAACGTTATTACTTACATCTTGGCTACTGTTATAAAAATTGATAGTAATCGTTTCACTGATCGCTGCTATACCGGAGTCAGCAGAAATAGTCACTTGAGCCGATGAATTATTATTCGCTGATGCAAGGCTTGCATCAGCCGTTATTGTTAATTGCTCATTATTGTCTTTTGTTAACGTCAGCCAATTCGCGTCAGTTGTCGCTGTCCAGCTAATATCTAAATCAGCATTATTACTAACTGATACCGTTTTTTCTAATGTTGAAATACTATTGGTTGCACTTAAGGCCACTGCAGTTTGATCGGCAAGTAAATAAACATTATCTAACGCCACTTCTACTGGCACTAGCTTTATTTCACCTGAATCTATATCCGTTAATATAATATTACCTTGTTGTAAACCTGGCTCAGTAAATTCACTGATATCAGGAGTGACGACTATTTCTGTTTCACCAATGCCAGAGGTAATATCTAATGACAACCAGTCAACATCGGTACTTGCTGTCCATTCTTTCTCTTCAGTTAAGATAGAAATACTTTGTGCAGGAATAGTTTCATCACCAAAAGTACCGCTATAGCTAACTTTTTCAGTATCTACCGCTAAATTCCAAATTAGTAACGAAATATCAATATCATGAAAAGCAAACTTACTCGAGTCTTCATTACTTGTCGCTAATCGTAATGTAGTGTTATAGGTATCAGTAAGTAAGAATTGAGCATTAATAACATCAATAAAAACAGTGGCTGAATTCTCGGTAACGTTTTCAGTTCGATATTCTAACCACGGCGCAGAAATGGCTTCAGGAGAAAAGCCGACTAAAACACCGTCACCAACAAAACTTACATTTATTGCAATGCTCTCTGTTGACTCTTGTAAAAACTCATTACTAAAACTCACTTCACTTACATCAGCAGAAATAGAAAAAACAGTTTTATCTTCTGAGCTGCCACAAGCTTGAAGCATAATAACAGTGGTTAGTAATATTACTTTATAAAGTTGACGCATTGGTTCCTTCATAACAATTCCTAAAGCTAACACCTAAAGTTAAGTGGTTTTTATTATTTTATAATAGCTACGTAGTTGATTCAGAATTCATCATTTAATTTTAAATCACTTGATGTAAGTTAGGTTCGAGGCTCGATCAAAGAACTAATATAATATTCTAGACAAAAAATCGAGATTCTCTTCCATCCTACAAAGACGCAAATTTTTTATTTATATTTTACAAAAGTTATCATACTAATAATGATAAAACTATTTAATGGCCTTCTAAGAAAGCAAATACAGTTTCAAAAGCCTGCTCTTGATATTGTTTTAAACCTGTATCACGAAAGTCGATATCTATTTGGCTTTTTGACAGTTCTTTTTTAATAAAGCTACCGGCTAAAATTTGCACATTAAGATCTTGTATTAATTGGATTGCCGCTTCTACTTTGAAACCAATAGGTCCGCCAGCAAACTTACCTTTTAACGCGCGTCCTCGAATAATTACATCGGTTACTTGATAATCTTCCATTAACTTAGCAAACGTAAATTGGAATTTCTTTACTTCTTCCGCATCACCCGCATTATCTAAGGCTAATTTTTGTACGCGTGTATGAGGAATATCATACAAGCTATTTTCTTTGGACATAATACAAATGATTGCTTCATTGCTTTTTATTTCTACACCACATGCTTTCATAACAAATTCTCAACTGACTTAATTACTGCCATTATAACGAAATAGCAGGCAGAAGAAACGAAATAATAGTTAGAAGAAAATGGAAGTCACTTAACGATAACGGTATGATTTAATTTCAAAGCGTGATTAACAACAAAGTGAAGATTAATGAAAAAGGTTTGTATTATAACTGGCGGCAGTTCAGGTATAGGTTTAAGCATAGTTAAGTTATTTTTAAAGCATGATTATCTAGTTTTCAATCTAGATTTAACACCTTCAACATTAGGCGAGTTTTGTTTATGTGATGTTACTAATATTGAACAAATCACTAGTATTATTAGCCAAATAAGCCAACTGCATACTATTGACGTACTAGTGTCGAACGCAGGTATTCACTTTTCTGCGAACATTGAAAATACTAGCGAAGCTGATTTTGATAAGGTAATCGGCATCAATGTGAAAGGTGCATTTGCGGCAATAAAAGCGGTGTTACCTAATATGAAAAGTAATAACAATGGCGCGATTATATTAATGTCTTCTGATCAAGCTCTCATTGCTAAGCACAATTCTTTTGCTTATAACTTAAGTAAAAGTGCGCTTGCTTCCATGGCAAAAACAACCGCATTAGATTACGCTCAGTTTAATATTCGAGCGAATGCTGTCTGCCCTGGTACCATTGAAACACCGTTATATCATCAAGCTATTGACAATTATTGCCAGAAATCTGGAGCAGATAAAGCAGACGTTCATCGCGAAGAAGCAAGCTTACAGCCACTAAACCGCTTAGGACAACCTGACGAAGTGGCTGAATTAGTATTCTTTTTAGCTTCAGATAAAGCTAAGTTTATTACAGGAAGTTTACAGGTTATTGATGGTGGTTACACAGCACAATAGCTTAGAGCAGAAAACATGAAAATTATTGACCCACATCTGCATTTATTCGACTTAGCACAAGGTGATTATCATTGGTTAAAACCGGATCATCCGCCTTTTTGGCCTGATAAGTCTGCTATTAATCAAACCTTTGAAGAAAGTGATTTGGCCCTTGAGCCTACGTTTACGTTAGCTGGCTTTATTCATATTGAAGCAGGGTTTGATAATTCCCAACCTTGGCGAGAATTAATCACTTTAGAGCAAAATTGCAAACAACCTTTTCGAGCGATAGCTGCGATTGATTTAACACTAACTAACCAAGGATTTAATGACTGTTTAACAAAACTAACCGCCCTACAATCTTTTGTTGGGG
Organism: Colwellia sp. 6_MG-2023; assembly: GCF_030547765.1. Taxonomy (NCBI): domain Bacteria; kingdom Pseudomonadati; phylum Pseudomonadota; class Gammaproteobacteria; order Alteromonadales; family Colwelliaceae; genus Colwellia; species Colwellia sp. 6_MG-2023. The sequence goes on along the minus strand of NZ_JAUOPP010000002.1, from coordinate 174,022 downwards.
TTCGTCATATATTAGATGATGATACGCTGCCATTACTAACAAACAAGCAAGTATTAACAAACTTCAGCCAACTTAATAATGCTGCTAAACAGCAAAATAAAACACTGATTTTTGAAGCACAATTATCATTAATTAATTCAACCTCAGTAAGTTCGTTATGTGATGTGATTAATGATAATGCTAATATTTCCTTTATTATTAACCATGCAGGCTTTCCCCCAACCGACATACAAAGTGTTGAATGGCAATATTGGCAAAGTAACTTGCTTAAACTATCGAGCTATCCTCATGTTGCAATAAAATGTTCCGGCTGGGAGATGAGTGACAGAAATTATAATCAAGCTTGGCTTACTCAAAGCTTAACAATAATTTTCGATATTTTTGGCCAAAATAGAATGCTGATGGCTAGTAATTTTCCGCTATGTTTGTTCAGTCATAACAGCTATCAAAATTATTGGTATTCGGTTATCGAGAGTGACTTTATTCAAGCATTATCAGCGCAAGAAAAAAGCGCATTGTGTTATGACAATGCGCTTCGTTGGTATGCTATAAGTTGTTAATAATTTAGCAATTATTTAATAGTAACATGTGGTGAACGTTTCACTATTTCATCATTCAGTTCAATGCCAATTCCCGGCACTTCAGTTACTTGAAAGAAGCCATCGACTGGCTGAGGATCTTGTAAGCATAATTCACGGTTCCAATCTTTAATTGCATAAGTATGATGTTCATGAATTAAGAAATTAGGAATCGCAGTTTCTAAATGCAATGATGCTGCCGTTGCTACTGGGCCACCACATACATGGGCTTGAATACGAATATCATAAACATCTGCATAATCGCACACTTTTTTAGCTTCAGTGAAGCCGCCACACAAGCCAACATCAGGTTGTAAAACATCAATACTTTGATCTTCAAAATAAGGACGCACATCCCAGCGATGATACAAACGCTCTCCACCAGCAATAGGTACATTCACATTATCAGAAACTTTTTTATGAACAGCAGAATTTAAGTAATTTACCGGCTCTTCGTACATCATACAATCAACTTCTTCGACAATAGCGCCCATTTGAATGGCAGAAGCAGCCCCCATAAGTGAATGAGATTCAAAAATTATATCAACATCTGGTCCAACTGCATCACGAATAGCACGTAATCGATCGCCAAAAAGGCGCATTTGTGGTCGAGTAAAAAGCTTGGTTCTGTCAAATGAAGAACTACCATCTTTGTTATACACAATCGGGTCAACTTTAACCGCATCATAACCTTCACTAACCGCTTTTAAAGCAGCTTGTGCATATTCTTCAGGCTCAATAAGTTTTTTAATATCGCTATCCCAATCAAATTGTAATTGGCTAGCATAGGTACGTAACTTGTCATTTACTTTACCACCCAATAACTGATAAACCGGGACGCCTAATGCCTTAGCTTTTATATCCCACAAAGCAGTATCTATTGCACTCATCGCTGAATACAATACAGGTCCGCCACCTAAGCCCCAAAAACTTTCTCTGAGCATACGTGACCATAACAATTCAGTATTAAAAGGATTAAAACCAATTAACACCGCTTCCGAAATTTCTTTCAGCATTGCTGCTGCTGCGCTGTGCCCCCAATCATAAGCCAAACCAGCTTCACCAACGCCACTTATCCCTTCATCAGTATGAATACGTACAAAAACAGGATTCCACGCAGGACGTTTTGGGCAATGAATATCAAATACTTCAATATGAGTAATTTTCATTTTTATCTCTTTTAATAAGTTTATTTATCTTTATCTTAAAACTAACGACTAAACCATTAACTACCAGCGTTAAGCTGTATGATTCAATTTGAACGAAAAAGCACGGAATTGACGTTAATCAGCAAAATCTGGATATTTGCGATACACTCGACGTAACATTGCTGGCCAAGCAGTTTCACCACCGGTTTTTCCTGTATGTACAATATTAGCTTGTGCTTTAATGCCATCAATAATACTTTGCGGCGCATAAATAGGTTTCATATCTGTTGCCATTACTTGTAACTGTATTTGGCATGCTCGCGTTAAGTCATACATATGCATAAACGCATCACCAATGGTTTTGCCCATGGTCAGTGCACCATGATTACGCAGTAACATAAAGTTTTTATCACCTAAGTCCTCTTGAATCCTTAACTTCTCTTCATGATTAACCGCTAAGCCTTCATAACCATGATAACTGAGTGACGCAAGCGCAAACATCGAATATTGACTTAAAGGTAATAAACCTTCTTCCAAGCTCGCTACCGCAATAGTTTCATTAGTATGCACATGCATAACACACATATCATCGTGCCGCGCTTCATGAGCAGCACTATGAATAGTAAAACCGGCAGGGTTGATGTCAAATGGGCAATCTTTATCAACAATATTACCGTTAATATCAATTTTGACTAAATTAGATGCGGTTACTTCTTCAAAAGCTAAACCAAAAGCATTAATTAAAATATGTTCACTATCTGGAATACGTGCCGAAATGTGAGTGTGGATTAAATCATCCCAACCGTGCATTACCATCAATCGGTAGCAGGCAGCTAAATCAACACGCGTTTGCCATTCTTGTGCTGAAACTTTATCTTTTAAATTTATCGGGGGAATTTCGAACATGTTCATGACCTAGTTGCGTTTCAATATATAAATTGAAGTATGTACACTGTAATACACAGAGTACAATATGAGAATTTCTTTATATTGAATACTACCTGAGCTAACACTCGGTATAAAGAAAGAGTTATCATAAGTTATAATTTCAAATTAAAAACAACCTTAATATGTGTATTTTATTTTTTGCCATTAAAGAACACCCTAAATACCCAGTGATTATTTGTGCTAACCGAGATGAAGTTCATCAAAGACCAACCCAAATGATGCATTGGTGGCCAGAAACAAAGCAACAAGCAAGTATTTTAGCTGGTAAAGACTTACAAGCAGGCGGCACTTGGCTAGGGTTAAATAAACAAGGTAGATTTAGTGCGCTTACTAATTTTCGCGAGCCACAGTTATTTGATAAAAATAAACAATCACGTGGTGATTTGGTAACACAAGCATTAGCTAAGCAAGATCAAGAAATAAATAAACAACTAGTGAATACTGCACATCAGTATAATGGCTTTAACCTAGTGTTTGGAAAACTCGACAACCTCACCTACTTTAATAGCACATCAAAAAAACAGCAAACATTAACGACTGGCTTTCATAGTTTATGTAATGGCGACTTAGACGATATTTGGCCTAAAATGGCTTTAGGACAAGAACAGCTTGCTACCGCAATACAGGAGTCTGCTAGTCAACTGTTGAATATCGATAACTTATTCACCCTGATGAAAAACAATCAACAAGCCGAAATAGAGAAATTACCTAAAACGGGGGTTCCATTAGATTGGGAGCAACGCCTTAGTTCGATTTTTATTGTATCGCCAGAGTATGGCACTCGTACTACTAATATAATCACCCAAGACAATCAAGGAAATATTTCTGTTTATGACAGGAGTTATGATGCTCAAGGAAAATGTGTAAAAGAGCAGCAATTCTCTATTCCAGCAACATAAATTACTTAAACGATGCATGCGTTGGCTCACTTAGGTAAAGTATATTCTCTGATATTCAACTGATGTTTTTGTAATTTTCGATAAAGAGTTCTAACGCTTACTTCTAAATTATCAGCAATTATTTTTGGTTGATTACCATATTTGTTTAATAGCCCAATAAGATATTTTTTCTCATTGGATAGTAAATTAGCAGGGTGATCTTCCATCTTACTTGCATTAGTAATATGCTGAGGCAAGTGTTCTATATTAATGAATTCGTCATCACTTAATAAAGCACTTCGCTGTACAATATTTTTAAGCTCTCTGATATTACCCGGATAGTGATAATTTGACAGTTTAGTTAATGCTTCTGGTGAAAACATTTTTGATGAAAACTCACTTTTTGATAATAAATGTTCGGCTAATAACGAAATGTCTGACTGCCTTTCTTTTAACGTTGGTAAACGAATAGGAAACCCTGCAATTCGATAATATAAGTCTTCACGAAAAGTGCCTTCTACCACCATTTTTTCTATATTTTTGTGGCTAGCGCAAATCAGTCTAAAGTTAGCCTTTTTCTTATCAATACCCCCTACACGTCGATAATAACCTGTTTCAATTAAACGTAGTAACTTCACCTGTAAGTTAAGCGGGACGTCACCTATTTCATCTAAAAATAAAGTGCCATTATTTGCTAAGCAAACCAAACCTTTTTTACTCGTATTGGCACCGGTAAAAGCCCCTTTTTCATGGCCAAACAACTCAGATTCAAATAACGATTCACTTAAGCCAGTACATTCAACCTCTATAAACGCTTCATTTTTTCGTTTACTCGCCTGATGTATTGATAACGCGACAAGCTCTTTCCCTGTACCGGTGTCGCCTTGTAGCAAAACACTAATATTACTGCTGGCGCTGCGCGTGATCATTTTAAGCAAATTTTGAAAAGGCTGACTTTTACCTATTAGCTTTCGATCACTACTGACACTGCTAGCAAAATCAATTTTTTCTAATATTTCTAAAAAGCCAATGGTTATTCCGTCATTATTTTTAACGGGTTTCATCAAAATACTACAATAAACATCGCCTAACTCGGTTCGATGAATATGTAACGCTGAGCTATTTTTATCGGTTATTTTACAAGATGATAAAGGACACGTTTCACCTTGCTGATCACAAGGTTTAGTTGCATTGTGCGAGACTTCATAGCATTTACTCTTTCCCAGCAATACTTCTGTTTTATAGGTATCACGATAAGCTTGGTTGACGGCCTCTATTGAGTAATCATTGGTAATGTAAATAGCTGGTTTTTCAACAGACTCGATAATTGCTTGAATTGTTTGGTGTACCACTTCGCCCCCTTAAGCCAAAATTGTCACAAACTCTCGCCATTTAATGTCATTTATGACTCAATTAAAAGCAGATTATTATAAAAAACGATATTTACAGCTTAATACACTGTTTTAAAAGTGTTTATTTTAACGTTATTCTTTGGCACTTATATTGCTATTCATATTACTGAATATACAAGCATGATACTGCTATAAGTAATTAATGTTAAATATTCATCGCTAATAACAAGCACTTTTGATCAGAGTAACTTAAGCTAATAAATAGCATTTTTACTCTAAAATTCAAGTACTTTTAAAGTTAATTTCAGTATGTGGGATAAAATGATGATGAATATTTTTAATTTGATCTGGATCAAACGTTCAAAACGTTTTAAACTTTCAGAAATTATTGAAACTTTATTTTTAAGTCTATGGAAATTTCAGAGAAAAACCAGTCATTCGTTTATCACTTTGGTGAAATGGGTAGTAAATGGGGCTTCAATCGTACCGTTGGGCAAATGTATGCCTTATTGGTGATTACTGACAAACCAATTACCGCAAACGATCTGGCAACTACGCTTAATATTTCTCGCGGCAATGTCAGTATGGGTATTAAAGAACTACAGTCATGGAAATTAGTACAAGTTACTCATGTACCGGGCGATCGTAAAGAATACTACAATGCTATTGGTAGTGTGATGGACATGGCGAATATTGTTTTTGAAGAAAGACGTAAACGTGAAGTAGATCCGACTCTATCATTACTACGAAATTTACTACTAGATACGCCAGAAACCGATAGTGAAATATATGCTCAGCAACGTATGAAAGACATTCATGACTTATTAGAAATGATCACCAATTGGGCTGCTGAATTACAAAAACTAACCCCTGAACAATTAAATACGCTAATGAAATTAGGAACAGGTGTGACCAAGATATTATCAGTTAAACAAGCCTTATTTTCTAAAAAGCAAACTGAATAAATAAATTTAGAACAACCAAACACCATCGAGACGTTAAATAATGTGTTGTGCAATAATCACGCAAGAGAGAAATCAATATGATCAATGAAACCTTAGTAGAGCTATCGCGGTGGCAGTTCGCTGTTACTGCCTTATTTCATTTCTTGTTTGTCCCTTTAACCTTAGGGTTAACGTGGATCTTATTTATTATGGAAGCCGTTTTTGTTATGACTGGCCGCGAAATTTATCGTGACATGACAAAATTTTGGGGCAAGCTATTTGGCATCAACTTTGCCATTGGTGTTGCAACTGGGCTAACCATGGAGTTTGAGTTTGGTACCAATTGGTCTTATTACTCACATTATGTTGGTGATGTCTTTGGTGCTCCATTAGCCATTGAAGGTTTAATGGCATTTTTTCTTGAATCCACGTTCGTTGGGATGTTCTTTTTAGGCTGGGATAGATTAAGCAAGCGCCAGCATTTAATCGGCACCTTTCTAATGGCATTAGGAACCAACATGTCAGCTCTATGGATATTAATTGCCAATGGCTGGATGCAAAACCCTGTCGGTAGTGAATTCAACTATATGACAATGCGCATGGAATTAGTTAGCTTTAGCGAAATAATTTTTAACCCCGTTGCTCAAGTTAAATTTATTCATACTGTAGCAGCAGGCTATGTAGCAGGCGCAATGTTTGTTTTAAGTATTAGCAGTTATTATCTACTTAAAGGAAGAGATGTTGCTTTTGCTAAACGCTCTTTTTCTGTCGCTGCCGGCTTTGGTCTTGCCGCAATACTATCAGTAATTCTTTTAGGTGATGAGTCAGGCTATGAAGTTGGCGAAGTACAACGCGTTAAACTAGCTGCTATTGAAGCCGAATATCATACCGAACCAGCTCCTGCAGCGTTTACCCTAGTAGGTTTACCTAATGACGAAACCATGGAAACGGATTATGCGGTAAAAATCCCGTATGCATTAGGCATAATTGCTACCCGCTCTTTAGACGGTGAAGTTATGGGCTTACGTGATTTACAAAAAGCCCATGAGCCTAGAATCCGTAACGGTATGGTTGCCTATGAATATTTAGAAAAACTGAGAAATGGCGAAGAAACCCCAGAAAATATCGCTAGATTTAACGAAACAAAGCATGATCTTGGCTACGGCTTATTACTGAAACGTTATACTGATAATGTGGTAGATGCCACTGAAGCACAAATACAAATGGCAGTTAAAGATTCAACCCCTTCAGTTGCTCCCATTTTTTGGGCGTTCAGAATAATGGTTGCCTGTGGTTTTACGATGTTACTGTTATTTGGCTTAGCTTTTTACTTTAACGCTAAACGACAAATAGAAGAAAAACGTTGGTTATTAAAAGCCCTACTCTTCGCATTACCTCTACCTTGGATAGCAATAGAAACAGGTTGGTTTGTCGCAGAGTTTGGTCGTCAACCGTGGTCTATCAGTGAAGTTTTACCGACTTTCATGTCAACGTCTAATCTAGCAGTAAGCGACTTAATTTTCTCGCTAGCAGCCTTTATTATTGTCTATACCATTTTATTTATTATTGAAATGTATTTAATGATCAAATTTGCTCGATTAGGCCCTAGTGCTTTACATACAGGTCGTTATCATTTTGAAAAAGAATCCGTGTTAGCACCGGGTCTTCGCAGCCAAAGTTCTTAAGGGGAAATACATGTTTGATTACGAAACATTAAAACTAATATGGTGGGGGCTAATCGGCTTCCTATTTATCGGTTTTGCTATTACTGATGGCATGGATATGGGCGTAGGTGGCTTGTTACCCTTTGTTGCTAAAAAAGATGTCGAGAGCCGTGTGGTTATTAACACTGTTGGGGCCCATTGGGATGGTAACCAAGTATGGTTAATTACCGCAGGCGCAGCACTTTTTGCAGCATGGCCTTTAGTTTATGCTACAGCGTTTAGCGGCTTTTATTTTGCTATGATGCTAACGCTATTTAGCTTATTTTTACGTCCGCTAGCATTTGATTATCGTAGTAAAATTGAATCTGAAAACTGGCGTAGTAATTGGGATAAAGCATTATTTGTTGGCTCTATGGTACCGCCATTAGTATTTGGTGTTGCTTTTGGTAACTTATTACAAGGTGTGCCTTTTAGTTTCGATGAGTTAATGCGTGTTACTTATACGGGCTCATTTTTCGCTTTATTCACTCCTTTTACTTTGCTAACAGGTATTGTCAGTGTTGCTATGGTATTAATGCATGGTTCAACTTGGTTAGTGATGCGAACAGATGCCAAGGTTGCACAGCGTTCAGCGAATATTGGTCGTGTTGTTGCCGTGGTGTTATCACTCGCGTTCGTCCTAGCAGGCGTGATGGTGTGGCAAAGTATTGATGGTTATGTAGTAACAAGTAGTATTGATAAAATGGGACAAGCACAACCCACTTTAAAACAAGTAACCACAACCGCTGGTGCGTGGCTTCATAATTACCAAAACACCCCTGTATTATGGCTAGTACCACTTACCGGAATAATCATGCCCTTAATCGTTGCACTTTTCTTAAGTAATAAAAGCAACAGAATGACAGTAAAAGTTACTGCTTTTATTGCCAGCTCGGTGACGATTGTTTCGGTAATATTAACTGCAGGCATTGCAATGTTCCCATTTGTTATGCCTTCAAGCAGCCAGCCCAATCACAGCTTACTAATGTGGGATACCGTATCAAGTGAAACTACGCTAACGCTAATGTTCACGGTAGTTGCTGTTTTTGTTCCTATTATTCTTGGCTACACTATTTGGTGTTATAAAAAGATGTGGCGTACGGTGACTATTGAAGAGATTGAGCAAAACAATCACAGTGCCTATTAATACTTAGTTGCTTAAATAGTTACTAGAAAGTTAAATAAATTTAGAGGAAAATTTTATGTGGTATTTCAGTTGGATTTTAGGTGTATTACTCGCCGTATCTTTAGGCATTATTAATGTTATGTGGTACGAAATGGAACAACATGTAGATAATGTTGCCGATGATCAAAATGGTGATAAATAGTCATCAATAATTAACCAGAAACAATATGCTTAGCACCAATATAGTAGTGCTAAGCATACAAGGTTCATGGTAAGCCAAGGACATTATGAGCGAAAAAACAACGCAACCAAAAAAGCATGTAAATAAATGGCTCAAAGCCCAAAAGAAGCACGCTCACGGCAAGTTGAGTGTCGCCATTGCTTTAGGATCATTAAATGGACTATTAATGATCTTACAAACAGCCGTTTTAGCTTACCTGATTGATTGGGTTATATTTTCAGAAAAAAGCACTCATTTATTTAATGATGCAAGTAATGAACTAGCCACTAATAGCACCATGTTTACTGGTTTTAGCATGGTTATTATTGCGTTAGTAGTGCTTATTTTTTGTCGTGCGGTACTTGGCTATTTTAGCGAATGCTATAGTCGCCGCAGTGCTATGAATATAAAAGCAAATATTCGTTCACGATTACTGTATCGTGTTTTTCAATTAGCTCCTTCTTTTGCGCAAACAAAAGGTAGTGCTAAGTTAGCGCATCTATTACATCAAGGAATAGATTCACTAGAAGATTATTTTGCTGGCTACCTTCCTACCATCGCCTATTGTGCCGTCATTCCACTAGCAATACTTATTGCGGTATTCCCTATCGATTGGCAGTCAGGACTCATTTTATTATTAACAGCACCTATGGTGCCGTTTTTCATGATCCTTATTGGTCACAAAGCAGAACAGTTAAACCAAAAACACTGGGCTAAACTACAACGAATGAGTAGTCATTTTCTGGATATTATTCAGGGATTAACCCAGCTAAAAATATTCAATGCCTCAAAAAGAGAAATTGCCGCCGTCAAAAAAATTAGTGATGATTATGGTGATCAAACGATGGGCGTTTTAAAAATTGCCTTTCTTTCATCATTTGTCTTAGAGTTTTTAGCGTCAATCTCAATTGCGTTAGTTGCCGTCGTATTAGGTTTTCGTTTGTATTATGGTGATGTAGATTATGTATTTGCCTTATGGGTTTTACTGCTAGCGCCAGAATTTTATTTACCCTTTAGACAGCTTGGCACACAGTACCATGCAAAAATGGCCGGTGTAACCGCAGCGGAAGACTTGGTTGATATATTGAGTCACCCCGTGCCAGAAAGATCACTACAAACAACCTTTACCGCCCCTTTTACGATTAAACTTGCACAAGTCGAATTTGCTTATCCGCAGCGTAGTAATACCTTAAGCAATATAAACATTGAGCTTTCATCTCAAGGTTTATATGCCGTCATTGGTGAAAGTGGTTCAGGTAAATCAACCTTAACTGATTTAGTATTAGGCTTTATTACCCCTAATTCAGGACAAGTTACCATTAATGAGCAGTTACTCACCTCAGCTAACCGTGATAACTGGTTACAACATTGTGGCTGGATTTCACAACAAGCCCAAGTATTCTATGGTTCATTAGCCTTTAATATTGCAATGTCGGACGATTATCAAGAAGATCGCGTAAAAGATGCACTGCAAAAATCAGGCTTATCAAGCTTTGTACAAAGCCTTGAGCAAGGTATTAACAGTAAAATTGGTGAAGCCGGTGCTGGACTCTCAGGCGGACAAGCACAACGCTTAGCCTTAGCCCGTGTTTTTTACCATCAACCTAAGGTGCTGATACTCGACGAACCAACGAGTTATCTTGATCAAGAAACTGAAAAAATTATTACTTCCTCTATTAATGACTATGCAAAAAATAATATTGTGGTTGTTATTGCTCATCGTTTACATACGGTAATTGATGCTAAAAAAATTATTGTGCTTGAGCAAGGGAAAATCATCGAATCAGGTACACATCAAGAACTGTTAGCACATAATGGTTATTATGCTCAGCAAGTGCTTTTGAAGGGGAATGTATGAAGACTAATTTCTCACAAGCCGCAGATGAAAAAGCAAACATGAAAACCTTCATGCGTTTGCTTTACCTGCTAAAGCCGCAGCTACCTTTGATGTTACTTGGTGCGTTATTATCGGTAATTACCATTTTAGCGAACATTAGCTTATTAGCGGTATCAGGCTGGTTTATCACTCTAATGGCTATTGGTGGAGCCACAGGTATTACGGTAAATTATTTTACGCCCGCGGCTATTATACGGTTTTTAGCGATTGTTCGTACCGCCGGTCGATATGCAGAGCGTATGCTAACTCACCGAGCAACCTTTAATGCGTTAGCAAGCTTGCGTCATTATTTTTATCAACAACTTGAGCCTTTATTACCTTATTATCAAATGGACTTACGTTCAGGAGATTTATTAGCAAGATTACAGCAAGATATCGAGAACCTTGATAATTTTTATTTACGTGTTTTATTACCCATTATCGTTGCGTTAATATCGGTACCTATTGTTTGTTACACTTTAGCTACTTTTTCCACTGAAATTGCTTGGTTAATGTTAGCAGCATTATTAATTGTCGCCTTTATTTTCCCGGTGATTAGTTATGTAGCATCACTCAAAGACGCTCGTAAAACATCACAATTAGAAAGCCATTTAACCGAAGAGTTAGTCAATGGCATGAGCGCGATTAAAACCTTGCTAGTCTATCAAGTTAGCACTCGTTTTCAGCGCTCTATCGCCCATATTACTCAAGAATATTACGGTGTGCGTTATCGTTTAATACGTATTAATGCGCGTTTAAGCGCGATAACCTTCTTACTTATTCACTTATCAGCTCTGGCCTGCTTATTGATTTTATTACCCTATTTAACATCTGGTGAAATAGACAGTAAATCGTTAGTGGCTGCTATTTTACTAATATTAGTAAGCTTTGAAACAGTGAACAGTATGCCGTTAGCATTGCAACTACTCCCACAAAGCTTAGCCAGTGCAGCAAGACTATTCGCGATTATTGATAAGCCAAAGCCGGCTAATAATGGTGATCAAATAGCCCAACAAGGCGATATTTATTTTGACAACCTAACCTTTTGTTACCCTGAACAAAAATCAGCCAGTTTAACCGATATTAATCTTTCGATTAAAGCCGGTGAAAAAGTCGCTATTATTGGCGCAAGTGGTGCAGGTAAATCAACGTTAATTAATTTACTGATGGGGTTTTGGCCAACAGGCTTAGCGCTACCATCAAGCAAGGGAAAAATAACATTAGCTGACACAGATTTGAGTTTAATAGAGTCAACTTCTTTGCGCCAAGAAATCGCGTTAATGAGCCAACAAGGCCATATTTTTGATGCAAGTATTGCAGATAATTTACGCTTAGCTAAGCACGATGCGACCTTAGAAGAAATGCGAAAAGCTTGTCAATCCGTGAATTTATTAGACTTTATTGATGAATTGCCTGATGGCTTGCAAACCTGGTTAGGCTCTACCGGTATAGGGCTTTCAGGCGGCCAAGTGCAACGCTTACAAATAGCTCAATTATTGCTTCGCCCTGCGAGTGTACTGATTCTAGATGAACCAACAAAAGGCTTAGATCGCATTAACGAACAAACAGTTATGGAAAATGTCTTAGCGCATGTTAACCAACATAATCAAAGCTTACTTGTGATCACACATAAACCACTTATGCTAGAAAAAATGGATAAAATTATCGTGATGGAACAAGGAAGCATTATCGTCCAAGGTAATCATAAAGAGCTAGCTAGTAACAATCAGTATTATCAAATGCTGCTTAATTATTTTTGATAAAAACAGAGGTTTACAATGAAATTAATCACTACAACAATGCTATTAACAAGCACGATCATAACTTTAGTTACCTTGCCTTTATTAGTAAACGCCAATGAAGTGACTAATAATATAACAGCATCTTCAAAGGATTCGCTTGAAGCGAGATCATTGGTAAAAGCTTTTGGTAGTGATTTGAAGTCGGTATTAGTTTCTACCATGAAAGCAGAAGGACCAATAAAGGCATTAGAAGTCTGTAATACCGAAGCAGGACCTATTGCCAATAAGCACTCAGCGTTGTCGAATTGGACCATCGCCCGAACATCATTAAAAGTACGTAATACCAATAACACACCAGATAAATGGGAATCTACCGTATTAGCACAATTTGAACAACGTAAAGCGGCAGGAGAAAATGTGGCAACAATGGAATATTCAGCAATGGTACAAAGCGATGATAAAACCATTTATCGTTATATGAAGCCAATACCGACAGCTGGTGGTTGCTTAGTTTGTCATGGTGAAAATATAAGCAGTAATATTGCTGATAAAATAAACGAGTTATACCCCCATGATCAAGCTACGGGGTTCTCTATTGGTGATATTAGAGGTGCCTTTTCTTTACAAAAAATAAGTGATTAACCCGCAATGGGCTTTTAACTTTACTAAAAAACTTAGCTAAAACGAGTCATCTAAAGGAGCATTTGGTAAAGTTTGCGTGTCATAGGCTGCTTTTTCTAATGCCTCTAAGTCTTTAATAATTAGCTGGTTACGCTTTTTATCTATAATGTCGGCTTTTTTCCAAAGCTGTAATTGTTTATTGATGACTTGTCTAACCGAGCCAGTCATTCGCGCCAATGTTTCATCGTTTAAGCCATTCACTAAATGGTGCTGATGTTCGGTCTCTTTTGTTCCCGTATAAAACTTAATTTTATTAATATGCTCTAAAATAATACGACTTAAACGCGTAGGCACATCATGCAGGATCAAATCACTCGCTTGCTGTTCTTTTTCACGCATTTTCTTCGCTAAATAAGGCATGAACTGTTGATTAAATTCAGGGTAAGTCCACAACCAATGTCGCATTGTCGTGAGTTTCACTGACAGTAGCTTTACCGTGGTTAATGGCGAAATAATCACATCGTGCGGTTGCTCGTCAAATAACACCATTAAATCAAAACAATCCCCTGCATAAAGCATATCTAACGTCGCTTCCCTACCCGTTTCTGGATTACTCTTCTTTATTTCTAAATGTCCGTCAATAACTACAAAAAAGCGCTTAGTTAGAATATCTGAATTAATGTAATCGCCCTTATACCATTCATTAAGCTGAAATTCTTGTTGGAAATCTTCAATCAGCTTGGTAGGTAAATCGGCAAACATATTCGCTTGCTTGACTAACACCGGACTGGCTTTTTGCGGTAAATGAGATGCTTCTTTTAACATAACCAAATAATACAGAACTTAAGTATGTTTTTATTTTAACGTGTTAGCGCTACATAGCAAAAATTAATTAATAGCGACCTAAGAAACGGTTAGATTCTAAAAGAAAAATATACAAGAATTCCGGCTATATGCTTCCATCAAAAGTTATTACACCGAGTAAAATGAAGAATAGATGTCAGATAAGAAACTTTTAAAATCAATCTAATAAGACTCAAAATAAAAACAGATTTCACAGATTAAATTTTGCTCAACGTTCTAATGCCCACTACTAGCACTTTACTCACTTTAATTTAAGGGGGTCAGTGACACTTAACAATGATTTCTATATTCATGTATCACTGACCCCTTTATGCTTTATTATAAATTAAAAACGCGCTCTCACACCTAAACTAACTGATCGTCCAGGTAAAGGTGCTTCGTCTTTTAAGTATGAAGAATGTACCCGTCCTTCTTCATCTGTTAAATTATCGCCTTTAATGTAAATAGTCATATCCACATCGCCTAAATCAAGATAGTAATTAGCTGAGACAGATAGCATTGTATAGCCTGACGTTTGCGTTTCGTTTTCCGCTATTTTATCTTGCTTGCTGTTACGAATAACTTCAACTTCGGTATGCCAATTGCCATACTCATAATGAACCGATGAACCAAATCTCATTGGTGGTATCCTTGGTACGTTGCCACCTGAATCTAATTTAGCGCGGGTATAATCAGTAAATACTTCTAAGCGCCAGTCATCGTTTAAATGCCAATCAACTTGCGCTTCATAGCCGTATAAGCGTGCGTTTTGCTGTGCAAACAAAACCACAGGTAAACCATCAGTTTCTTCGTCTGACTCACCTGACATAGCTACTTGGTCTTCATAGACAGTAGAAGTTATAAAGGCCCCATCACTAATCACTAAACCTGTAACGTCTTCAAAAATATAATTATTAATATCATTATTAAACACACTAAAATTAGCATTCCATGTGTCGGCATTATAGCGATACGTAAGATCTATATTATTTGAAGCCTCTTTCTCCATGCTTTCATCTGATTGAACAACATTGTATTGACCACTGTCGTTATTAAGCTCAAATCCACCGCCGATTTCATAAGTGCCTGAGCCGATATGAGGACCATAGGCATATATTTCTGAAGACGATGGCGCTCGTTGTGAGTATGCATAATTAAAGGCTAAGGAGTGTTTATCGTTAATACTCCAAACAACCCCTGCAGAGCCTGACACCGCGGTATAATCTTTATCATCGAACGAGATATCGTTAGACGCACTAAGATCGGCAAAAAAATCATTATTTACATTATGAGTCGATTGCTCAATACGTGTACCCAGCTGCCATAACAGTTGGCCTACCTCTTTCTCTTCCATTAAAAATGCGGCTACACTGTCTGTTTTAGTTGGTGGGGTAAAGGCTTCCTCACCAATCGCTTCAAAATCACTTTTGTTATAATGTAAACCAACAACCCCTTTCCAACCATAAACAGGTGCATGTTCAGCCCATAATCTCGACTCTATACTTTCGTTTTTAAAAGTAGTACCAATTTCAGTGCCTTCAATTTCAGAATGTTCATAGTCTGTATAGGCATTTTGCCAATGTACCGCTTTAATAAAACCAGCTAGGTTATTCCAGTCAACGACTCCTTGGTAGCGGTCTTGATTTAGCTTTATAAACACCCCCTCTTCACCCGGTAAACCGTATTCAGAGTCCATATGGCCATACGCAAAAGCAACTCTGGTATCATCAGTTATCCAGCCTGCTCCCAAGTTATAACCGCTGGCATCAATAGCTGAGTTAGCAAGTGTAGTGCTGCCGCCTTCCTCATCTATATTTGCAGGTACTGGTATTTTATAATCATCGGTTTCGCGAGTATAGCCATCAACATGAAAAGCAAAATCACCCGAGCCAGCATTTAAATCTGTTGAAACAGTGCTAGCATCGGCAACATTATTGTATTGTGCAAATACTTCACCGTTTACGCCATCTTGCCTTTGTGTAGGCAAACGATTATCAACCACATTTACTACGCCGCCAATAGCACCACTTCCGTATAAAAGCGTCGCCGGGCCTCTTAACACTTCAATTTGAGTCGCAGTAGAAGTTTCCGTTGAAACTTGATGGTCGGGACCTACACGTGATGCATCCGAAGCACCTAGACCATTTTGAACAACTTTAATTCGTGGCCCATCTAAACCACGAATAATTGGGCTACTTGCAACCGGTCCAAAATACGAACTATGTACACCGGGTACATTTTTTAGGGTTTCGCCTAACGTTGCCGCTTGATTTTGATCTAATGCTTCGCCACTTAAAATTGTTACCGGTGTGCTTGATTCAAGCACGGTGCGCTTTAACGGAGAAGCGGTAATTAACACTCGCTCAATATCGTTTTCATCTTTTTGAATGTTTTTGTCGGCAGCAAAAGCAGTGCTGCTCATTGCTGTTAATAAGGCTAGCACTATAGGTGAATAATTATTTTTCATGTTGTTATCTCTAAAAATACACAATAAAACTCTCTCGTTATCATTAAATAACGAGCATAAAATACGTTTAACTGGTTAATTAAAAAATAACAACTGGCGGATCCCTATTGCCGGCATGACCAATAAATACGCTATAAAGGTGCCAACTACTTAACTTTATTAAAGAAAAAGAATGAACATCTGACTCAAAGAGACTTATTTTAGTAGGTATAGAATGTTCTAAATCAAGAGAGCTAGAACACAGCTCACATTCTTGAGCTGTGTTTAAGACATGAGATGTGTCGTGCCAAGCAGAAAAAGCACTGAATAACACAACAAACACTAATATATATTTTAATAGTGTTGTTTGGCTTCTCAGTGAATGTAATGTAAGTCTCGGCATAAATGATATGATATAACGTTACTCATATTTTTGTCGATATATTAATTAACTTTTATCAGTGATGTATTAAGTAGCTCTCAACTCACATTTTTATGACATTCCAAAAAATTATCATTACTGTCACATTTGTGACAGTAGCACTTCCTCAACTCACGTATTATAACCCCACTAACAAACAGCCAAGGTTGTTTATGTGGTCTAGCTGCTAACAGAACATTGCCATACAGCATAAGACCTTTTTGATTAAACCCTTTTTAAGTATAGGTGGTTATTATGACTAAGATTATAGGTATAGATTTAGGTACGACAAACTCATGTGTATCAGTGATGGAAGGTGGTGTTGCAAAAATTATTGAGAATGCAGAAGGTAGTCGCACTACACCATCGATTATCGCGTATGCAAACAATGAAACACTAGCAGGTCACCCAGCAAAAAGACAATCAGTGACAAACGCTGAGAACACATTATTTGCTATTAAGCGATTAATTGGTCGTAAATTTGATGACAAAGAAGTGCAAAAAGATATTAAGCTAGCACCTTATAAAATTGTAAAAGCAGATAACGGTGATGCCTGGGTTGAAGTGAATGGCAAATCCATGTCACCACAAGAAGTCTCAGCTCAGCTTTTACGTAAATTGAAAAAAGATGCTGAGGCCTATTTAGGTGAAACAGTCACTGAAGCAGTGATTACTGTACCAGCCTATTTTAATGATTCTCAACGCCAAGCAACAAAAGATGCAGGTAAAATTGCAGGACTTGATGTTAAACGTATTATTAATGAACCAACAGCTGCGGCCTTAGCTTATGGGGTCGATAAAAAAAGTAAAAACGATCAAAACATCGTGGTTTACGATTTAGGTGGCGGAACTTTTGATATTTCTATCATTGAAATCAGCAATGTGGACGGAGAAAAACAATTTGAAGTGTTAGCAACCAATGGTAATACCTTTTTAGGTGGTGAAGATTTTGATTTACGCCTTATTAATTATCTTGCTGATGAATTCAAAAAAGACACTGGCATTGATATTCACAATGACTCTTTAGCATTACAACGTATTAAAGAAGCAGCTGAAAAAGCGAAAATAGAGTTATCGTCTGCATTACAAACCGACGTAAACTTACCTTATGTCACTGCTGATGCTAGTGGCCCTAAACATTTAAATGTACAGGTTACTCGCGCCAAGTTAGAGTCATTAGTAGATGATTTGATAAAAAGTACCATTGCTCCATGTGAGCAAGCATTAAAAGATGCCGGTGTAAGTAAAGCTGATATTAGTGAAGTTATATTGGTTGGTGGTCAAACACGTATGCCAAAAGTACAGGAAGCTGTTCAAGCTTTCTTTGGTAAAGAGCCACGTAAAGATGTAAACCCGGATGAAGCCGTTGCCATGGGTGCAGCTATTCAAGGCGGAGTGTTATCTGGAACCGTGGGTGATGTATTATTACTGGATGTAACGCCATTATCATTAGGTATAGAAACTTTGGGTGGTGTAATGACTAAACTCATTGATAAAAATACTACGATACCAACACGGGCTTCTGAAGTTTTTTCTACTGCTGAAGACAACCAAGCTGCAGTAACAGTACATGTTCTACAAGGACAGCGTGAAATGGCGACAGATAATAAGTCGCTTGGACAATTCAACTTAAGCGATATAGCTCAAGGTCCGCGCGGTTCGGTGCAGGTTGAAGTAACGTTTGATATTGATGCTGATGGTATTTTAAATGTGTCAGCGAAAGACAAGGCAACTGGCAAAGAACAAAGTATTAAAATTACTGCATCAAGTGGCTTAACAGAAGATGAAATTAATCGCATGGTTGAAGATGCAGAGCAACACGCAACGGAAGATAAACAAAAGCGCGAACTAGTTGAGCAACGTAACCAAGCGGATCAATTGATTCATACAGTAGAAACATCAATGACATCCTTGGCACAAGAGCAACAAGATGAGCTTAAATCGTTAATTGAGCAATTGAAAATGTCTGTGAATGGTAATGATAAATCTGCGATTGAAATGCGACAAAAAGCATTACAAGATGCTTACAGTAATATGATGCAAGCAGAACAAGCGCAACAGAAGTCACAACCACAAGGAGAGCAGTATCAAGAACATGCGGCCAATGACAGTGCTAAAGATGATGACATCATTGATGCTGAATTTGAAGATGTTAGTAATGGTTAATAAGTAATAGCTAAAGAGTTAACGTTTAGACATTAACTCTTTAGAATTGAAGCCTCTAATCGTCATGATTAGGGGCTTTTTTGTTTCAAAACGCCCCAAAACAACAAATATCTAGTTACCCTTCACTTATTTATAGCAAGTAATAATTGTTATTTTCTTCAGCTTCGCTTACTTTATCCAAGGTTCATATACTTCGATACTCGTTTCATTAAAGTTGTAAGCTTATTGTAAATAGTAAAATAAACCAGAGTACCGCTATCAATTAAGTAATAGCTAGCTATTGAGATTGAAAACAACGCGATATGTATTATTTTAACTAACGCAATTAAGCAAGAATTTACTGACATTAGTATTCGTTAGCCGTTTTATTATCACTATTTATCTTAAGGTACCCCCATGCTCTTTTTTATTTTCAAACTGTTAATGTTAGCTCTTTCATATAAACTATATTTAGTAAAAAAAGAGCCTTATTTTTCAGCATTATTGTTTAGTATTCCTTTGGCTATTGTAGGATTAATTATGGGTCATGAATTAATTGGAGTATTTATTGGCAGTGCCATATTATTTGCTATAGCTTTTGTTTGTTTCTTACTTATGTCAAAACTACCGAGTGGCATGCCTGAATATAGTGTTTTAGGTGTAACAGCAATAATAATCGCATTTGTAATTTAGTCTTGAGCCGTTTTACAGCCATTACCATTTCACTATTAAAGATGACAAAATAACAGTGTACTTATGAGTACTCGAAACCACGAATTTTCCAATAAAACTTGTATAGACTTAGGCGAATAAACGAACAAAGAATCGATTTAAAATAGAACCTTCTTAAGAAAATATGTCCATATAGTTGCCCTACTGACATGAATTAATATTTAACACTAGAAATATGATTAAACTTTCATTAAGGTACTATAATAATTGATTATTTATATCATGGATGTAGGTGGAATTAAGTGTTGTTACAATATAAATCGAGTATTCTTAATTTTTTTTTGTTAACGGATAATGATGATACAAATAATAAAATACCAAATTGGCGAATAAGCGCACTGAGAATTATTCTATCTACCGTTATGTTAGTATGTTTGGCCGTTGTGTGTCATACCTTCGGCCCAGCGGTACAACTCAGTTTAATACATATCATCATCCTCTCGGTTTCATTCTTCTCAATTGTCATTACGTTGTTAATCGCTAGCTATAAATATTATAAATTCTGTGCTCACTTTTTTTTGATTACGACGGTATTAGCGAGTTTAGCAATAAATTTATTTATCACGGATCTTGAACTTGCCAAAGTAGGTTCAATGTATATGTTCGCTTGCCCTACTATTGCACTGATATTGCTGGGTTACCGATCAGCAATATGTTATGCGTTGTTAAATTTAGCACCTTTTTTCATGATTATTTACAATGTTGATTTATCAATACTTTTCAGCCCACCTGAGCAATTACCCAATACAAACTGGTATATAATGGGCGTTATCTTCGCCTTTTATAATATTTGTATACCGCTTGCTGTGGCCCGTACCAGTGTCGCTGCTAAACGCTTAAATCAATCAATTCAAGACTCGAATACTCACTTAACCGCCAAAAATGAACTCTATAGAACTTTCTTTTCTCATTATTATAAGCCTAAAGTTATTCTTAGCGAAAAAGGCGAGATTATCGATCTTAATGAACAAGCTAAAATTTTATTTACTATAGAGTTAAACACCCAGACTACGAATGAACATCTATCAACTTTATTACCTAAATTAACAAGCAACGACCACAAAGACCAATTAATACAAATTAAAGATTCATATCATCGAGTCACTAAACAAAATGTGGTCAACTCAACCTACACGGTGTATGAATTTTCAGACTGTACACAAGAGCAAAAAATAAAGAAAAATTTAATTTCAATAGAAGAAAAATATAAGCGTTTACGCTATACCGATTCACAAACCAATTTACCAAATAAAGACTGGTTTGAACGCCAATGCGAAAGTTTAGCTATTAAAAAATCTGCAGGTTTTTATATTATTGTTATTCAAAGTGCCAATAATGATTATGTAAATTTAAAGTTTGGCGAATCCGATTTTCGCACACTTACTATCGCGGCATATAAACGTATTACCGATAATATTAAAGAAATCCTGCTATGTTCAGATGCAGGGTTAGGGAAACTTGTTTTTTTAATTAATACGCCAAATGTAGAAGAGTTAGAAAAATTATTATCTCGTATAAAAAAAACATTAGATGCAGAGTACACCCTATTTAATAGTACGTTTACCCAGTCTTATTTATTTGGTATTGCGCAATTTTCTCAAGAGAATAATTCTAGTGCTAAAGTTATTGCCAATGCACAAGAAGCGTTAAAAAGTGCAGACAATATTAACGTTTTTAGCTATTACAACCAAGAAAGCTCGCAGCTATTTTTGAAAAAACATGAAATTTCAATGTTACTCGATGAAGCAATTCAATCAGCAGCACTTGATGTCTATTATCAACCCAAAGTCACTAAAGATGGTCTTTGTATTGGTTTAGAAGCACTTGCTAGATGGAATAGTCCTGTACTTGGTGTTGTGCCTCCTGATACTTTTATTCCTGTAGCAGAAGAATATAGATTAATTTGCCCGTTAACCAATTTAATCATCCAAAAAGTATGCGCGCAAATACAAAAGTGGAATCAAAGTGGGTTCGATGTAGTGCCAATTGCAATTAACTTATCACCTTTTGATTTTAACCAAAAAGATTTTGTCTCAAATTTAATACGCTATTTAGCCGACTTCAATGTTAAGCCCGATCAAATTGAATTAGAAATAACAGAAACAGCGTTAGAAGAAAACAACACTAATGCCCTTAAAATTATTCAAAGTCTTCAATCTTGGGGATTTATTATATCTATTGATGATTTTGGTACTGGTTATTCAAATATAGCGCGATTAGCTGATTACCCAATCAATAAATTAAAGTTAGACAGATCATTAACGAATATGATTACTACGTCAAAACGACACTATAATTTAGTAAAAGCTGTTCATGCTATGTGTCGCTCACTTAATATAAAATGCGTATCTGAAGGTATAGAAAAAAGAGAGTATATAGCTTCACTAGCTGATATGGGCTCAGAAGAGTTTCAAGGTTATTATTTTGCAAGACCAATGACAGCAAGTGATTTTTACTTATACACTCAACAAAATGGATTATTTTTTAATGGTGAAAAAGTGGAAAACTTACCTAGTTAATTTATCGCTAGGCCCAGTTATATTCCTAATATAAAAAATAAAGCTTTAATCTACATTTATTTCCTATTGAGCTATACTAAGCTTATAATGGTAATATAAGTTGATAATATTTACGTTATCACTGTCAGTTATATTTACAAATAAATAAGATGACACATAAAAAACATTTGTACAGCCCTAATAACACTATAGTTTTATATCTTGGCTTGATTTGTGCCTAATGCTTATTATCGTAAATCATTTTATCTAGTAGTTAAATTTAGATATATATTAGTTCTAGCGTAATGCTTATTTTATTAATTACGCTTTATATGAAAAGTAGGTTGTTATGAAAAAATTTATTTCTATACTTTCAGGTTTATTCCTTTTAGCCTCAGTAACGGCAAATGCGAGTGAGTTTATCCTGAATGAATATAATGTAATCACTATTGAGGACTTTGAAGGTCTCGGGGGGACGCATGTTGACGGTAAGACTTTTGTCGGTGGTAACTATACAGGTCTAAAAAGTGATTTCGGTCAAAGACTAGACCAAAATTCACGTTCAGACATTACTGCATTAACTGTTGCGGGTTCAATAAACGCACAAGTTGGTGTTTATGTACATGATACCGTATTAAGCTCGGAAAAAAACATCGTAACGGCAGCAATAAATTCTAATCAAGTGCTCATTAATAGTACATTAATAGATTCAAAGATCGATAACGTTAAGTTAACAACAGGTTTAGATGCAATTAAAGCAGATTACAAAGCTCAGTTAGAAAATTCTTCTGCATATTTTTCTTCGCTAGCCGCTAATAGTAAAATAGAGACAAATGGAAATAACAAAACATTTGCAATTGATAAAGGATTGAATACTGACAATGATATTGCAGTATTTACATTAGATGGCTCTACGAATATATTTGATTTAAACAATCTGAGTCTAAGTATGACGGGAGACAATGCAAATGATCTTGCTTATATTGTCATTAATGTACCTGGAAATGATGTATCAATGTTAAATAATTCAAATATGAATTTTGATAAGAATAAATTTGGCTCTAAAATCATTTGGAATTTCTATGAAGCCGAAGTCATTACATTAAACGCTCAAAATTTTGTTGGTGCTTTACTAGCCCCTTATGCAACAGTTACTCAAACAGGTGGGAATATTGATGGCGCTGTAGGTGTTTTATCATTAATCACTAATGCAGAAATACATTTAGCGACTAATGTTGATGTTACAGTTCCTGCCCCTTCAGCTGGAAGACCTGTCACTCAAGTACCT
This sequence comes from Colwellia sp. 6_MG-2023, assembly GCF_030547765.1. NCBI lineage: Bacteria > Pseudomonadati > Pseudomonadota > Gammaproteobacteria > Alteromonadales > Colwelliaceae > Colwellia > Colwellia sp. 6_MG-2023. The sequence continues at coordinate 150,513 of NZ_JAUOPP010000002.1, read as the reverse complement.
GAGCCGAGCTCAATAGTACTTATGCTGCTTGCAATGACTGGCTTGATCTATCAACGTAAAAAGTTAAACGTTTGATTTTTTATGTTAACTCGTTAGATAATAAAACGGAGCTTTTTAGCTCCGTTTTAGATCTTAGCTTTAGATATAAAATAACTATGACTACATTTAAAATAAAGGAAATATTTTGACCTCATTAAAACAGCTAATATTGAAACCTATGAAGTTAATTAAACGTAACTTTTTTTTATTATATAAACGAAACTTATTAATCGTTGTATTTAGTAGTCTGCTTTCCCCACTTAGTTATGCTAGCGTCGATCCAAAAACTTATGAAGATGCGTTAACAAGCTTTCATGATGGTGATTATGCAACATCAATTATCCACCTTAAAAATATATTATCAATTGATAGTTCGCATTTACCTTCTCGTGTACTAATGGCTGAAAATTTATTAGCTCAAGGTAAAGGGGCATTAGCCGAGATAGAGCTTAATTTTTCTAAACAAGAAGGCGCTGCTATTCGTTTATTGGCCCCTTTATACGCTAAGGCTTATTTGCTACAAAATAAATTCGATCAAGTTTTAAGTTTACCTATAGAGCCACAAACCAGTGATACCTATCAAAGTACAATGTTAACCTTTCATGGTTTTGCGTTAACAGGTGACAATCAACTCAAGGAAGCACGAAATAAATTCAATAAAGCGCTAAAGTTAAGTCCTTATAATACCGAGGCTTTTATTGGCAAAACTAAGGTGGCTTTAAAAGAGCTCAACTTTGATGAAGCAATTGAATTAATTAATCATACATTAACAATTGACCCAAATAATATCCAGGCACTGTTAATGGGAGCCATAACTTATAAGCAACTTAAAAAGGATAAGTTAGCTTTAGAGTATATAACACAGCTATTAACTTATGAGCCTAATAATTATTCAGCTTTATTAGTTCGAGCTACTTTATTAATGAATATGCAAAAACATGATTCAGCAATATCCGATATTGATAAAATTGTTGAGGTTCTACCTAATGAACCTATTGCCAATTATATTAAGTTATTATCAGCTCAAGCAAGTGAGCAATCGCAATTAACGATAGAAATAAAAAAACGTTTAGATACCGTTATGATGGCTATTCCTGAGGAAGTGATGGATGAACAACCCATTTATTACTTTTTAAAAGGATTAATAAGCTTTCAAAACAATGCTATGGAAGCCGCGGAAAAAGCCTTTATTAAATATAATAAAATAGCCCCTAATGATCCTCAGGTATTAAAGCTACTTGCGCGTACCGAACTTGCTTTAGGTAATAGTTATGTTGCCCGTAAGTATCTAGTGAAAGCTTATTTGAACGATGATAACGACCGCGAATCATGGGCATTGCTAGGCCAAGCTAACTTAATGACAGGAAATATAAATGAAGCAGAATTTTATTTTGATAAAGTGATGACTGCATTTCCTAATGAATTGCAACCGCGTATAGATTTAGCAAAGTTATTACTGTTAAAAGGTGATTACACAAAAATAGTCACAGTATTAAGTGAAGTACTTGATGAAGATTCAACCATTCGCAATGAAACTAACGACGACTTAAATTTTGAATTATTACTTTTGTTAGCGAGAGCCTATCAAGAAAGCAATCAACTTCAAGCCGGTTTAAATATCAGCGCTGTATTAATAAAAAACTACCCTAATAATTCTAGTGTTAATCAAATTCACGCAACCTTATTAGGTTTATCAGGATATTTACCTCAAGCTAAACAGTTTTTAGAAAAAGCGTACGCACTCGATAATAATAACAATCAGGCCGTTATTCACTTAGCTAGAATTGATGCGTTACAAGGTAATATTGATATTGCCGTTGAACGTATAAAAACTCAATTAATGCAAAATAATAACAGTGATTTAATGGTCGAGTTAGGCGATATTCACTATTACGCTGAAAATATATCAGAAGCTCTGGTTTGGTATCAAAAAGCATTATCTCAAAATCAAGATAATGTCATCGCACTTGAAAAAATAGTAAGGCATTATGAGAGAAATAAAGCGTTAACAAAAGCACTCGATATTGTGAATAACTATTTAGATACACACAATGACAATAGCAACATACATTTATTAGCGTCTAACTTATATATTCAAAACAGACAGCATGAAAAAGCGATAAGTGCAATGGATTTGGCGTTAAAGCATACGCAAAACAAACCTCCTGTTTTATTTAAACAAGCAAAAATGTACACTTATTTGGGTAAAAAAGATCTAGCTAAAAAAAGCTTAGAGCATGCTATCTCTATTGATAAGAGCCTATTTGAAGCATACCAACTACTCATACAGCTATATAATCAAGATAATGAAAAGAATACTGCGCTTGCGTTGGTAAATAAGTTAGATCCTCAATTATTCCCCGTTTATTTAATCGAGCAATTTAAAGGCTCAATTTATATGAGCAAAGATAATAAACAAGCCCTTGGCTTTTATCAGAATTCATATCAAGCACAACCGAATAAACCTGCTTTATTAGGCCTATACTCTTTGTATACAGCGCAGAAACAGTATGCTGACATTGATACCTTACTTACGTTATGGCTCAGCAATAACCCGAACGATCTTGAAATAACCCTAGCGCTTGCTGAAAACTATAAACGTAGTGGTCAGTTAGATAAATCAATAGACTTTTATGATAAACACTTAGCTAATAACCCTAAAAATATCGCCTTATTAAATAATGCAGCTTTAGCCAATTTAACTGTCAATAATATAGAAAAAGCACATAACTTAGCTCGGCGTGCATTTAAAATATCGCCAGACAATGTAAATATTATAGATACTAATGCATTAGTTGAGCTAGCTTTAGGCAACTATAATAAGGCATTATCTTTACTTAGGCAGGCGAATATATTGGATTATAATAATGCTGAAATTAAGTATCACTTAGCCTTAACGTTAGATAAGTTAGATAGAAGAAAAGAAGCCTTAAGCTATCTAAAAGAGAGCTTGTCAACTGATAAACCTTTTACGGAAAAAGCTAAAGCAAAGGCTTTATTTTCAGCATGGCAACAACAATAGTTTAACGAGTAGTTATATTATTGGTAGCCCGCCTTTTATTTCATCACAAAAGCAGCGCGGCTTTCTCCTTCTTATAAAATTAACACAACAACTAAACGTAGTTGTTGTGTGTTCTGCGCTAAAGCATCTCTTTAATAATAGCGCCAACTAAAATCATAAAAACAAGTATCCAACTTACTTTACTAAACCTGGCTTGTTGTTCATTACTCATTGGGCTACCAAATCTTTCTCCGAGTATGACCATAAGTGCAACAACACCAAACACACACGCAAGAATAATGAATAAAGTCATATATATCCTTCAAATTTTACAATTGCTAATTACTAAAAATACATTAACATAGCACACAAGCTTTATTTACCTTTATTACTCTAATTATATGACACCTGCAGATGATTTTTATCAAAAACGTCGATTTATCATCCAACTTGGGAAGGCTCTTCACAAGTTAGGCTCTACAGCATATCGCTTAGAGGATAATTTACTCTCCATTGCGCACTTTTTAGATATTCGTGCTTCATTTATGGTTACTCCTACGGCATTAACTTTTATTTTATCTGATGAGGAAGATGAGCATCAATACAATCACTTAGTTCGCGTGGCGCCTGGCGAAATAGATTTGGGGTCTTTAGCACGTATTGATGAATTAGTAGACGAGTTAACCAGCGGTGAAAGAACGCTAGATGAAGCTATTGAACGTTTAAAAGAAGTCAATTCAAAGCCCCCTCCGTATGGTTTTTTGTTAACTTTTTTAGCTTTTGGTGCCTCAAGCGGTGCTTTTGCAATGTTAATGCACACAAGTTGGCATGATGTTTTCTGGTCAACTATATTAGGTTTTGTTGTTTTCTCATTTGTAATGTGGGCTGAGCGTTCACGTCGTGTCACCGAAATGCTAGAGCCAATGGCGGCATTAACAACCTCCTTATTAGCCTCTTTGATTTCAATATTTGATCCTAGTATTAATATACCTATGGTTATTCTTTCCAGTATTATATCTTTTATTCCTGGTTTATCGTTAACAGTTGGCTTATCTGAATTAGCAGCAAGGCACTTAATGTCAGGGACAGCACGTATAATGGATGGTGCTATGGTACTGTTCAAACTTTATTTTGGCGCTGTTTTGGGCATGGCATTAGGTAATTTAATGTGGGGAGAAGTCACCTTTATTCCTCCTGAAACTATGCCTGTTTGGACGTCATGGTTAGCCGTCACGACTCTGACTATTTCATTAGTTATTTTATTTAAAGTACGATTAAAAGATGCGCCATGGGGTATGATTGCCGGTTACATTTCTTTTGGCGTAAGTATTTGGGCTACTAGCTATCTAGGAGTCGCTTTAGGAGCTTTTGTTGGAGCTTTTGCCTTAGGAATTTATAGTAATTTATTTTCTCGAATTATGAATTTACCTTCTTCTATAGTGCGCTTACTGGGACTGGTTGTGTTAGTCCCTGGTAGTAAAGTTTATATTGGACTCAACAGCTTAGTTTCAGGAAAGCAAATGTTAGATGTGACTGACTTAGGCTCGCAAACATTCCTTATTTTTATGTCCTTAGTTGCGGGGATTATTTTTTCAAATGTAGCTATTCCTCATAGAAAAACACTATAGCGGTAACCTTTTTAAAGCACACACAATAGAAACTTAAATAATGATGAAAAAAAACAATCCAACTATTGATAGTAAAAATTCAACTTATCATCATGGTGACTTACAGAGTAGCTTACTTGCGACCGCAACAGCGATGATATCAGAAGATGGTATTGAAACCTTATCATTGAGAAAACTCGCTGAACGTATTGGTGTATCACGCACCGCGGCATATCATCACTTTACAGATAAAAATGACTTGCTCTCAGCTATCGCTGCACAAGGCTTTATTAGTTGGAAAGCTCAAGCAGAAGAAATATTTAATAATAATATGCTAACCGATCAAGAAAAATATCATACATTTGTTCATTTTTATGTACGCTTTGCCACACAAAACTCGGCGATTTATCGATTAATGTTTGGCAGTACATTATGGAAAAAAACAGAAAAAACGAATGAAACAAAAGGCAATAACGGCTCAAAAGGAACACAAAAACTTATTGATGTTGCCTATCCTAGCTTTCAGTATCAAGTTGAAATGACACAACTTTGGCAACAAAAAGGCATATTACCAAAGTCACATAATTCACTACGTTTAGCACAGGTTGCTTGGGCAACCTTACACGGAATAGCACAACTGGTTATTGACGGTATTTATGGTGATGCCAGCCAAATTGATGAAATGTGTCAATGTGCTGTTGAGCTACTTACCTCTCAGAAAGAATAAAACTCGTATTCTATCCTATAAAGCCCACCAATCACCCTAATGGCACTAGTATAATCTGCATAAATTGTTTATAAACTTAGCATAAATTTATTATGTAAATAGATGTGTTCTGAACTGGAGTTTGAACGAATTCTTTCGTAGTATTAGTTAGGCATGTTTTTCAGATACTTATTTTCCACTTTACAATATAAATTGAACAACATGATTATTAAAAACATAAATGAGAGTTAATAAATGAAAGCAATTATAACTGGCGCAGTTTGTACTTCTTTACTGATACTAAGTGGCTGTAGCAACAGCAACATGAATCAATCTGAAGTTCAAAAAAGTATGGAAGCTCCACAAAAAACAGCCTTAGCTTCTGGTATTGAACAAAAAAACATGGATAAAAGTGTACGTCCACAAGATAACTTTTACCGCTACATCAATGGCGGTTGGATGAAGAGTCACACAATTCCTGGTGATAAAACTGCAATCGGTTCATTTTACGACTTACGTGATAAAGCAGACGAAGATGTAAAAGCTATTATTGAAGAACTTGCAGCTACGAGCGGTTTAAAAGTAGGCTCTGACGAACAAAAAGTTGCTGATTTATTCCGCTCTTATATGGATAGCGAAAAGCGTAATGCTGACGGTATCGCCCCTATTCAATCAATCTTGTCTGCGATTAACACTATTGAAACTAAAGATGACTTAGCCACCTTTTTTGGTGCCTATTCAACAGTTGGTATCAATAACCCACTAGCTTTATATATTAGTATTGACGCTAAAGACTCTGCAAGCTACGCCGCCCATATTTGGCAAAATGGTTTAAATTTACCAGATAGAGATTACTACTTTAATGATGCTGAACGGTTTGTAAAATTACGTAGCGGCTATATTACACATATTGAAAATATGTATAACTTAGCAGGTCTAAGCAACGCAAAAGATGCTGCTAAAAATATCATGGAATTAGAAACTAACCTAGCTGAGCATCACTGGACTCCTGTACAAAACCGTGACAGCGAAAAAACATATAACAAACTAGCAACAAGCAGCTTAGATACCCTTACCAATAAATTTAATTGGCAGGCTTTTTTAGCAGCTGAAGGGGTTGCAACACAAAAAGATATTATTATTAACCAACCTGATTTTATTAAAGGCTTTGGTGAAGTATTCGAACAAACTTCTATCGACGTTTGGAAACAATATTTAACATTTAATACATTAAGCGCTTTTGCAAGTTATTTAACTGCTGACTTAGATAATGAAGATTTTGACTTTTTCTCTAAGCAACTTAGTGGTAGAGAAGAACAACGCCCGCAATGGAAACGTGGCGTGAGTGTAGTAAATGGTAATTTAGGTGAAGTTATTGGTAAAGTGTACGTAACTCGTCATTTTACACCTCAAGCTAAAGCTCGCATGAGTGAATTAGTAGAAAATTTACGTAATGCTTATGGTTCAAGTATTGACGATCTAACGTGGATGTCTGCCGACACGAAAAAAGCAGCCCATGTAAAATTAGCGGCCTTCACTCCTAAAATTGGCTACCCTGACCAATGGGAAGATTATTCAGCGTTAACTATTAAATCAGATGATTTAGTAGGTAACGTTATTCGCTCACGTAAAATATCAAATAATAAAGAAATCGCTAAACTAGGTGGCCCAATCCATAAATGGGAATGGCATATGACACCACAAACAGTTAATGCTTATTATAATCCGCCGGCTAACGAAATTGTTTTTCCTGCCGCTATTTTACAAGCACCATTCTTTAATATGGAAGCTGACGATGCCGTAAACTACGGTGGTATTGGTGCAGTTATTGGTCATGAAATGGGTCATGGTTTTGATGATCAAGGTAGTAAATATGACGCCAAAGGTAACTTACGTAATTGGTGGACAGAACAAGACCTTAAAGAGTTTGCTGCTCGCACTAAGGCCTTAGTAGATCAATATGCTGCTTATCAAGTATTTGATGATTTAAACGTAAATGGTGAATTAACTTTAGGCGAAAATATTGGTGATTTATCAGGTGTAACTATTGCGTATAAAGCGTATAAAGCATCATTAAATGGTAAAGAAGCACCTGTAATTGATGGCTTAACGGGTGATCAACGTTTCTTTATGGGTTATGCTCAAATTTGGCGTTCTAAAATTGTTGAAAAATCAATGCGTAACCGCGTAGCAACAGACCCTCATTCACCAGGTGAATTCCGTGCTTTAGGTTCGCTTTCAAACATGAATGAATTCTACGAAGCATTCGATGTGAAAGAAGGTGATGCAATGTATATAGCACCAGAAAAACGCGTTAAAATTTGGTAATATAGACTTCATACCTTAAATAAAAAAAGCAGCTTTAGCTGCTTTTTTTATGGAATATAAAACATAATACTAAATAAAAACCACAAACCTTATTGATAATCACTCTTGTTTACATTACTATATCAACATTGATTTTAATTAAAGTATTTTTGGTATTACTTATGTATGTCTGTTTGTGTCTTGGCGTAACCGACACCCAAATTAAAGCCGCTGTGGACAACGGTGCTCACACCATGAAACAATTAACAAGTGAATTAAAAATTGGTTCACAGTGTGGGAAATGTTGCCAATGCAGTAAAAGTATTCTGAATGATAAATTAGTACAAATTGCAGAAACTGAGGCCTTTGTTGCTTAATTCATCATTGTTTGTAGGTAATTTTCTAACCCTACATTCGTAATTAAATATTGCTGCTCTTCAATCCAGTCTATTTGTGTTTCAACACTTTCTAATAAGCTTTCAGCACAATCCCTACTAATATAATCTTGCTGCAGTTCACATGACTCAATTAATTCTTGTAGTACTGAACGAGATTTATGCTCTAATGCTATATTCGCTTGAAGTATTTCAGTTGTTTCCTCACCAATATGTAATCGACCGAGATCTTGTAGGTTAGGTAAACCTTCTAAAAAAAGAATGCGTTCAATTAACGAATCAGCCTGCTTCATTTTTTTAATTGATGTTTTATAATCCGCTTTGTTTAATTGCTCCAACCCCCAGTTCTTATACATTCTGGCATGTAAAAAATACTGATTAATTGCAATCAACTCAACCGCAAGTGCTTTGTTTAACAAAGCAATAATACCTTTATCCCCTTTCATAATAAAACCCTCTTGTTAGTTTATCCACCTAGGTGATTACCCATATGTGATTGAATATAATTATTTAGTCCAATCTTATCAATTAGCCCTATTTGTCTTTCAAGCCAATAAACATGATCTTCCTCAGTATCTTCCAAGAGTTTTTCTAACATAATTCTGCTTTGGTAATCTCCTTCAGCTTCACATAATTTAATACTTTCTTTAAGTCCTGCCACAACCTCCATTTCTAAAATAAGATCATTTTTTAACATTGAACTAACATCATCACCAATAAGTAAATCACGACGATCTGATAAATTAGGTACTCCTTCAAGAAATAAAATACGTTTTATTAGTGCATCAGCATGAGTAAGCTCTTCTTGCATTTCATGCTCTAATTGGTCATATAGCTTATCTAAGCCCCAATCTTGATACATACGAGAGTGGATAAAATATTGATCGATCGAGGCAAGCTCGTTATGTAATAAACCATTAAGACTCGCAATAACTTTACTGTTACCTTTCATTGTTTACTCCTGAAAATATTAAACCTATCTTCAGTGTAGATGAAAAATAAGTGATAAGTGAAATTTTACCTATTTTCTTTTATTGATATTTAGACGTCTAAACCGCTAAAGCTTGCTTATTTTGTACTATCTGCGTAAACTCTCCAAATGGTTAAGGAATGAGGTGCCTTTATTTTTAATAAAGAATTCCTCCACTGTACCCGCAACTGTGATTCATAAGTTACTACCATTATTTATTGGTAATAATTTAACGATAAGTCAGATACTTAACCTTTTAATATAATTAACAAACCTTAAAAATTTTGCGTGCGGGAAAACACCAACAAACAATGTCAGTACTACTGAAAGTTCACCAGCTTCATTGGCAAGTAAACAATAAAGCCATCCTTAATAATATCTCCTTTAACGTGAGTAAGGGAGAAGTGATCGGTATTATTGGTCCAAATGGTGCTGGTAAAACGAGTTTATTGCGTTGCATTACCAATCAACAACAGCACAATAAAACCGTAGCATTATCAGGCTCCGTTCATCTAAAAAACAAAATAATTAGTGGTTATTCTGCTCGAGAATTAGCCCGAAATTTTGCCAATGTAACCCAAAAAGCAGAAGCGATTTTCTCATTAACTGTGCTCGATATTGTCAGAATGGGGTTATTACCTTTTAAAGGTTTATTTGCCATTGATAATGACCATGACAAACAACAGATAAAACTTGCGTTAGAAAAAGTGGGCTTATCTAACACAGAAAAGATGCCCTATAGTCAACTTTCCGGTGGTGAACAACAACGTGTCCTGATTGCTAGAGCGCTAGTACAAAAGGCACAAATACTTATTTTAGATGAACCAACCAATCATCTTGATGTTTATTATCAGCACCAAGTATTAAATCTAGTTAATCAATTAAATATAACGGTAATCATGACAGTCCACGATCTGAATTTGGCCAGTCAGTATTGCCAACGATTATTATTATTAGAGCAAGGTAAATTGATTGCTGATGGCACACCTGAGCAAGTATTAACACAGACCCAGTTAAGTAAAGTTTTTAGATTACCATGCTCAATCATAAAAGATGATTTACAACATAAACCTCGTGTATTTTTCTCGTTACCAGAACAACAAACAATCAATTTAAGGAATAAAAATGACTAGATCATACTTCATTGTTATCTCCTTAATTATTTTCACCTTGCTCTCAGCTATCGCAGGTTTAAGTTATGGACCAGCAGATATCAATCACACTCAAATTTTTCAGTGTCTAGTGGGTAACTGCCCAGACAAAATAAGCCAAATGGTGATTTGGCAAGTCAGAATACCTAGAGTATTAGTAGGCTTAGTGGCTGGCATGGGATTAGCCATTGCAGGGGCAATTTTACAAAATACAACCCGTAACCCATTAGCCGATCCTTATTTATTTGGCATAGTATCGGGTGCAGGCTTAGGTGTAACTATTGCTAATATTTCGTTAACTAGCATTGGTTTAGAACAACAACTCGCTATTGCCCTTCCCCTTGCTGCCTTTTTGGGTGCTTTATTAGCGATAGTTATTGTGCTTATTATTGCCAAAGTATTACAGCGAATGGAACAATTATTACTTACCGGTATTGCAGTTTCATTTATGCTTGCTGCCGTGACGCAATTTATTCTTTTCTTTGGTGAGCCCTATGCTACTAATCGCGTTATTTTTTGGCTTATGGGCAGTCTAGCGCGTGTTGAGATGAGTAACTTTTATGCTATTACCGCGGTATTGCTCATCACTATTGTCATCATTACCGCCCTACATCGTCAAATTGACGCGCTCTTACTTGGTGATGAAAGTGCAGCAAGCTTAGGTATTAATGTAGATAAACTAAGATTACTCATGCTCGCTCTTTGTGCCGCTTTAACTGCTACCATTGTCGCTTATTGTGGTGGCATAGGGTTTGTAGGTTTAATGATCCCACATATTGTGCGTCAAGTATTTGGAGTCACTACATTAAAACTGATTATTGGTAGTGCCTTAATTGGTGGGATTTTTTTAATTTGGGTCGATATTATTGCCCGCTCCGCATTAGCGAATGCTGAAATTCCCATTGGTATAATAACCTCTGCTTTAGGCAGTATATTTTTCTTATTTATTATGGTTAAAACAAGAAATATTAATTAATAGTGATTACTTAAATGCTTATTTTAACGATAAAACAAACGCAAAGTGATAGATAAAATGACAGATAATAACTCAGCAAACGATTCAAAAAAGAACCTAGATCAAAAAAATGCACAACATAAAAAACGTATGCAAGCTGTGAAAGAAAAAGTTGATCAACGTATAGATAATGCTCAAGAAGAACGAGGTTTGATCATTGTTATTACTGGTAATGGCAAAGGTAAATCAACATCTGGTTTTGGTACTGTTGCTCGAGCTGTCGGTCATGGCTTAAAAGCAGCTGTTGTTCAGTACATAAAAGGTACATGGGCTTGTGGAGAGCGTTCATTATTAGAAAATGCAGGTGTTGGTTTTGACGTGATGGGAACTGGTTTTACTTGGAACACACAAGACAAAACGCAAGATATTGCCGCAGCACAACAAGTTTGGCTAAAAAACAAAAAATTATTACAAGATGAAAGTATTGATGTGGTTTTAATGGATGAATTAACCTACATGGTTGCTTATAAGTATATTGAGTTAGATGAAGTACTTGAAGCATTAAAAAACCGTCCAGTAAACCAACACGCCATTATTACAGGTAGAGGTTGTCACCGCGCTATCATTGACTTAGCAGATACTGTGAGTGAAGTGCAATCAATTAAACATGCATTTGATAACGGTATAAAAGCACAACAAGGTATTGATTGGTAGCGCATTGCTGTCAGTAATAAAGGTAAATCTACTAGATGAAAAATATAGCCCTCAAATTAATATTATTCGCTTTAATTAGCTTGAGCTTTGCAAGTATTGCTGACAGTTCACCAACCTCAAGAGCAGCACAGAAGCCTAGTATTATCGCACTTTCTCCTCATATTGTAGAAATGTTATATGACATAGGAGCAGGTGAACAAATTATCGGTACCACAACATTTGCCGACTACCCCGAGCAAGCAAAAGAGATCCCTATTGTGGGTAATTACTTACGCCTGCAAATTGAAAAATTTATTACATTACAACCTGATTATATTATCGCTTGGAAAAGTGGTAACCCAAGTGATGACATTACTCGATTAGAGCAACTCGGCTTTAACATTATCTATTCTCAACCGCATAGTTTCGAAGATATTGCGAAAGAAATGCGTGAGTTTGGTCAATTAACAGGTCATGAACAAAAAGCCAATGCTCAAGCCGAGAAACTACTTGGCCAACTCAACCTTATAAAAACTCAATACCAAAATAAACCGCCTATCACGATTTTTTACGAATTATGGTCTAAGCCATTAACCACGGTAGCGAAAGATAGTTGGCCTCAACAATTCTTGAATATTTGCCAAGCCAATAATCCGTTTGAGCAAGTGGATATAGCCTATCCCCAAGTAAATATAGAGAAAGTATTACAAGCACCTATTCAATTAATTATTCAGCCTTTATCGGCAAATCAAAGTGCTAAAGTCGGTTTCAACTGGCAAGACTGGCCAATTATACCTGCCGTTAAAAACGAACAAATAATTCAACCAAATGCTGATTCAATGCATCGTATGACGATGAGAAGCTTAACTGCCTTATCCAAACTCTGTGCCGATATAGATAAAAGCAGAGCCTTCTACCAAGCTAACACTTCAGATAAAACGTTCGAATAATTATGAATAAATTACTCTCAATACCTTCACTTAGTTTTTACTGCTGTTGCTTGTTTTTTACCAAAATAAGTTATGGTGCACAATCAAATATAGATAGTGTAGAAACGGATATAGAAACCATTGAAATCGTCAATTCTCATGAATTCAATAGTGTCAATTATCAAGTATTACATCGTGAAGATTTAATTACTTCTGCACAAACATTATCTGATGCTCTTAAGAATATCAATGGTATACAAATAAGACAGATTAGTGGTTTAGGTAACCCTGTCTCTATTTCTATCCGGGGTTCGAGTGGTAAACAAGTACAAATGTATATCGATGGGCAACTCGTCAACGATAGTCAATTTGGTGGTTTTGATCTTAACCAAATACCGACGGATCAAATTGAGAGCATTGAGATTAGTAAAAGCCAAGCACTAGGAACAGGTTCTACCCCAATTGGCGGGGTCATCAGAGTAAACACTTATAACCCAAGTGAAAACAAAAAGAAAATTGCGTTATCGATAGGTTCATTTGGCTATAAAGAAGTTAATTTTTTAAGTAATAATGCTTTTAAAAAACACAGCCTAGCATTCGGCGGAAATTACTTGGTCAGTGATAATGACTATAACTATTTAGTTCCTCAAAGCTTTATAAACCCTTCTGAATCAATTAATGAACCATTAAGAAATAATAAATTTGAAAAGCTATCATTGTTTATTAATGACAATGTTCAGTTAGATCAGCACCAATTGCGCTTTAATTTGCAATATAACAAACAAGACAAAGCCCTAGCTAACTATCAGAATAACTCTCCAGAAAATAGCTCTACATTAGAGAGTGATCAAATTAGATACAGTATTCAACATTATTGGTTAGCTGATATTAATAGTTTCGGTGATATAAATTTTGAAGGAATTGAAATTAATTATTCTGGTGAAACCAAAGATGAACTGTATTTAGAGCGTCCAAACGAAGACAGAATAAAAACTAGCGATTACAAAAACACTAAACAGCAGATTAGTATTAAACCAAATATTAACTGGTCGACACTAAGTTTCACACCATTTGTTGATATTAGCAGGCAGAATTTTAGCTCATTCAGCACTCAAAATGGTGAAGCCATTCAATGTAATGGCATCAGTAGTTGTGATGTTGAAGCAGCACAAACACAAATAAATTTTGGTGCACGTATTGAATGGAAAAGCGATAGTTATCCTATTAGCAGCTACATATTAGGTAATCAATTACGAGAAAAGAATGCCAATAGCGCATTAAACGCAATCGATAGTCAAAAAGAGACTAAAAATACCCATTACTCTACTCAAGAATTGGGGATTAATTACGGAACGGGAAACTTGAATACTTCTGTAAACTTTAGTAATGGTATTCGAACACCAACCCTCTTTGAGCTGTTTGGTGACCGAGGATCTTTTAAAGGTAATGGCAATTTATTACCAGAAGAAGCAAACACAATCACTCTAGGGCTCCAATACCAAGTTAAGCAATTCAATCTATCTTCTTCTCTTTACCGTCAAGACTTGGAGAACTCAATTGTTGCAATTTTTAACTCTAGTGGTGTTGGCTCTTATACTAATGTGGGTGGCGCTTTATTAAATGGTTTTGAACTCCAGGGAAATATTTCATTACTTGATAATTTATCGCTTTCAATGCAAGTTAGCCTTATTGATAGTGATACCTCTTCACCATTTATTGCTTTTGATAATAAAAAGCTACCAGGTATCTATCACCAACAATACAGTGCTTCATTATTATATAAGATCAAACCCAATTGGCAGATAAAAATAAATAGCAACCTTGATAAAGAGCTCTATTTTAATCGCAACAACCAATTTCAATCAACAAATAGTAATCTCGGTAGCGGTAATCCAGCCGACCGTAGCCTAACGAACATTGCACTGAACTGGCAAACACCAAAATACAACGCCAGTTTATCATTTAACAATGTATTTAACGAAAAATATCAAGACCTGGCCAATAGGCCAGCTCAAGGTAAAAGTATTCAACTCAAATTTTCAATAGAGGATCTATAAATGTCAACAACCTATACAAAAAAAGTATTACCCCTAAGTTTGTTAATCTCAGCTGCCTTGCTAAGTGGTTGTAATTCAGACAGCAATAATGCTCCAACGCTCACCGGTGAAACGGCACCTGTTGTTGCTGAAAACTCATTAACTGTAGCTCAATATACTGCGACAGATTCTGATAATGATGCCATAACATTCAGCCTTTCAGGCGCAGATAATTCACTATTTACTATTGATCAAAGTGGATTACTAACATTTAATACCGCGCCTGATTTTGACAACGGTGATACGGGTCCATACGTACTTACCGTTACGGCTACTGATAGTGGTGAACTCTCTGATGAATTAAGTATTACGGTTACTGTTGGCGATATTAAAGACACTCCTTCATTAGCGGTAGTGCAAACAATAGCGCCAGACTATAGCAGTTCTGAAGTTGTATATATGGACGGGGAAACTCAACAAGTTAATAGTGGTTATTATATCAAAGATGCTTCTGACTATACGTTAGCTAGCTACAAAACTGATGTTTACCATATCGGTCGATTTTTCATTGATACCATCACTAAATATAATGGTGCTGAAGTTAGTGAAAGAGATACTGCAATATGGTCTTTTTCAACACAAGATAGCCAAGATTCAATTAGCCGTAACCCATATTCGTTAGTATCATTAGACGATACAAAAGCCTACTTATTACGCTATGGTTCAAGCCAGGTATGGGTTGTTAACCCACAAGCCGATAATATTGATGACTTTAAAGTGGGTGAATTAGATTTATCTAGTTATGTGCCTGAAAACAATACCAATGGCACACCAAGTCCTGCTGCTGCAGTTATTAACGATGGTAAGCTTTATATTGTTATGCAACGTTTATCAGATGCTTATGCACCAAATACTAGTTATGTAGCAGTGTTTGATACCGCGACTGATGAAGAAATAGAAACTAACGCTAATAGTGACGATACTGTTAAAGGTATTCCTTTAGAAGGGTTAAATCCACTTGAAAACAGCATTACTACAGGCAATGATAAAATATATATCAGTACCCGTAGCGATTATAGCAACACTGATTTAACATTGAGTCGTATTGAAGAAATTGAACCAACCGATTATAGCGTTCGCCAAGTACTTAATGCGGGCAGTATTACAGACAACGTTAGTGGCTTTATTAAAAGTGCCGTTATTGTATCAGCAGAAAAAGGCTATTTTTATACTAGTGAATCAGTGTTTGTACCAAGCTTTCATGAAATATCATCACTATACCAATTTAACCCAACCACTGGCGAAATTACAGAGAGTAATGTAGCGAACACAGGTACAGAAGGAATTAACTTTCTTGGTTTAGATAATGCCAATTTCCTATGGCTAAGTATGCCAACACCGAGTGCACCTGGTATTGATATTATCAACAGTGAAACGAATGAAATAGTAAACGAACGTTTAGCGACAAACTTAAACCCAAGTACTATTCGCTTCCTTGAAGAATAAGCTAAGAGCTTTTTAAACTTATAGAAAACCTCGATCATGCAGGGTCGAGGTTCTTATTGCAGATTCTAAAAGTTTACTTGCTACATTATTGTGACTAAATGAGTAAATACACTTTGTACTTAATTATTTAGCAGCTAGTGCCATATTATCTAATAGTAGCTTAACTCCCTCGCCTTCCGTTTAGCGCCAATAAGCAAAATATAAATGGTAACTTTACATGGCTTGCTCCAATTGAATTCATTACTTACAAACAAACAAAAAAACATCTAGACGTCTAGACGCTTAAACGTTTATACTTTTAAATAATACCTAGTTGCTGAACGGGTAAAAATTCACGATGGACATGAAGGAATTTTCATAATGTTTGAGATAAAGCACCTAAAAACACTCACCACCTTGTCAAACACCGGGAATATAAGAAAGGCCGCTGATGCACTTTTTGTTAGTCAGTCAGCGCTTTCTCATCAGTTAAAGGACTTAGAGCAGCGCTTAAATACACAACTTTTTATTCGTAATACGTCGCCTGTTCAGTTCACCGAAAAAGGGCAAGTATTACTAACTTTAGCCAATAATATTTTGCCTAAAATAAGTACGGCACTAAACGAATTAAAAACAGAAAAAAGCACCATAACTCACCTCAATTTAGCTATAGCCTGTCACGCTTGTTTTCAGTGGTTATTACCTATTACCGAGCAATTTTCACAACAGTATCCAAAATTAAAACTTAACTTTATGGAGCAAACCTTTTTTGGTAAAACGTCATTAGAGCAAGCTTTTCCTAAACCTATTACTAATAAACCTGCTGATGATGTCGACATTCTATTTATTGATGAAAAAAATGAAAACGATAACTATATTTATCAATCACTTGGAACCTATGAAGTAGTTGCTGTACTAGCAAAAGAAAGTGAAACCACAGCCCAAGATTTTTTATCAGCCGCTGACTTTAGCCACTACACTTTACTCACCTACCCAGTGAAAATAGAAGAGCTTGATCTCTTTAAGCTTTTTTTAAATAAAAATACTAATCAAGAATCTGGTAATAAATACAAACCAAAAGCGATCAAACAAGTTGCGAATAGTCATATGATATTACAAATGGTTGCTGCTAATATGGGTATAGCGGTGTTGCCTAAATGGTTAGTAAATAGTTTAAGCAAGCAATCATTAGTACAAACTAAACGTATTGGTGAGACGGGTATATATAAAACGCTCTACGCCCGTTATCAAGCGCAAAGCCCGCATATTGAAATCATTGAGCAATTGATACCACAAACTATTTCAGCTTTTGAACGTTTAAATAAAGCAGAGATAACAGAATAGTTATACCAATTTCATTAATGAAGTGAACAATTTTATACGTATAAAAAATTGACAAATACAAGGCATATATTTCAATAACTCGTTGTGCTAATTATTAAATAAATAACGATATCGTTGGTGATTTTAGCAAGTAGAAATGATCATATAACTAGTGAGATTGGTATTATAAAGGAAAATATTAATATGTGGATACAAACGGAGATTAAGTTAACCAACAAAAGTCGTGGATTTCATTTAATTACCAATGAAGTTCAAGCACAACTTACTGGCTTAGAAAAAGTGCAACACGGCATACTACACTTATTCATTCAACATTCTTCCGCGTCACTAACGATTAACGAAAATGCCGACCCAACAGTTCGCGCCGATATGGAAAAACACTTTAATACTTTCGTTCCTGAAAGAGCCCCTTATTATCAACACACCTATGAAGGTGATGACGACATGCCAGCCCATATAAAAGCTAGTTTACTCGGCTCAAGCATTACTATTCCTATTACTAATGGGCAACTAAACCTAGGTACTTGGCAAGGTATTTATTTAGGCGAGCATAGAGATTATGGTGGTAGCCGTACAGTAATAGCTACCATCAACGGTGAATAATATAAGGAATCAATTAGTTAGCATCCGTTATAACAATGACTACTGTTAAGTTAAAATATTAGTCTTAAGTAAAGGCTTACATTCAAAAAAATAATACAAGCCAATACTCACTCAACTAATCTTCTTCAAGCACATGTGGCCCAGCATAATTATCAAAGCGTGAGTACTTACCTTGGAAAGTCAGTGGAACACGGCCAATAGGTCCGTTACGTTGCTTACCAATAATAATTTCTGCCATCCCTTTAAATTCACTATCATCGTGATATACCTCATCACGGTAAATAAACATGATTAAATCGGCATCTTGCTCTATTGAACCTGATTCACGTAGATCTGAGTTAATTGGACGTTTATCACTACGTTGCTCCAAGCCACGGTTTAGCTGAGAAAGCGCCACTACCGGTACTTGTAACTCTTTAGCTAAGGCTTTTAATGAGCGAGAAATTTCTGCTATTTCTAAAGTACGATTATCTGAAAACTGAGGTGCGCGCATAAGTTGTAAGTAATCGATCATGATCATAGAAATACCACCATGATCTCGATGAATACGTCTCGCTCTAGAGCGTACTTCTGTTGGTGTTAAGCCCGCAGCATCATCAATAAACATTTTGCCGTTTTCAATTAGTAAGCCCATAGTAGAAGACAAGCGAGCCCAATCTTCATCGTCTAGCTGCCCAGTTCTAATTTTAGTTTGATCAATGCGCCCTAAAGAGGCTAGCATTCTCATCATAATTTGATCCGCAGGCATCTCTAAACTAAAGATTAATGCCGGATACTCTTGTGTCATTGCAGCATGTTCAGCCAAGTTCATTGCAAAGGTTGTTTTACCCATTGATGGACGAGCAGCAACAATAATTAAATCTGACTTTTGTAAACCAGCCGTCATTTTATCTAGATCAGCAAAGCCACTAGGAACACCAGTAACACCACCGGTCTCCGTTGAACATAGTTTTTCAATTCTATCGACGGTTTTTTCTAACACTGAATGCAAGCTTTCAGGCCCTTCAGACTTGTTAGCGCGTTTTTCAGCTATTGCAAATACTTTCGTTTCCGCAAAATCAAGTAAATCGGCACTAGAGCGACCCTGCGTATCATAACCAGCTTCCGCTAATTCATTAGCTACGCTGATCATTTCTCGCGTAACGGCACGTTCCCGAACAATATCAGCATAAGCTGTAATATTAGCCGCACTTGGTGTATTTTTCATCATCTCAGCGAGATAAACAAAACCACCTGCATCATCAAGCTTTTGATCATTTTCTAAGGCTTCAGACAGCGTAATTAAATCAACCGGTTCACCTAGTTCAATTAGGGCGCCAATAGTTTCAAAAATCAGACGATGTGAACGACTATAAAAATCATCAGCCACTGTTTTTTCTGAAACACGATCCCAAGTTTCATTATCAAGCAATAAACCACCTAACACAGATTGTTCAGCTTCTAATGAATGCGGTGGCGTTTTTAATGCATCAATTTGCTTATCTTTGATAAATTGCCTTTCTTTAGCAAATTTACCTGGCTTTCTTTCTGCCATTTATTGAGCCTTAATTTTAAATTTGAGAAGGTTTTTCTAGGATGGTTAATGTAGCAGAAACACCACAAAAAATAGAGTACTAAAATCTACAAATGTCAGAAATAAAAAAAGCGCCTTTCGGCGCTTTTTTCGATGCTACTTTTCTTAATAACAAGAAAAGAAACTAAAAAGTAAAAATTACTTCTTAGAAAGAGCACCAAAACGTTTGTTGAATTTATCAACACGACCACCGGTCTCAGCAGCTTTCTGCTTACCAGTGTAAAAAGGGTGACATTCTGAACATACGTCTAAATGCACGTCTTTAGCTGCTGTTGAACGAGTTGTAATAACATTGCCACAAGAACAAGTTGCTTTAAACTCAACATAATTAGGATGAATTCCGTCTTTCATGGGGACCTCTATATCTCTTTCGAGAAATTGGGCGTATCGCCACTCAGCCGCTTTAGTTATATGAACTTAAAACGCCAAGCACCATACGGTGTAAAAATTAATGGAGGCGAATAATAAATGATCACCGCACCGACTGCAAGCTAAACTGATACTAAACTGACTAAAAAAGACTTATTAATAAATAGTAATTTTTACGGTAATATAAACGGCCTATTCTTATAACAAGCATTCTATATTATTCGTGTCTGAGCAATATGTACAAGTAGCAGTTCCCGTTCCTATGCGCCAGCTGTTTACCTATCAAGTACCTGAGGAACTACAAACACCACCAATAAAAATTGGTGAACGTGTTGCTGTGTCATTTGGTGCAAGAAAAGTTATTGCTATTGTGATCGCGATAACTGACAAGTGTGATATTGACTCAAAAATAAAACCTATTTCACAACGCCTTAACGATAGCTTCCACTTGAGCGATTTTTTGGTTAATTATCTAAAATTATGTGCTAATTACTATCACCACCCTATTGGTGACGTTTTTCAACAAGCACTACCCAAATTATTACGTCAGGTAAAAAAAGTAGATCTACAGCCGCCGATGGTTTGGCAAAGTGCTGAGCTAATCGAAAATGAACAGCAAGAGCAATTAGCTAAGGTTGAAACTAAAGCGCCAAAACAGTTCGCACTTTTTCAATTAATCGCAAAACACCATGGAATTAGCTGGGCTGAGTTACGGACTTTAGGTTATAGCAAAGCACAGTTAAATGCCTTGGTTGCTAAAGATCTTATCAAGCAGGTAAAACATAAACCAGGGCAATTTTCGTGGCAAGACAGCAAACTAACCCAAGAAAACAAACAAGTGCTATCAACCGAGCAAGCATTGATTGTTGCTGCAATCAATCAATCATTAGATCGCTTCTCTTGCCACTTAATTGACGGCGTGACTGGCAGTGGTAAAACGGAAGTTTATCTACAGGCCATGGAAAATGTATTAGCAAATCATCAGCAAGTATTAGTGATTGTTCCCGAGATTGGCTTAACACCACAAACATTATTACGCTTTGAGCAACGATTTAGCGTGCCTATTTCTTTGCATCACTCTAATCTTAACGATACTGAGCGTTTAGATACTTGGTTAAGCGCCCAACAAGGCAGTGCAGCCATTGTTATAGGCACACGATCGGCTATTTTCTCCCCCTTGCACAAGCTAGGTATGATTATTGTTGATGAAGAGCACGACAGCTCGTTAAAGCAGCAAGACAGTTTTCGTTATCATGGTCGAGATATTGCTATTTTACGCGCTAGGCAAACAAATATTCCTATTATTTTAGGCAGTGCTACACCTAGCTTTGAATCATTACAAAATGCCTTGTCTGGCAAGTACCAATACCACCAGCTACGTAAGCGAGCTGGAAAAAGCAGTAAAGCGCAAATAACATTAATTGATGTTGCTCAGCAACAAATGGAATTTGGTTTGTCGGGCACGTTAAAACATGAAATCAAGCAAACACTAGCACGTGGTGAACAAGCTCTTATTTTTTTAAATAGACGAGGCTATGCGCCCGCGATAAATTGTCAAGAATGCCATTGGCTTTCTGACTGCCAGCGTTGCGATAAACCTTATACTTATCATCAAAAACAACAACTATTAATTTGCCATCATTGTGGTAGCCAAAAGCGTGTCCCCAAACAATGTCCAAAATGCGGTAGTGTTCGTATTGCGCCGGTAGGTCAAGGAACGGAACAGTTAGAACAACGTATTGGTGAAATATTTCCTGATGTTAGTGTGGTAAGAATAGACAGAGACAGCACCCGTAAAAAAGGTGAATTAACTAAGCTACTACAAGAAATAACAGATAAGAAACATCAATTACTTATTGGTACACAAATGCTAGCTAAAGGTCATCATTTTCCTGACGTTACTTTGGTAGCGGTGCTTGATGGTGATGGTGCATTATTCAGTTTTGATTTTCGTGCTAGCGAACAAATGGCACAACTATTAATCCAAGTAGCTGGCCGTGCCGGTCGTGCGAGTAAACCAGGTAAAGTATTAGTACAAACAAGTTACCCTGATCATCCTTTATTACAAGACCTAGTGCATAACGGCTACCAACACTTTGCCAAACAAGCGTTAGCTGAAAGAAAGCAAGCTATGTTGCCACCTTTTAGTTATCAAGCCTTATTCCGCGCTGAAGCCAATTACCCAAGCTATCCTGAAAAGTTCTTACGACTATTAACTGAGCTTACTTTCACTAACTGTCAATTTGCCGGACCTGTTCCTGCAGCAATGGAGAAAAAGGCAGGCAAATTTCGTTATCATTTAATTTTACAGGCTAAATCAAGAAAAGAGCTGCATATTGCTATTTTCCAATTACTAGCTGCCATCCCAAATAATGAATGGCAAAGTAAAGTACGTTGGAGTTTAGACATTGATCCTATTGATTTAAATTGGTAATCAAATAATTAAACTGCAGCCTACTTTTACTGGATAGTTTTGCTTTCGCTATATCTACTTGTAATTAGAAATAACTTAAGTATAAAATAGCCTACATTCTTCCTGGTTCTTCTGTAGTTCATGTCAAATCAAGATTATATTTCTCGTACGCCGCAAAAAAAGAAAAAAAATAGCCCTTACAAAAAAAAATCGGCACAACCAGATCCAACTTCGACTCGAAAACTCAAGTTTTTAGGCCTGATAGCCATCATATTTATTTCCGTTTTTGTCTATAGTTTATGGTTTTTAAAAACAGATGAAACAACTAAAACGCCTATTCAAACTCAACATGAAGTTAAGCCTAAAAAAGAGAAAGACTTACCTGAGCCTCCTAAAGAAAAATGGACTTATGTTGAAAATTTAAAAACCAAAGAAATTGAAGTAGGACAGTATGAAGTTAAACAAAATGGTCCTTATAAAATGCAATGTGGTTCTTTTAAAACAGCAGCCCAAGCAGAATCACTAAGAGCTAAAATAGCTTTCTCCGGGTTAGAAAGTTCAATTCAAACTGCACAAGGTAAAAATAATATATGGCATAAAGTCGTTTTAGGTCCATATTCACGAAAACGCGCTGCAGAGCAAGATAAACACAAATTACGTAATAACAACATTAATGGTTGTCAGATTTGGTTATGGAAATAACCTATCCTTCAAAATAAATTGGATAGAATGACGATAAAATAAATTCTATCCTTGAAAACTCATTAATAACCCCAACTTTATTTACAACAAAAAAATGTATTTATTGAGATTGGAGTTAACATGACTACTATTGTTTCAGTTAGACGTAATGGCAAAGTAGCCATTGGTGGTGACGGTCAAGTGTCACTAGGTAATACCGTTATGAAAGGTAATGCCAAAAAAGTTCGTCGTTTATATAACAACAAAGTATTGGCGGGGTTTGCCGGCGGTACTGCTGATGCTTTTACCCTCTTCGAGCGTTTTGAAAGTAAACTTGAACAACATCAAGGCCATTTAACCAAAGCTGCTGTTGAACTAGCCAAAGATTGGCGTAGTGATCGCGCCCTTAGAAAGCTTGAGGCTTTATTAGCTGTTGCTGATGAAACTGCCTCATTAATTATTACCGGTAATGGTGATGTTGTTCAACCCGAACATGACTTAATCGCTATTGGTAGTGGAGGTAATTTTGCCCAATCAGCCGCTATCGCACTATTAGAAAACACCGACTTAAGCGCCAAAGAAATTGTAGAGAAGTCCTTAACAATTGCTGGTGATATATGTGTTTTCACTAATCAATCTCAAACGATAGATGAATTGTAAGCCACAAGCTTAATAGTAGTTTCTCCATTATATTTTCAAAAAGATTATTGTTTTGATGAATCAAGACAAAACGAGGATTAAAATATGTCAGATATGACTCCCCGCGAAATTGTCCATGAATTAGATGCCCATATTGTCGGCCAAAGCGAAGCCAAACGTGCTGTTGCCATCGCTTTACGTAACCGCTGGCGTCGTATGCAACTAAACGAAGGGCTACGCAATGAAGTAACCCCAAAAAACATTTTAATGATAGGCCCTACCGGTGTAGGTAAAACTGAAATTGCACGTCGTTTAGCAAAACTGGCACATGCTCCTTTTATTAAAGTTGAAGCCACAAAATTCACAGAAGTGGGTTATGTAGGTAAAGAAGTTGAGACGATTATTCGTGACCTTGCCGATATGGCAATTAAAATGGTTAAAGAAGACGAAATGAATCGCGTGCAACATTTAGCAGAAGAAGCCGCTGAAGAGCGTATTTTAGATGTGTTATTACCTCCTGCTCGTGATGGATTTGGAAACGCTGAAAAAAATGATGTAGACGGTGAGAATAACAATACTCGTCAAGTATTCCGTAAAAAATTGCGTGAAGGTAAATTAGACGATAAAGAAATTGAACTTGATTTAGCTGCACCGCAAGTCGGCGTAGAAATTATGGCACCTCCAGGCATGGAAGACATGACTTCGCAATTGCAAAGCATGTTCCAAAGTATGTCGAATGATAAAACTAAAAAGCGCAAATTAAAAATTAAAGATGCTTTTAAGGCGTTGCAAGAAGAAGAAGCCGCTAAAATCGTTAATCAAGATGATATTAAGCAAAAAGCTATTTATGCGGTAGAGCAAAATGGGATTGTTTTTATTGATGAAATAGACAAAATTTGTAAGCGTGCTGATAGTAATAGTGGCGGTGATGTATCACGTGAAGGCGTACAGCGAGACTTATTACCTTTAGTTGAAGGCTCAACGGTTAGTACTAAGCATGGCATGATTAAAACTGATCATATTCTATTTATTGCTTCAGGTGCCTTCCAAATGGCTAAACCTTCAGATTTAATTCCTGAATTACAAGGTCGCCTACCTATTCGAGTAGAGCTAAAAGCGTTAACAACAGAAGATTTTGTTAGAATATTAACAGAACCTTTCGCCTCACTAACAGAGCAGTATATTGCGTTATTAGCAACAGAAGGCGTGGATATTGAGTTTAGTGATGACGGTATTCAAGCAATAGCGAATGCTGCTTGGCAAGTTAATGAAACTACCGAAAACATAGGAGCTCGTCGCTTGCATACTATGATGGAACGATTAACGGAAGAATTATCTTTTAATGCTAATGAACGTTCAGGCGAAAAAATTGTTATTGATAAAGCACATGTTGATAAAACGTTAAATGACGTAATACAAGATGAAGATTTAAGCCGTTTCATCCTATAAGAAACATATTTTAACGAGTTTACAACCACTTATGAATATTCAAAGTTTTTTGATAAATACAAATACAAAAAGTCTTACCATTGATTTTAACAATGGGCAGTCTGCTTGTTTACCTTTTGAATATTTACGTGTTTTTACCCCTTCAGCAAATAAACCGACCAAACAACAAAGCTTAGTTACTCATAAAAAGGATGTTGTGTTAACCGCAATTGAAAATTTAGGTAAACATGGCTATAGGTTTATTTTTGATGATCAACATAACGCTATATATTCAACTAAATATATAGCGTTATTAGTAACAGAACAGAATAATCGTTGGCAACACTATCTTACAAATTTAAAAGCCTCTGGGCACTCTCGTGAAGCAATGATCAATATCACTCAATTGTAAATTAAGCTATTCTTGTACCTCTAGTGCTATTGTCGTTTATATATAGTTTTGTCAACCTAGCTTTTCAATACTCACGACCATATAGATTTAACTTTACACGGAAAATCAATGATAAAAAAATCGTTTTATGCGTTTGTGGGTCTAAGTGCGGTCGTCGTTCTAGCTGTAATAATCAGTGAATTTTATGAACTCTATAGTAGTAAAGTCGTCACCTTAGACAGCAGAATTAAAGAAGTTTCGGGGATTGAATTCGACAAAGCAGGCAACTTATGGGCTATCAATGATGGCGGTAATTCAGCACAAATACACCAAGTACAAAGCGATGGAAAAATTAAAAAATCAGTTACTATTACTAATGGGCGAAATTTAGACTGGGAAGACATGACCCAGGATGATTTTGGCCACTTTTTTATTGGTGACTTTGGTAATAATGACAATATGCGTAAGTGGCTCACCATTTATAAAATTGAGAATCCTATTGATATTAAAGGAACCGAAACTGAAGCGGAAATAATTAAATTCACCTTTCCAGAGCATCGAAACTTTCCACCTAAAGCGTCAGAAAAAAACTTTGATTTAGAGGCGTTTGTTTTTTACAAAAGACACTTATATTTATTTTCAAAAAATAGAACAAAGCCGTTTGATGGCGATACTAACTTATATAAAATTGGTGATCACGCAGATAATTATCAGGCCAGTTTTATTAGTAACTTTAATACTTGTACCACACATCAAAAGCTCTGCTGGATAACGTCGGCAGCTCTAAGTCCAGATAGAAGTAAATTAGTACTATTAGACTCAGAACGACTATGGTTATTTGAAAATTGGCAAGGTGATGATTTTTTCTCAGGTGATGCTTATAAAATTGATTTGGGTATCGTCACACAAAAAGAAGCAGTGACCTTTTCTGACGAAAACACCATTATTTTTACCGATGAAGAATTCTATGGCGTTGGCAGAAATTCTTATATGATTAAGCTTGATCAAGTCACGAAAGAGCGTATACAAACTAAAGCTCCCTCTAAACAATAAATCATATAATTAATAAGTTACGCGTTAACGACAATCTCAATTTACTAAGCCAGGTAAACCTCATAATAAGCATAAACTAAGTTTTTGTGCTTTTATTCTGCTTAGTCAAATAAGTAACAAATTTTTCTTCCGGCAATGGTTTATCAATAAGGTATCCTTGAACAGCATCGCAACCCATATTTCGTAAGACGTTAAGTTGATCTTTATTTTCAACACCTTCGGCAAGCACACGCTTCCCTAAACCATGTGAGAGTTTTATCATTGATTTAACAATAGTTAGATCAGAGTCATTGGTTGCAACTTCAGTGATAAAACTACGATCTATTTTAATTTTATCGATAGGTAATTGGCGTAAATAGGCTAAAGATGAATACCCTGTACCAAAATCATCAATTGATACTTTGATACCCATACTTTGTAATGACGTAATCGTGTTCATGGCAGTATCAATATCAGTCATTACCACATTTTCAGTAATTTCAAGCTCTAAATATCTAGGAGATAAATTATTATCACGTAATAAAGTTTGAATATTACTAACAAATTGAGGATCTTGAAATTCAACAGCGGTAATATTAACGGCAATAGTTACCCTGCGTTTATATTTTTCATACCATCGAGCATTCGTACTACAGGCTTTACTTAAAACATAATTATCAAACTGACTATTCATAAACAAAGTATCTATATCATCTAAAAACTCGCCTGGTAACAATAAACCTTTGGTTGGATGCTGCCAACGTACCAAAGCTTCAACACCTTCTAAACGATTCGTTAACAAGTTTAGTTGCGGTTGATAATATAAAACGAATTCATCGTTAAGAATGGCATTTTTAAGCTCTTTCTCTTTTAATAATAAACGTCGTCCACCTGCTTGCATGCCTGATTCAAAAATGATGGTAGATATATTATTAGTTTCTGCATGATGCAAAGCTAGGTTTGCATTTTGTAGTAGTTCTTCAGCATTTTCACCATATTCAGGAAAAGAGGTATATCCAATACTCGCTTGAATATGTGCTTCTTGATCATGATATTGATAAGGGCGGCTAATAATTTGATGAAGATGCTCTGGCACCCGAGCAACTGACGGTTCATTATAGTATTCAATGACAAACATAAAAGAATCACCACTTAAACGCCCTACAGCCTTTGGTTTCAAAAGACTGTTATTTAAGCGGTTTGCTACTTCTTTAAGTATGCAGTCACCTACGTTCAAACCATAAGTATCATTAATAAACTTAAACTGTTTAATATCAATTAAAAATACAGCAAGTTTACATGATTGTTGTTTGGCAATAGTAATTGCCTCCGTTAATTGTTTCATCACTTCGGTGCGATTTAACGCCCCCGTTAAGACATCATGCTTTCCTAAATACTGCTCACGAAGAATAGACTGTTTCGAGATATTACGCTCATCCCCTTGTATCCAAATAAGTAAAATAAATCCTAAAATACTGTGAGCACCAATATCAAAATAAGTTAATAGTAACGTTAATTGGTTTAGCCACTCAGCTGTTAAAGTCATCACTGTCATGGTTACATAAGCTAGATAACGAATGGCAGAAATAAGGAAAAAGGCAAATAAAAGTTTACTAGAAAAATGTGGTTTGCGATCAATAAAGAGATATAAACTTGCGCTTAAGAAACTAATAATGAAAATAAAACTTTGTACCTGTGCTTTAACCTCAAAGTACATAGCTGCGTTATCTTCGCTAAGTAAATAAGCAATTGATGCCGTTAAGCTAACAAAAAAAGTGAGTAACACAGCTAGACTCACAAAGGTTTTTGTGAACTTTCTTTTTGTGCGATAAAGGCCAAGTAATAAAAAAGCTAGAAATAGATATAAGGCTGTTTGTTGAACTTGCTCATAAAAAAGCAATAAGCTGTTATTTTTTATATAGATATCGGTAATAGGAAGTGCTGCACTAAGAACATAATAACCACTTAATGCCACTAAACTAAACAACCAACATTTGACATACTCACGTTTAAAAGAGCGAAAATACACTAAAAATACTAATGACAAAATAGCAAACACAATGGCTTGCATAGCAAATAAAAATGTAAATGAGTCCGTACTTACAAGCATTAATATATCAATTATTAGTGAGAATGAATCATCTATTAAAGAGAGTTTTAGTCCAAAATACAAGTAGCTATTTTATTTTCACTTCAGCAGGTTATACTAACAGCTATTATCTCTAAAACTTAAGGCTATTGTTATGGAATGTGATACCTCGCAACTGTGTGATATCTACGCTGACTTAATTGACGTTATCGATCCTATTTTTAGCAACTATGGTGGCCGACATTCTTTTGGTGGTAAGGTAGTCACCATAAAGTGCTTCGAAGGTGTTGGACTAATCAAAAAAACAGTCATGACCGAAGGTAC
Organism: Colwellia sp. 6_MG-2023; assembly: GCF_030547765.1. Lineage (NCBI taxonomy): Bacteria > Pseudomonadati > Pseudomonadota > Gammaproteobacteria > Alteromonadales > Colwelliaceae > Colwellia > Colwellia sp. 6_MG-2023. Next base: position 121,353 of record NZ_JAUOPP010000002.1, on the reverse strand, counting down.
CAACAAGGTACTAGTCATTGATGGTGGTGGTTCAACTAGACGCGCATTAATTGACTTAGATATCGCAGAAACTGCTGCAAACAATGGTTGGGAAGGTATTGTTTGTTATGGAAGTGTTCGTGATGTTGACGCGATTGAAGAAATAGATATCGGTATTCAAGGGCTGGTTTCAATTCCTGTTGGCGCTAACGATAATGAATTTGGTGAAATTGATATTGCGATTAACTTTGGTGGCGTAACCATATTACCTGATGATCATATTTATGCTGATAACACCGGTATTATTTTATCTCCAGAGCCATTAGATATTGAATAACGTCAAATTGAGTTACTTGGGAAAGTGAAAAAAAGGGTATTCTGGTGTTTTCGCTCAAGGGTGATTTTGCTTGAAGGTGCTTAACTGTAGTAGCCAGTGATTTCAACCGTATTTCTCTGTCATTGAGAGTTATTCTCTATTAATAAATATCGCCTTGTACTAAATTTTGTTTCATATAAAGCTACTAGGTTTTTTATTACCCTAGCGACTTAAATTCACTCGCTATCCTTTAAATGAAAAAATTTAAGTGAAAAAATGGTTAATACCAGTTTCATTAATTAAGTGAACAATTTTATACGTAAAAAAAATTACCAAATACAAGGCATTTATTGCAATAACTAGTTGTTCTAATTATTAAATAAATAACGATGTAGTTGGTGATTTTAGCAAGTAGAAATGATCACATAGCTAGTGAGATTGGTATAATTATAAAAGTTAACCATTTAAATTTAAACAAATCTACTCTAATCTAAGCTAATAAAATTAACTTATTATGCCTGTTTAGCAGGTATATATTCACCTCATAAACAGGCATATAACACTGTAATAAAAAGACAGTCTTTTTATTACATGTAGTTAGCTCTATTGCTAATTTTCAAAATAGAACTTAGCACGCTTATTATCATAATGCCCTACTTCATCCATAGTTTCAGCATTGTATAAACGACCATTAAGCATAGTATAAATTACTTTATCACTTTGTCGTATATCTTGACTGACATCACCATCAACCACAATTAAATCGGCTAATTTACCTGTTTTAATTGAGCCAAGCTGGTCGTCTAAGCCTAACGTTTGCGCTGAGGATATCGTCGCTGTTTTTAATGCTTGTAATGGTGTCATTCCACCTTGCGCCATCATCCACATTTCCCAGTGCATCGCCAGTCCTTCACGTTGTCCATGACCACCTGAATTAACTTTAATACCTAAATCTTGTAATTCTTTAGCCACCTTAGCAACACTAAAGTGATTATAATGATGCAATGGCGCTTTTGGTCTACGCATCGCTCTAGGTTGTAAAAACTCACTTGGTACATACTTACTTAAACGAGGATGTAACCAAACATCCGTTTTATCATACCAGTAGTTCTCTCCCCAAATTCCGCCATAGGCAACGACAAGCGTAGGCGTATACGCCATTTCAGATTGCGACCATAACTGCTTCACGTCGTCATAAATATTAGCCACAGGAATTGAATGCTCTAAGGTTGTGTGACCATCAACTAACATAGTTAAATTATGCTGCAATAAAGATCCACCTTCAGGAACTACCAACATATTCAACTCTCGTGCCGCTTGAATAAATTGCTGACGTTGGTTTCTGCGTGGTTGATTGTAGCTTTTCACACTAAAAGCGCCCGCTTCTTTTAAGCGCTCTACATGAAACTTAGCATCATCTAAACTATCCACATGTGCCGTATATCCAGCAGCATTGGCGCCATAAAGGATTTTTCCTGTTGAAAATAAACGCGCCGCAACAATTTTTCCTGCTTTTTGCATTTCACTCGCAGCGAAAAATTCGTTAGTGTCATTAGATGGATCGTGAATACTGGTAACTCCCAAAGCTAAACCGGCATAGTTTTTCCAGTTCTGTTGAGGAATTATTTGATTGTTACCTTGTGGACCATGTGCATGCGCATCAATGAGCCCCGGCATAATACTCTTGCCAGTTATATCAATAACAATAGCTGAAGAAGGAATAGTAACATCTGACTTACTACCTATCGCTTTGATTATATTACCTTCAACCAAAACAGTACCATTATCGATAACTTTATCGCCTTCCATGGTAATCACTTTACCCCCCACAAAAGCAACTATACCTGAAGGCTTGTCAACAGCACTGGTATAGCCAAGGTAAGTTTTAGTTACTTCTGTTGCTGATGGCTCTTTAGACGTATCATCAATATTTTCTTTCTTATCCACAGCATCAGTTATTGCAAAAAGATCAGTAATATTCGCTTGAAATAAATTAGCACCTAAACTCCAGTACAGTTCATCTGAATCACTATTCCAATTAATCCCTTCACCTGCACGCATTGATAATTTTTTAACAGGGAAATTACCTCCTTTAGGACCAATAGTAATAACATCACCACGTTCAACAAAAGGGGTTACAAATACTTTAAAACGTTCTGCAAAAGCTAAATATTTACCGTTAGGTGATACGTTATACTCAGTAGCAAACTCTCCTTGATAAAGAGCTCTGTCTTCTTTTCCATCAAGACTCACATACGCTAATTGCGGTTTTTCACCATTGCGCATGACGTAAATATTATTATTGCTGCTGCCAAAATGGGGCTGTCTACCATCTTTAGTAATGAGAACAGGTTTACGATCTTTGCGCTCACCCTTAGCTGATATCGCATAAATCCCCGTATTAAGATCCCAAGTTGGCTGAGTAATATAGCCGCCTGATATTTTACGGTATACCACTGTTTTTCCGTCAGGGGAAAAAGTTGGCTCAATGTATTTCCCTGGCTCATTTAATAACGATTTGCCTTTACCTCCTCTACTCGAAACAACACGAATCTGGCCTTGTTTATCGTCATTCCATGTAGCATAAACAATATTTTTACCATCACGAGAAAAGCTTGGGTTTAATTCATAATGGCTTTGTTGTTTAGTTAATCGTTTCGCCTTACCTTGCGCTTTACCGTTATTAATATTACGCGTATATATATGCCCCATAGATTCAAAGACAACCTTATCGCCATCTGGCGATATTTCAACATCACGAAGCATTTTTACGTTAAATTTATCTTGTGGTAAGTCTTGCTTAAATTGCAATGCTTGTTGAATTCTTTTCACAGTTTTTACATGAAAATCAATGATTGATGATTTTTTAGAAGCAATATCTAAACGATTAATTTTTCCACCATTCCAAAAAACTAAACTATCGCTCTTAGGTGTCCAAGCAATATTAGGATACACCCCATGAATCGCCCATGTTTCTTGCAAGTCACGTTCTAAATTTTCATAGATTTTTGTTTCTTTACCGCTGGTTAAATCGTATAAATAGAGGTTTGAAGAAAAGTCATCACGGCTAATAAAAGCAAGGTATTTTCCGTCGGGTGACGGTGTTGGACGAATAGCACCCCCCTTACCGTTAATAATGGTGTCAATTTCGCCTGTTGCTAACTCCAAGCGTTTTATTTTGTAAATACCTTTCACTGAATCTTTTGAATAATGAAAGGTTTTCCCTGGTGTTGCATCTTGAGAAAAATAAACATACTTGCCATCAGCAGAATAAGCAGGCTCACCTAAATCTTTTTGTTCATTAGGCCTTTTAGTTAACATAACACCGCTACCACCAGTTTTATGGTAAAGCCAAACCTCACCAGCCCCCAAAGAACGTGTACTAGAGTAGTGTTTCCTGCCAATTAAATAGTTACCATCAGGAGACCATGCGGGGCTATTTAATAAACGAAATGGCTCTGTTGAAACGGCTTTTCGATTACTGCCATCTCGATTCATAATCCATAAATTATCGCCACCATCTTCATCGGAAGTAAATGCTATATACTTGCCGTTCGGACTAAATTTCGGCTGCATTTGCCATGCAATATCTGTCATTAGCGGAGTAGCTTCACCACCTGTGATTGGCATAGTGTAAATATCACCGAGCAAATCAAAAAGCAACGTTGTACCATCTGGACTAACATCAACATTCATCCATGTACCAGAGGTCACGTCTATACTCGCATTTTTAAACACGCCTTGTGGCGAATTAACCGACCAAGTAGGTTTTTCTTCTTTTAATTCTTTCGCCTGGGCATTAACGCTCACTATCGATACTGACATGGTTAGCATCATTCCGACAGTGATAATTTTCTGAAGGTATTTCGACATATTACAGTCCTTTATTCGATTGTTTTATGTGCTAAAACCATATTAATAATATCGTTTTAGTTCATAGTGGAATAGTTTCAAGTCAAGCTTGATTGCATACAATATAATACAATCAATCTTAACTTTAAATGATAATCACCAAACAAGTCTCTTGCTTAGCAAAGGGAGTAACGTGACCTATTTCAAGTCAAGACGTTGAAGTAATTTTTCGTGAATAGAAGAGAATGAACCATTACTCATCACGACAATACTATCGCCAGCTTGTGCATAATCTGTAATTTTATTCACTAACTGATTAATATCATCTTCAACAATACAAGGCTGCTGGCAATTATTAATTAAATCGCTGACTGACCACTTTACTTGTTCACCTTGAAATAAAAACACTTGATCCGCTTGAGCTAATGAACCAGGCAAGGTGTCCTTATGTACACCAGATTTCATCGTATTAGAACGAGGCTCTAATACTGCAATAACACGGCCTGGACTATTATTACCATCAACTTGCGCTCTAACGCCGGCAAGGGTTTTAGCAATCGCTGTTGGATGGTGAGCAAAATCATCATAAACTTTAATTTGATTTACTGTGCCTCGTAATTCTAAACGTCGTTTAGTATTAATAAACTCGGCTAAAGCTTCAATAGCAATATGACTTGGTACTCCAGCATGTCTGGCTGCAGCAATCGCCATTAATGCATTATCAATATTAAAGTCGCCAATGAGTCCCCACTTAACAGTGCCCTGCTCTTTACCGTTAAAAGTAACAATAAATTCACTCCCGTCTGCAACAACTTTATTAGCTTGCCAACCTTTATCACTGTCGCTTTGCTCTGTTGGGGTCCAACAGCCCATTGCTAATGTTTCGTTAATCGCGAATTCATTCTTTGGTGATAAAATTAAACCATTGCTAGGCACCATTCGGATAAGGTGATGAAATTGGCGTTGAATATCAGATAAATCCATAAAGATATCACCATGATCAAATTCTAAATTATTGATAACTAATGTTCTTGGACGATAATGGACAAATTTAGATCGTTTATCAAAAAAGGCGGTATCGTATTCATCTGCTTCAATAACAAAAAAAGGAGTGTTACCTAATCGTGCTGAACAATTAAAGTTTTGCGGGACACCTCCAATAAGAAAACCTGGCGATAACTGTGCGTATTCTAAAATCCAAGTAAGCATGCTACTTGTTGTTGTTTTACCATGCGTACCAGAGACAGCAAGCACCCAACAATTTTTCAAAACATTTTCTAATAACCATTGAGGACCTGAAATATAGGGAATATTTCGATCAAGTATGTACTCCACCATCACATTGCCACGAGACATAGCGTTACCAACAATAACTAAATCTGGCTCATCATCAAAATGCTCTGTTTTATAGCCTTGCATTAACTCAATGCCAAGTTCTTCTAATTGTGTGCTCATTGGTGGATAAACCTGAGCATCGCATCCTGTTACGCGAAAACCCAGCTCTTTCGCTAATGCTGCAATGCCCCCCATAAAGGTGCCGCAAATACCAAGAATGTGTATATGTTGAATTTTATTTGTCATGAGCAAAAAAAAGTACTGAAAGTAGATGAAAGATTATGAGGGTTAATATAACGTATCCACTTATGACAAGTAAAAAAATATCGGACAATATACAGAAATGACAAAAGTTAGCAGTATTCATATTTACCCTATTAAGTCGACAGCAGGTATAAGTTTACCTAATTCAAAGGTTGAAGAGCTTGGGTTAGCCTTTGATAGACGCTTTATTGTTTGCGATCCTTCAGGACAATTTATCACAGCGAGAACAGAGCCAAAGTTATGCTTGGTACAAACAACAATGACCGAGCAAGGGGTAGCATTGTCAGCACCTAATATGGAAATGTTAACATTATCGTATCAAGAATTTACCGACCAGTATCATAATGTGATGGTTTGGGGTGATGAGGTTAATGGACAATTTTGCTCGCAAAAAGCGAATAACTGGTTTAGTGATTACTTACAACGACCTTGTGAATTACTCTACTTCGGAAAAAATTCTCATCGAGAAAGAAAACCTAATACGGATAATGCAAGAAAAATTGCATTCGCTGATGGCTACCCTATATTACTTATTTCAAAAGCATCATTAAACGATCTTAATAAACGTTTACTCGCTAATTCATCTAATAATTCACCACAAGATATTTCAATGGCACAATTTCGACCAAATATTGTCGTCGATGACTGCCTTCCTTTTGCTGAAGATAGTTGGCAACATATTCGTATTGGTGAAGTAGAGTTCAAAGTAAGTAAGCCATGTGAACGCTGTATATTTACTACAGTTAATCCAAGCAATGGCGAGAAACACCCACAGCAACAACCACTAAAAATGTTAAAATCATTTCGGCAAGATCATAATGGTGAAGTGTTATTTGGTCAAAATTTAATAGCTCTGAATAAAGGGACCATAAGCCAAGGTGATACCTTAACCGTTTTAAATACACAAAAACCGCCAACATTCATTAGCCCTCAAGCTACACAGGAGGTAGATAATTTGCCGATAGATGATTTACCAAAGGCTAATGCCATTAACGATATTGTTGTTCCCTCTGTAAATAAAAAATTGACCATCGCTTTTGAAAAATGGAATAAAAGCATCAAAGTATCGGCTTTAGACCAAGAAACCAACGAGCAAGCAAAAACACTACTAGAACATGGTGAAGATGCTGGACTAATTTTACCTTACTCATGCCGTGCAGGTATGTGTGGCCGTTGTCGAGCAAAACTTATCAGCGGAGAAGTAAGACCAACATCAATGGATGATAACGGCGGCTTAACGGCTTTAGAACAGCAAGAAGGCTATATATTATGCTGTATATCAGTTGCCATGAGTGATGTTGTTATTGATCATACCTAACCTTCGATAGATGATATTGACACTCTAGCTTCGCTAGTTTATTTAAAAGTAACAACAATAAGGTTTTTTTAATAGCATCAAAGCCTTATTCACAAACAATAGATAAAGGTAGTGCTAGGTAACTTTCTCACTTCCAACTTTAAGTTAAAAATATTAGAATAGCCGCGGTTTCCATGGTTAGGCTCATCCATTTTGTTATTAATGATAGATAATTACGACTCATTTACTTTTAATTTAGTGCATTACTTTCAAGCACTAGGGCAAGAAGTAAAAGTTTTTCGCCATGATGAAATTAGTATCGAGGAAATTACTCGTCTCAAACCTGATTATTTAGTCATCTCCCCTGGTCCCTGTGATCCAGACAATGCTGGCATATCGTTAGCGGTAGTCGAAAACTTTGCCGGTAAAATTCCTTTACTCGGTGTTTGTTTAGGCCATCAATGCATTGCCCAACACTATGGCGCTAAAATAATAAAAGCAAAGAAGTTGATGCATGGTAAAACAAGTATTATTAGTCATAATGCAGCGGGTTTATTTAAACAGCTTACCCCCTCTTTACAAGTTACACGATATCATTCACTGATAGTTGAACAAGCATCCTTACCTAGTGAACTCGTTGTGACTGCATGGAGTCTTGATGAACAAGGAAATAAAGATGAGATTATGGCATTACAGCATAAAGAACTCGCCTTATGCAGTGTTCAATTTCATCCTGAATCAGTATTAACTCAACAAGGCCAAGCCTTGTTGAGTAACTTTTTAACTATGTACGCTACACAGTATTAATTCTAGAAATTAAAGAAACTGCCTTTTATCACATTAATACTTTGATAACACAAACTAATCACCTTAGAATCAACGCTTACGTTATACTCTTTTAAAGTAAAAGAGTAACTTGTTACACATGAACTAAACGCTATGCACTTCTTTGAAAACAATGACATAATTTATTCTATATATCAGCAAGCCATTAGCTTATCTATTAGTAAGAGCTTTGCTGAGCAACGCCGGGGGAAAGTTAATCTTGTAGATTTTCAAGGGAGTGAACAAAAAAATCGCCGTAGACAACTATTATCTGTTGAAGAAACTGCACGACAAGAAAAAATGGTTGCCGATCATGGCAAAGAACATTTTCGCCAGCAAGTCATGGCGACATTTTTTGCGCAAGTAAACAAGCAAGTAAATGCAGAATTTGATAACAAAGCTTATTTATATGCCAGTGTACTTAATATTGAAGAAGAAGCCCCTATAATTTTAGAGTTACTCTCTTTGCGAGCCACTTCTATTAATAAAATTAAACCTCTAGCCACTTCATTACCCTGGCTTGCCACAGATCTCATCAGTTTAGTTAATAAACCTCAATATCGGAAACGAGCCGATGTTCAAGTCAACGATGCTAAACTTGCACTGAGTTACATAGGCTTAGATAATTTAAAACTGGTAATGCCAACATTTATACTTAAGCATTGGCTACCTAAAAGCTCAGCTCCTTTTAACTTAATGAAACGCAAACTGTGGAATGATAGTTTATCTATTGCCTTAGCTTCGAGCTTCCTTGCTGAACAAGTTGGTGCTAATGCCTATGTTGCCTTTACAACTGGCATGTTATCGAACCTGGGACAACTTGCCGTAACTCGATGCTTTTTAAGTACTTACAACCGGATGTATAAACAAGAGTTACGAGATGCTTTTGATGCCAAAGATAAACCTTTGCATGACATCCTGGTTAAAATTGAAAATCCACCCGAGCTGTTACTCGAACAATTAACTTTACGTAGTAGCCAACTTTCAGCTGAATTAATTGAATTTATGAACTTTGATCGCTTGCCAATAACAGAGCCAATGTTTGACTTAGCTTATGCTGACGCTATTGACAAAATGTGCCCAATAGCACAAATAGTGACTAAAGCTAAAGCGTATGTTTGTTACCGTAATCTCGCCAAAGATAATTTAATCAATACGAAGGAAGCGTTAGCGCTTTTTGAGTCTGCAAAACTCAATAAAGCTGAACTTATCTTGCTTAAAAAAAGTGATATTGACCATATAAAGTTAAAATTTAACTAGTTCTCTCTCTTTTTTATTAATTTATTTTTGATTATTTATTAAAAACATTAATAATCCTTTTTCAGTAAGTCAACTCCCTGTCTTATACAAAGCTATCTTTTAATCGTTTTATTTCATGCAATAAATATTCATTATATTTGAATAAAACACGGTAGGCCTTTGTTTTTAATGGCTTGCGGCATTCACTAGCAAGACAGCGTTAATTTTTCCTGTCATAATAACCTTCTGTTTTTGAAACACCGAACAATATTATTAGCACAAAAAATCAGTTTACTTATATACTAAAATGAGTGCTAAACAAACAAGTTATCCATCCAATTTTGAGGAGTTAAAAATGTCAGAACAGTTTTCTGTTAATCGCGAGTTATTTGATGATGTCATGGTGCCTAACTACGCACCTTCAGCTGTTATACCAGTACGCGGTCAAGGCTCTCGAGTATGGGATCAACAAGACAAAGAGTATGTTGATCTTGCAGGTGGTATCGCAGTAAATTGTTTAGGTCATTGTCACCCAGCACTTGTTGGCGCAATACAAGAACAAAGCGAGAAAATTTGGCATTTATCCAATGTAATGACTAATGAACCAGCATTACGTTTAGCAAAAAAGCTAGTCGATAATACCTTTGCGGAAAAAGTATACTTTGCCAATTCAGGTGCTGAGTCAAATGAAGCAGCTTTAAAATTAGCTCGTCGTTGGGCTATTGATGTTCACGGTAGCGATAAAACGCAAATTATAGCTTTTAACCAAGGTTTCCACGGACGGACTTTTTTTACCGTAACGGTAGGCGGGCAAGCAGCGTATTCTGATGGTTTTGGACCAAAACCAGGTGATATTGTACACGCTGAATATAATAATTTAGACAGCGTTAAAGCGCTTATTTCAGATAAAACTTGCGCTATTATGATTGAACCATTACAAGGCGAAGGTGGTATTGTTTCTCCAACTGATGAATTTATTAAAGGCGTTCGTCAACTATGTGATGAGCACAATGCTTTATTAATATTTGATGAAGTGCAAACTGGTGCTGGTCGTTTAGGCTCACTTTATGCCTATATGGATCTTGGCGTAACACCTGATATTTTAACCACAGCCAAAGGTTTAGGTGGCGGTTTCCCTATCGGCGCTATGTTAACAACAACTGACATTGCTAAGCATTTGAAAATAGGAACTCATGGTAGCACTTATGGTGGTAACCCATTAGCTTGTGCTGTAAGTGAAGCGGTTATTGATGTAATTAATACACCAAAAGTACTTAATGGTGTAAAAGCGAAAGCAAAAATTTTCGCTGATGGTTTACAAGCAATCAATACTAAATACAACGTATTTAAAGAAATACGTGGTAAAGGCTTATTAATTGGTGCGGTATTAAATGATGAATATCAAGGTAAAGCAAAAGACTTTTTAGTTGCTGCTATGAGTGAAGGTGTTATGACCTTAGTTGCCGGTGCTAGTATTGTCCGTTTTGCCCCTTCACTAATTATCCCTGATGAAGATATCACTGAAGGTTTAGCCCGTTTTGAAAAAGCTATCGCCAAAATAACGGCATAATCCACATTGCTATTCAATACGCTTGCTAGCTTATTTAACGCTAGCAAGCACTTCTTTTAATCATCGAGAATTACTTATGATTATCATCCGTCCTATTAAAATGACTGATTATGACGACTTACATCGTATAGCTATTGAGTCTGGCCATGGCTTTACCTCATTACCTGTTAACGAAGAGATACTTAAAAAGCGTATTAGTCACTCAGAAGAGTCTTTTAAAACTCAAGTGAACCAACCTGGTAATCAAGGCTACTTATTTGTGATGGAAGATCTTGAAACTGGGCAAGTTGTAGGTACGACAGGAATTGAAGCCGCTGTCGGCTTAGATAATGCTTTTTATCATTATCATTTAGGCAAAGTAGTCCATAGTTCACGTGAATTAAATATCCACAATACTGTTGAAACACTTGCACTTTGTAACGACTACTCTGGTGCAACTGAAATTTGTACTCTGTTCTTACAAGAAAGTCATAGAAAAAACAGTAATGGTCGATTCTTATCTCGCTGTCGATTCTTATTCATTGCCGAACATAAAGAGCGCTTTTCCGATTGTATTATTGCCGAAATGCGAGGAGTTAGTGACGAGAATGGCCAATCGCCATTTTATAGTTGGCTTGAAGAACACTTTTTATCTATTGAGTTCACCAAAGCTGATTACTTAACAGGAATAGGTAATAAAGGTTTTATCGCTGAATTAATGCCTAAATACCCTGTGTATGTCAACTTACTCAGTAAAGAAGCGCAAAAAGTTATTAACAAAGTACACGATAATACAATACCAGCCTTACGTTTACTTGAGGCAGAGGGGTTTTCTCGTCGTGGCTATATTGACATTTTTGATGCCGGTCCAACAGTTGAAGCAGAGCGAAGTCAAATAAGAGCTATTCGAGAAAGTAATAAATACCAAGTACTAATTGATGACAATTGCGGAGAAGAAAGTAACCAAAAATACATTGTTTGCAACACTCAAGTTGAAAACTTTAGAGCGACACAAGTTAATTTGACACTGCGTGAAACCGCTAACCAAGTAGTAATCACCAATAAAGTCGCTCAAGCGTTACAAGTACAGAAAGATGACTGGGTTCGTCTTTTACCTAATTAGTACCCTAATTTAAAATAGGAATAAATATGTCAAACGTTCAATTTATTAATGGTCAATGGCAACCTGGCTTAGGTCATGATGTCACCTCACTAAACCCAGCTAGAAACGAAGTTATCTGGCAAGGTAAAACTGCATCACCGGCACAAGTTGAACAAGCAATTAGTAGTGCACGTGTTGCCTTTGAAAGCTGGTCTATACTCAGCTTTGATGAGCGTGTCGCTATCATCACTAAATTTGCTGAACTGCTAACGGAAAATAAAGAACAATTAGCTAACACCATAGCACTAGAAACAGGTAAACCTCGCTGGGAAACGCTAGGTGAAGTTGGTGCTATGGTAGGTAAAATAAATATCTCACTTAATGCATATAATGAACGCACAGGGACTGTTGAAAACCCTATGCCTGGTGCTAAAGCCTTTATTCGCCATAAACCTCATGGTGTTGTTGCTGTGTTTGGTCCTTATAATTTCCCTGGCCATCTTCCAAATGGTCATATTGTTCCTGCGCTTATTGCAGGCAATACTGTGGTATTTAAACCAAGTGAATTAACACCTAAAGTTGCTGAAGAAGTAATAAAGCTATGGCAAGCAGCAGGCCTTCCTGCTGGTGTTATTAACCTTGTGCAAGGTGAAGTGGAAACAGGTAAAGCATTAGCAAGTAATAAAATGATTGATGGCTTGTTCTTTACAGGCAGCTCCACTACAGGTCATTTATTACATGAGCAATTTGGTGGTCAACCGGGCAAAATATTAGCGTTAGAGATGGGTGGAAATAACCCGTTAATTGTTAAAAATGTTAGTGATATAACCGCCGTTGTGCACGATATAATTCAGTCTGCTTTTGTTACTACAGGTCAACGTTGTACTTGTGCTCGTCGTTTATTCATTGAACAAGGCGAACAAGGCGATGCGATTATGGCTAAGCTAATTGAAGCGACTAAAGCATTAACGATTGGTTATTATGATGATAATGAGCAACCTTTCATTGGTTCTATGATTTCTGAAAAAGCTGCGTTAGGTTTAGTTGCTGCTCAACAAAAATTAGTTGATTTAGGTGCAACCTCATTACTTGAATTGAAGCATTTAGAAGCTAATACTGGTTTTATTTCTCCAGGCATCATTGATGTAACAGATATAGTTGCTGAAGTACCAGATGAAGAATACTTTGGTCCTTTACTAAAAGTATATCGCTATACCGATTTTGATGAAGCAATCAACGAAGGCAATAATACTGGTTTTGGTTTATCTGCAGGCTTATTAAGTGATAGTGAAGCATTATACAACCACTTCTTTACTCGTATCAGAGCAGGTATTGTTAATTGGAACAAGCCAATTACTGGTGCAAGCAGTGCCGCTCCTTTTGGTGGTATTGGCGCAAGTGGTAATCATAGAGCAAGTGCTTTCTACGCTGCTGATTACTGTGCATACCCCGTTGCCTCTGTTGAAGCAGAAAAAGTAAGTTTACCGGCAACGTTAAGCCCTGGTATTAAACTATAACGACGTAACTTAACTATGCAAATTAAAGATACTTATATTTTCGCTAATAAAAGAGAAGATGGGGTACGTCCCTGCTTCTTTAAAAGTATCGATCAACTATAAATTTAGGTGGTAGCGTCAGTTATCACCTGATTTTCTTATGAAAATCTTAACTGTTACGACTACCTTTTTGTTTAATTTATATCTACTACCATGATAAAAAAGGAAAAATGATGACAGCTACAGTAACTAAACTCTTTGACAATATTTGGCAACAATATATCGCGGTAACACCTTCTGCAGATAAAATTCACCAACTGTTAGGTGATGGAAAAGATGTAATCAACGATCATGTTGCTTACCGTACTTTTGATATAGAAAAAGTGAACTTAAAAAAACTTGCTAATCATTTATTAGCTATTGGTTATACAGAATGTGGTCAATACGATTTTGCAGCAAAAAAATTAACCGCTAAACATTATGAACATAGTGATAGCACTATGCCTAAAGTATTTATCAGTGAGCTACGCGTTAAAGAATTCCCAGAGGCTATACAAGCGATCATCCACTCATTAGTTGATCAATTACCAGGTGACATCAGCGAGCAAGAAAACTTTTTATATTCTGGTCGCCCATGGAAAATCAATTCAACAGACTATCAAACTTTATTAGCTGAAAGTGAGTATGCTGCTTGGTTAGCAGCATGGGGATACCGTGCTAATCACTTTACCGTTAGCATCAATCACCTCAAAGGTTATGATTGTATTATGGCTGTTAATGACACGTTAAAAGCAGCAGGATATAAATTAAACACCACTGGTGGTGAAATTAAAGGTGATCCAACAGTTATGTTAGAGCAATCATCAACATTAGCAGATAAAGCTTTAGTTAACTTTAGCGATACCACTATGGAAATCCCGAGCTGTTTCTATGAGTTTGCTAAACGCTACCCAAAAGCTGATGGCGAACTTTATACAGGCTTTGTTGCAGCCTCTGCAGATAAAATCTTTGAAAGTACTAACGCCTCTTAAGCACAGTTACTCAATTATTAGCACTAAGTTCATAATCACTTAGTGCTAACTTCCCCTAAAAGATGACTAAGCTTTAAATATAAATTAACCTTATTTTCATTAAGTTACTATTTATGTTTTAATAATAAAATTGTAGAGTTAAAGCTATCACAATAAAGGTTAATAACATTATCATGGTTACAGACAATGAAGGTTACATCCATTTAATTGAGTATTTAACAGAGCACCTAAGCTTATTTGAAAGCAGGCTTAATGAAGATAGTAATACTGAGACTATTATGGAAGTAATAGAGCTTGAATTAAGCGAACAAATAATAGCGGTATGTAGTCAAAACAGTGCGCTATCTTTCAATCAACGCAATGCTATTATTCGTGAAGTTGATGCTATTGTATATGATCTAGAAGAAGTTTTTTCTGGTGTGGTCAACAATCCAGTTACGGGACAACAAGCTCGATTTATTAAAGAGTTTGCAATGTTAATCAAAAATTTATTTGATACAGAAATTAATAAATTGCTCGCCTAAAAATAAAATAGATGCCAGTGTCATTTACTTAATTGAACGATCATTAATAATACAGCTTAGTGAAGATAGCATTACCTAGTATATTAAAATCTAGTTACTGCAACTACATTATAGATCACTCATCCAATCGAGTTGTTTATTTGCCTGTGTTTTTCTTTCCATTAAATCTCGAATTAATGGCGTTAAGATTAACTCCATCGCTAATCCCATTTTCCCCCCAGGTACTACTAATGTGCTCACTCTTGACATAAAAGATCCATCAATCATGCGTAAATAATATTGGAAGTCGACATTTTTCATTTCTCGAAAACGTATAACAACAAAGCTTTCATCTAAGCTTGGAATGCCCTTGGCACTAAATGGATTTGACGTATCAACCGTAGGAACCCGCTGAAAGTTAATATGTGTACGGGAAAATTGGGGGGTAATAAAGGATATATAATCTTCCATACTCCGCACTATACTTGCTGTAACAGCTTCTCGAGTATGCCCTCGCTTTTTCGTATCACGCACAATTTTTTGGATCCATTCCAGATTGACAATAGGTACCATGCCAATAAGTAAATCGACATGTTTTGCAACATCGTTCTCAGGAGTCACTACACCGCCATGAAGCCCTTCATAAAAGAGTAAATCTGTTCCCTCACCTATCTCTTCCCATGGAGTAAAAGTACCAGGCATTTGATTGTAAGGCACCGCCTCGTCGAATGTATGAAGATAGCGACGTGTCATTCCACGTCCAGTTTCACCATAATTACTAAATAACTTTTCTAATGCACCAAAATCATTAGCCAAATCACCAAAGTAACTGATATTAGAATGCGTTTCTTTCGCTTTACGCTTTTCTAGATCCATTTCAGGACGCGAAAAACGATGAAAGCTATCGCCTTCAACATTAACAGAGTTGATCCCTAAGGTTCTAAACATATGCTCAAAAGCAGCGGTAGTTGTGGAAGTTCCCGCGCCAGATGAGCCAGTTACAGCAATAATTGGATTTCGTGATGACATTTATACTGACTCACATATTAGTACTAAATGATGCTATTAATCATTTCAATTAGTATAAGCTAAAAAGTAGGGTATTTTATACGGGGAAAAATAGCGAACGTCAAGAAACAAAAAACCGAGCCAAGGCTCGGTTTTTTAATTCTTATAAAAGAATGAAACTTAAACTAATGCTTAAGCTTCTGCTGATTCTTCAACTTCTTCAACAGCGTCTTCAACTGCTGGGCGGTCTACTAATTCAACATAAGCCATAGGAGCTTTATCACCAGTACGGAAACCACATTTTAAAATGCGAGTGTAACCACCTGGACGTTCTTGGTAACGAGCACCAAGTTCGTTAAATAAAATACCTACTACTTCTTTGTCTTGTGTACGAGCAAATGCTAAACGACGATTTGCAACACTGTCGGTTTTAGCCAATGTAATCAAAGGCTCTACAACGCGACGTAGTTCTTTAGCTTTAGCTACAGTCGTTTTGATAACGCCGTGCTTAACTAGAGAGCTTGCCATATTGCGGAACATCGCTTGGCGATGACTGCTATTACGGTTTAACTGGCGACCACTTTGACGATGACGCATGTGTTAATCCTTCTTAAAAAACTATTAAAAAAACGATGATCGAACTAGTCGTTGTCAACAATGCTTTCTGGCGGCCAGTTTTCTAGGCGCATACCTAGAGACAAACCACGAGATGCTAACACGTCTTTAATTTCAGTTAATGACTTCTTACCTAAATTAGGCGTTTTAAGAAGCTCAACTTCAGCACGTTGTACTAAATCACCAATATATTGAATTGCTTCTGCTTTTAAACAGTTAGCTGAACGAACAGTTAATTCTAAATCATCAACAGGACGAAGCAAAATTGGGTCAAACAATGGTTTTTCTTCCACTTGTTCAACTTCTTTAATATCGCGAAGTTCAACAAACGCATCAAGCTGTTCAGCAAGAATAGTTGAAGCACGACGGATAGCTTCTTCCGGATCCAATGTACCATTGGTTTCCATATCTAAAACTAATTTGTCTAAATCTGTACGTTGTTCAACACGTGCAGAATCAACATCATAAGCAATTCTAACTACAGGACTGAATGAGGCATCAACCAACAAACGACCAATAGCTCGATCTTCTTCCTCGGCATCACGGCGCGCTGAAGCAGGTACGTAACCACGACCCATTTCAATTTTGATGCGCATGCTGATAGAACCTTCACCTGTTAAATTACAGATAACATGGTCTTGATTTACAATAGTAACATCGCCATCATGTTGTATATCAGCTGCCGTTACAGGGCCTTCACCAGACTTAGTTAAAGTCAGAACGGCTTCATTTTTGCCTTCTAATAAAACAGCAAGCCCTTTAAGGTTTAACAATATTTCGATGATGTCCTCTTGAACACCTTCTTTACTACTGTACTCATGTAATACACCATCAATTTCTACTTCAGTTACAGCACAACCTGGCATTGAAGATAATAGAATGCGGCGTAACGCATTACCTAAAGTGTGACCAAAACCACGTTCTAATGGCTCTAAAGTTACCTTAGCACGACGAGGGCTAATATTTTCAATACCAACCATGCGTGGTCTAAGGAATTCGGTTACAGAACCCTGCATATATGTCCTCTCTTAAAGTGTAACTTTACTACTTAGAGTAAAGTTCAACAATCAACTGTTCATTAATTTCAGCAGATAAGTCAGCTCTATCAGGAACACGTTTGAACGTACCTTCAAGTTTTTTGTTATCAACTTCAACCCAAAGTGGTTTTTCACGTTGGTCGGCTAAATCTAAAGCGGCAATAATACGCGCTTGAGTTTTAGATTTCTCACGAACAGAAACCACATCTTCAGCTTTAACAGTGAAAGATGGAATATTTACTACTACGCCGTTTACCACGATAGCCTTATGGCTAACTAATTGACGAGCTTCAGCACGAGTGCTTGCATAGCCCATACGGTAAACTACGTTATCTAAGCGTGTTTCTAAAAGTTGTAACAAGTTTTCACCTGTATTACCTTTTAAACGTGCTGCTTCTTTGTAGTAATTACTGAATTGTTTTTCAAGTACGCCAAAAATACGACGAACCTTTTGTTTTTCACGAAGTTGAACACCGTAGTCTGACAAACGACCGCGACGGGCGCCATGTTGACCTGGTATTGTTTCGATTTTACATTTAGTGTCAATTGCTCTAACACCGCTTTTAAGGAACAAATCTGTACCTTCGCGGCGACTAAGTTTTAACTTAGGACCTAAATATCTAGCCATTTTCTTTCTCCAACTATCCTAAAAAAACGATTAAACGCGACGTTTCTTAGGAGGACGACAACCATTATGAGGAATAGGTGTAACGTCAGTAATGTTGGTGATTTTAAAACCAGCAGCATTTAAGGCACGGATAGCAGATTCACGACCTGGACCTGGACCTTTAACGAACACTTCAATATTCTTCAAGCCAAACTCTTTTGCAGTAGCGCCTGCGCGATCTGCAGCTACTTGCGCAGCAAAAGGGGTAGATTTACGTGAACCACGGAAACCTGAACCACCTGCAGTCGCCCAAGATAAAGCATTACCTTGACGATCTGTAAGAGTCACGATTGTGTTGTTGAAAGAAGCATGAATATGAGCCATGCCATCAGCAACTTGTTTTTTTACGCGTTTACGCGTACGTACGGGTGTTTTAGCCATTGTCTAGTCCCTCTTACTTCTTAATTGGCTTACGAGGACCTTTACGGGTACGCGCATTTGTTTTAGTGCGTTGACCACGTAGAGGAAGACTGCGACGGTGGCGAATGCCACGGAAACAACCTAAATCCATAAGACGTTTAATGTTCATTGAAACTTCACGGCGTAAATCACCTTCTACGGTAAATTTATCCACTTCAGCGCGTAGCAAATCAATTTTTGCTTCGTCTAATTCACTGATCTTCGTTGATTCTTCGATACCTGCTGCCGCACAAATAGCTTTTGCACGGGTAGCGCCGATACCGTAAATCGCAGTAATGGCGATTACTGCATGCTTACGATCAGGGATGTTAATGCCAGCGATACGGGCCACTAACACATCTCCTTTAAATAATTAAAATTACATTGGTTGGAAAGCCCGTTAGGATACCCAACCATTCTCGTTTTTCGCAAATCGAAGCGGCATTATACAGAATTATCTGCACAATGCCACTGCTAAAAGATTTCACTAGTTATTATTGAGAATTAGACAAAGTAAATTTGACGAATCCTGGTCAATAAACAGACTAACCTTGTCTTTGTTTGTGCTTTGGTTCAGAACAAAGAACGCGTATAACGCCTTTACGCTTAACCACTTTACAATTACGACAAATCTTTTTTACGGATGCACGTACTTTCATTTTATACTCCGTTAACTAAAATAGCCCGGCCTAACGACCGTGACCTTTTAAGTTTGCTTTTTTAAGTACATTGTCATATTGATGAGACATCATATGTGTTTGTACTTGTGCCATAAAGTCCATAATCACAACCACGATAATCAATAATGATGTACCGCCAAAATAGAACTGAACGTCCCATGCTATGATCATAAACTGTGGAACCAAACAGACAAAGGTAATATACAACGCGCCCGCTAGGGTTAAACGAGTCATTACTTTATCTATATATTTGGACGTTTGTTCACCCGGACGAATCCCTGGTATGAACGCACCTGACTTTTTCAAGTTATCTGCTGTTTCACGTGGATTGAAAACCAATGCCGTGTAAAAGAAACAGAAAAATATAATTGCTGCTGCTAACATTAATACATACAAAGGTTGCCCTGGCGACATCGCCTGAGATACACCTTGTAAGAAATCAGCTACAGGGCCTTCACCTTGTCCAAACCAGCTCGCAAGCGTGCCAGGGAACAAAATAAGGCTAGAGGCGAAAATTGGTGGGATTACACCCGCCATATTCACTTTCAATGGTAAATGCGTGCTTTGCGCCGCAAAAACCTTACGGCCCTGCTGACGTTTAGCATAGTTAACAACAATACGTCGTTGACCACGCTCTACAAACACTACTAAGAAAGTCACTGCAAATACCACAGCGCCAATAAGCAATAATACTAATAAGTGCAATTCACCTTGACGCGCCATCTCAGCTGTTTGACCAACAGCCGATGGCATGCCAGCAACAATACCTGCAAATATAATGATTGAAATACCATTACCAATACCACGTTCAGTAATTTGCTCACCTAACCACATTAAAAACATGGTACCAGTAACCAAACTAACTACTGCAGTAAAATAGAAACTAAAACCAGCATTAATTACTAGTCCTTGCATCATATCCGGTAAACTTCTTGCAATCGCTATCGACTGTACTGTTGCTAGAACTAATGTGCCGTAGCGTGTGTATTGGCTGATTTTACGACGTCCAGCTTCACCTTCTTTCTTAAGCTCTGCAAACTTTGGACTAACCACAGTTAACAGTTGCATAATAATTGAAGCCGAGATGTACGGCATAATACCTAATGCCAATACCGAGGCTCGCTCAAGTGCACCACCAGAGAACATGTTAAACATTTCTACAATGGTGCCCTTTTGTTGTTCAAAGAACTGAGCTAATACAGCGGCGTCAATACCAGGGATTGGTACAAATGATCCTAAGCGTAGCACTACTAATGCAATGAATACGAACCATAATCTTTGTTTAAGCTCAGACAAACCGCCTGCGCCTTTGCTTCCCTTTTGAGAAGCGTCCATTCCTGGTGTAGCCATAATCTGTATTATTCCTCGATGTTACCACCGGCAGCTTCAATAGCTACACGAGCACCTTTAGTTACGCCTAAACCGCGAACAGTGATCTTACGAGTAATCTCGCCAGACAGCATAATTTTTGCTGTTTCAATGTTACGGTTGATTAGACCAGCATCTTTTAACGCGTGAATATCAACAACATCACCTTTGATAAGGTTTAATTCATGTAAACGAACTTCAGCGCGAACTAAAGATTTACGTGAAGTAAAACCAAATTTAGGTAAACGTTGTTTCAATGGCATTTGTCCACCTTCGAAACCAGGACGTACACTACCGCCAGAACGTGACTTCTGACCTTTGTGACCACGACCACCAGTTTTTCCGATACCTGAACCAATACCACGACCACAGCGCTTTTTAGTTTTATTAGATCCCGGTGCAGGGGATAAAGTATTTAAATGCATTATTAATCCTCCACCTTAATCATGTAAATAACCTTGTTAATCATACCACGTACAGATGGAGTATCTTCTAACTCAACTGTATGATTGATACGACGTAGACCAAGGCCTTTTAATGTAGCTCTATGCTTCGGTAAACGACCGATAGAACTTTTTATTTGAGTTACTTTAACTGTTTTAGCCATGTTCAATTACCCCAAAATGTCTGCAACGCTTTTGCCGCGTTTAGCTGCCATGCTTTCTGGCGAATGCATATTCGTCAAAGCAGAAACAGTAGCACGAACTACGTTGATTGGGTTAGTAGAGCCGTATGCTTTTGACAATACGTTCTGAACGCCTGCAACTTCAAGTACTGCACGCATCGCGCCACCGGCGATGATACCTGTACCTTCAGAAGCTGGTTGCATGTAAACTTTAGAGCCAGAGTGCTTGCCAATAATGACATGCTGAAGAGTAGTACCCTTCAGGTCAACGTTTACTATGTTACGGTGTGCTTTTTCCATTGCTTTTTGGATTGCAGCAGGCACTTCACGTGCTTTACCGTAGCCAAAACCAACACGACCATTACCGTCACCAACTACTGTTAGTGCAGTGAAACTGAAAATACGACCACCTTTAACCACTTTAGATACGCGGTTAACTGCGATTAGCTTTTCAGCCATATCACTTTGTTGTGAGTTTTCTTGATTATGATTAGCCATTATCAACCCCTAGAACTGAAGACCAGCTTCGCGAGCTGCTTCTGCTAATGCTTTAACGCGACCATGATAAAGGAAACCAGAGCGATCAAAAGCTATCTTAGAGATACCTTTTGCTACAGCACGTTCAGCGATTGCTTTACCTACTGCAGTTGCTGCTGCAACATTACCTGTGTTTTCAACTTGTGCACTAACTTCTTTGTCTAAAGTTGACGCAGATGCGATAACCTCAGAGCCAGTTGGCGCGATCAATTGAGCGTAAATGTGACGAGGAGTACGGAATATAACTAAACGATTCGCACCCAACTCGCTAATTTTTGCGCGTGCGCGTTTAGCGCGGCGCAAACGAGATGTTTTCTTATCCATAGTATTACCCTACTTCTTCTTAGCTTCTTTACGACGAACGTGTTCATCAGAATAACGTACACCTTTACCTTTATAAGGCTCTGGCTTACGGTATGCACGAATGTTCGCTGCGGTTTGACCAACTAAATGCTTATCACAACCTTTCAGTATGATTTCAGTTTGGCTAGGAGTTTCAACAGTAATTCCATCAGGAATTGCGTGATTGATTGGGTGTGAAAAACCTAATGATAAATCTACAGATTTACCAGCGGCTTTTGCACGGTAACCAACACCCTGTAAAACCAATTTCTTTTCAAAACCTTTACTAACACCTTCAACCATATTATTGATTAAAGCGCGAGCAGTACCGGCTTGTGCCCATGCATTTCTTTCATCACATGCGATGTTAGTAATGATTTGGTTCTCTTCTTGAGAAACCGCAACAAAACTATGAATCGTACGTGATAATTCACCTACTGGACCTTTAACTGTGATATTTTGACCTGATAACGTAACGGTAACGCCAGCAGGAACATCGACAGGTGCTTTTGCAACACGAGACATATTATTCTCCTTACTCTACGAAACCAAGAACTTCACCGCCAATACCCGCAGAGCGAGCAGCACGATCCGTCATCAAACCTTTAGAAGTCGAAATTATCGCAATACCCATTCCTGCAAGAACTTTAGGAAGTTCATTACAGTTTTTGTATACACGAAGACCAGGACGTGAAACACGTTTGATCACTTCAATTACTTCTTTACCTTCAAAATACTTCAACGTTACAGCTAATTCTGGTTTAACATCACCAGTAACTGAATAATCTGAAATATAGCCTTCTTCTTTAAGTAAGTTAGCAATTGCAACTTTAACTTTTGAAGATGGCATTTTTACTGCAACTTTTGCTGCAGATTGACCGTTGCGGATGCGTGTAAACATGTCCGCGATAGGATCAGTCATCATAACCATTTACTCCCGTGAATTACCAACTAGCTTTCTTAAGACCTGGAACTTCACCACGCATCATAGTTTCGCGTAATTTAATACGGCTTAAACCAAATTTGCGTAAGTAACCATGTGGACGTCCAGTAACATTACAACGATTACGTTGACGGCTACTTGATGAATCACGAGGTAAACTTTGAAGTTTCAATACAGCATCCCAGCGTTCTTCTTCAGAAGAATTAACACCAGAGATGATTGCTTTTAACGCAGCACGCTTTTCAGCGTATTGTGCTACTAACTTAGTTCTTTTATCTTCACGAGCTTTCATTGACGATTTAGCCATAACTCTACACCTTCTTCTTGAACGGGAAGTTGAAGGCAGACAATAATGCATGTCCTTCTTCGTTATCTTTCGCGCTAGTAGTAATAGTGATATCTAATCCGCGAATTTTATCAATTTTATCATAATTGATTTCAGGGAAGATGATTTGCTCACGAACGCCCATGCTGTAATTACCACGACCATCAAATGACTTAGGGTTTAAGCCACGGAAGTCACGGATACGAGGAATAGAAATAGAGATTAAACGCTCTAAAAATTCCCACATACGCTCGCCGCGTAGAGTTACTTTTGTGCCTATAGGATAGCCTTCACGAATTTTGAAGCCCGCAACTGATTTGCGTGCTACTGTCGTGACCGGCTTTTGACCTGAGATTGCAGTAAGATCATTCGTGGCGTGTTCTAGCACTTTCTTATCAGAAATTGCCTCACCAACACCCATGTTAAGGGTGATCTTTTCAATCCGAGGGACTTGCATGACACTTTTATAACCGAACTTCGCTTGAAGGTCAGCTACAACTGTATCTTTATAAAAATCATGCAGTTTCGCCATCGTTTACTCCAATTAAATTAATTCGTTATCAGATTTAAAGAAACGTACTTTTTTGCCGTCTTCAAATCTAAAACCAACGCGGTCAGCCTTGCCCGATTTAGGGTTAAGGATAGCTACGTTAGATACTTGTAAAGGTGCTTCTTTTTCAATAATCCCACCAGGCTGCTGTAACTGAGGTACAGGCTTAGTGTGTTTTTTGATTAAGTTTACGCCTTCTACGAATACTTTGCCGCTTTCAACAAGAACTTTAGTAACTTTACCAGTTTTGCCCTTGTCTTTACCTGCAAGTATAACTACTTCATCATCACGACGAATCTTAGATGCCATTATCGTGACTCCTTATAGTACTTCTGGTGCTAATGATACGATCTTCATAAATTTTTCATTACGAAGTTCACGTGTCACTGGCCCAAAAATACGAGTACCAATTGGTTGTAAGCTTGCATTAAGCATTACAGCCGCGTTTTCATCGAAACGGATAGCAGAACCATCTGTACGACGAACACCTTTCTTAGTGCGCACCACTACCGCAGTGTGAACATCACCTTTTTTTACTTTACCGCGAGGACTTGCTTCCTTTACGGCAACTTTGATGATATCACCAATGCGTGCATAGCGACGGTGCGAGCCACCAAGAACCTTTATACATTGAACACGCTTAGCGCCACTGTTATCAGCAACATTAAGCTGTGATTGCATTTGGATCATTGATTTTTGCTCCGCTGTTATCTTTTAACCCACTTACTTCCCAATATATAGAAAAATAAATATAAATCATTAAGATAAATTAAAATTCAAGGCCAGAAATTTGACCCGTCACTGCCTAAAAAGACTTCCCAAACACATTAAAGCACTGACAGAAGTCAAACACTCAAAGTTAATGGGCGCGAGATTATACCACCGCTAATTACAAAGTGATAGTTTAATTAACTAAAAAATGAACAATATTATTATAGTTTATTTATTTGCCCTGAATTTATAGGTTATTAAATAAAAAATTATGTTTATTAAGCTGTAATAGTTATTGACGAACACCTGTAAAACTTGCTAATAATGCTTGCGCAAAAAAGAAGTACTATATATAACACATTAAGTTCGACGCTTTTCATTAAGTTAAATTCAAACTTTTTTGATAAACAACATATTGATAAATAAGGTTAATAATTTTATTTTTGCTTTTATTAATCGAAAACATTGATTTTCATCATGTGTGATACAATATAGACCTGATATTTTAAGTCTATATTAAATAAGTTACATCATTGATATTGGCAATTACAACCAAGAATAAATGTTAAATGGTGTTACAGCCAAACAACCTTGGTCTTTGTAGTATTAGGAGATTCAGCATGCCAACAGGTAAAAATAAAGCATTAGGTATTTTAGCATTAGCAGGCGTAGAGCCATACCAAGAAAAAGCTAATGAAGAATATATGGGTGAGCCCCAAAAAGTACATTTTAAAAAGATTTTAGATGCGTGGCGTGTACAATTACGTGAAGAAGTAGACCGTACCGTAACTCACATGCAAGATGAAGCCGCAAACTTCCCTGATCCGGTTGATAGAGCAGCACAAGAAGAAGAGTTTAGTCTAGAATTACGTACTCGAGATCGTGAACGTAAACTCATTAAGAAAATTGAGAAAACGTTACAGTTAATAGAAGAAGATGAGTTTGGCTTCTGTAAGTCTTGTGGTATTGATATCGGTATTCGCCGTTTAGAAGCAAGACCTACTGCTGATCTTTGCATAGAATGTAAAACTCTAGCAGAAATAAAAGAACGTCAAATGGCTGGCTAAGCCATTCGTTTTGCAAGCTTTACAGAAAAACCCTCAAGATATAAAGCGACCATCGTTATTATCGCAAGATAGTTATCGTGGTCGTTTTGCTCCTTCACCTTCTGGCTTATTACACTTTGGTTCATTGATCGCCGCATTAGCAAGTTTTTTAGATGCTAAAGCATCCGTTGACTCAAACGGTAATCCAGGTAAATGGTTAGTTCGAATAGAAGACATCGATCCTCCCCGAGAAAAAGTTGGCGCTAGTACCGCGATTTTAAAAACGCTAGAAGCATTTGGCTTACATTGGGATGAAGATATTCTCTACCAAAGCCAACAAACTAACCGATATAAGCATATTTTAAATGAACTACAGCAACAACACCTAAGTTATTATTGTCAATGCACACGAAATGAAATTAAAAAGCTTGGTGGTATATATCAAGGGCATTGTCGTCCCCTAAACAATGCAAAAGAAAATAGTGCTACTCGCCTTATTAATCAATATGGTTTGTATCAATTTAAAGATATTTTTCAGGGTAATATATCTTGTGATAAAAGATTGGCTGAAGAAGACTTCATAATACACCGAAAAGATAATCTATTTGCTTACCAACTTGCAGTTGTTCACGATGATATTTACCAAAATATAAGTCATGTTATTCGAGGCTGTGATTTACTTGAGCCGACAGCGAGGCAACTAACCTTGTATGCCACACTTAATAAAAAACCGCCTCAATACGGGCATATACCACTGGCTATAACTAAGCAAGGCTTTAAACTTAGCAAGCAAAATAAAGCCACAGCTATTGATAATAATAATCCTCAACCAGCATTAATCGCTGCACTAAATTTTTTAGGACAAATTCCTGATCCGGATTTAACTCATGAACAAGTCCCTAACATTATCAATTGGGCAATTAAACACTGGAATAGAGAAAAAGTAGCTAAGGTCAAAGCAATAAACATTGACCTTAACTACAATGACGAATAATTATCAACTGATACAACGAATATTTACCTTAATAAAAACATGGACTCATATATGAATTTTGACTTTTCAGCTTTCAGCGCAAACCAACGCTATCATTTAATGACACAAACCATCATTCCTCGCCCGATTGCGTGGGCCTTAACTGATTCAGGTAATGGTTCATTTAATCTAGCGCCCTTTTCTTACTTTACTGCAGTATCTAGTGCACCTCCTATTTTAATGTTATCAGTAGGTAAAAAACCTAATGGCGATGATAAAGATACTTTAACTAACATTATTAAAAATAAAAAAGTCGTGATTCACATTGCTTCAGAACAACATGCTAGCTTAGTTACACAAACCGCACAAACATTAGCGCATGGTGAATCGGAGCTTACTGATGCAGGAATAAAAACTACTGAGTTTGCTAATTTTTCCCTACCAAGAATTGCACAATGCGACATTGCTTACGGTTGTGAGTTATATGAAATAAAACCGTTAGGTGATGTACCACAAAGCTTAATTTTTGTTGAAGTTAAGCAAGTCTATATTAATGATAACGTCGTTGATGTTGATGAAAAGCAACGAATCAAAGTACATGCCGATAAAATTCAGCCATTAGCTCGTCTTGGTGGTGCTGAATACGCAACGATTAATAATCCTTTTGAGATTAGTAGACCCAAATAATATTAATGTAGTAATTGATATAGCGATAATAAATATCTAAGTGCTACCTTATTGCCTATGCCTTTGGCATTAATATTATCACTTAAGGTAGCATTGATATGATAGTTAAAGCAGTTGTAAATAAAAAACAGCTGCTTTCTCATTCTCTTTGTTACAAGTTTGTTATATCATTACATGTATCTAATAAGATAATTTTTCATATACTTCCTACTCTTAATAAAAGGTTTGCGATTATCAAACGCGTCATTAATTTATGTAAAAAGGTTTTTACTAAAAATACCAGTAAAAAAGCTATCGTTAACAATCACGTCACAACACTCGAACAACCCATTGTACTTACACGTGATCAACATCCAGTATCTCGCCAATTAATTAGCCCAAATGCGCTTAAAGTATTATATCGGCTAAACAAAGGCGGTTTTGATGCTTATCTTGTTGGTGGTGGTGTTCGCGATATTTTATTGGGTCAAAAACCTAAAGACTTTGATATTGCAACCAATGCTACGCCTGACGAAATTAAAGGCTTATTTAGAAACTGTCGTTTAATAGGTCGCCGGTTTCGACTAGCGCATATTGTTTTTGGTCGAGAAATCATTGAGGTCGCCACCTTTCGAGGGCACCACGACAGTGAAGGTCAAAAAGGAAAGGACAGTACCAAAACCTCGAAACAAAACGATGATGGTATGTTATTACGTGACAATATTTACGGCACCATTGATGAAGATGCTGAACGTAGAGATTTCACCATCAACGCACTTTATTACTCATCTAAAGATTTTAAAGTCTTAGATTTCGCGAATGGTGTAAAAGATGTAGAAGACAAAGTTATCCGTTTAATTGGCGATCCAGAAACTCGTTACAGAGAAGATCCAGTACGCATGCTTCGTGCTATCCGTTTTGCCACTAAGCTAGATATGAAAATAGCTAAAGAAACTCAGCAACCAATTACAGAGCTGGCACCATTAATGGCAAATATTCCTGCTGCTAGAATGTTTGAAGAGTTTTTAAAAATGTTTATTTCGGGCAAAGCCGTTGCTAACTATAAACAATTACGTAAATACCAATTATTTGGTTTTTTCTTTCCTGCAGTTAATCTAGCATTAGATAATCACTCAGAAGGCAATAGCGAGCAACTAGAACGCTTCATTATTCAAGCAATGACAAATACAGATAACCGTATTAATAATGATCAACGTGTAACACCTGCATTTTTATTTGCAGCCATGCTTTGGTATTCATTACAGAACTATATTCGTCAGATAAATGCTAATCGCCAATTATCACCTCAAGATGCATTTTTTGCTGCTTTAAGCGAAATAATGCCTGAGCAGCAGCAAAGCATCGCTATTCCTAAGCGTTTTCAAAGTGTCATGAAAGACATCTGGATTTTACAAGAGAAATTAGAACGTCGAGAAGGTAAAAAAGCATTCAAAACTTTTGAACACCCTAAGTTTAGAGCAGGATACGACTTTCTCTTGTTACGTGCTGAAGTTGAAAAAGACAATGGGCACTTAACCGAGTTATCAAAATGGTGGACTGACTTTCAAAATGTTAGTCATGAAGCTCAAGAACAAATGGTTAAAGGAATCAAAAGCTCATCAGGAGCGAAAAGACGTACGCCAAGAAAACGACGTAAACCGACTAACCAAGCTACTGTTGACTAATAATACTCATGACAACGACATCAACTATTGCTTATATTGGCTTAGGTAGTAATTTATCTGAGCCAATAGAACAAGTTAAAAATGCAATTAAAGCAATTAGAAAAATAACACAAAGCAGTATTCTTTCGGTTTCTTCTTTATACCTTAGCAAACCGATGGGCCCTCAAGATCAAGATAACTATATTAATGCTGTTTTAAGCCTTGAAACGTCACTATCGCCTATTGAATTATTAGACGCTTTACAAGCT
The DNA here is from genome assembly GCF_030547765.1 of Colwellia sp. 6_MG-2023. NCBI lineage: Bacteria > Pseudomonadati > Pseudomonadota > Gammaproteobacteria > Alteromonadales > Colwelliaceae > Colwellia > Colwellia sp. 6_MG-2023. Next base: position 92,140 of record NZ_JAUOPP010000002.1, on the reverse strand, counting down.
ATTGAAAATGAATTTGGCAGAGTACGTAAAGAAAACCGTTGGGGTGCCCGCATTTTAGATCTAGACATCCTGTTATTTGGCAATCAAGTTATCAATTCTGAACGCTTAGTCATACCTCACTATGGTATGACCGAACGTGAATTTGTTTTAATACCATTAGCTGAAATCTCCCCTTTATTACAATTACCTAATGGCCAAAACATATCTTCTCTAAGTCAAAACATTTCTGTCAATTCAATGATAAAACTAAGCGAATACTAGCGGATCATTGCAGTTGAAAAATATTTGTGCGAAAGTAGCGCGATTGAGTCAAGGCTCAGCTTAACTAACAACCCAAACCAATTAACTCAACAGATGAATTGAGAACTATATGGCTAAAATAACCACATCTACCTTGTTAAAAATGAAACAACAAGGCGAAAAAATTTCAACTATCACCGCTTATGATGCAAGTTTTGCTCAGCTTTTCGATCAAGCAGGTATTCACGCTATCTTAATTGGCGATTCATTGGGCATGGTCCTTCAAGGACGAGATGATACTCTGCCTGTCACTATTGACCACATGGTTTACCATACTGAATGTGTTAAACGAGGTGCAGAAAATACACTTATTATTGGTGATATGCCTTTTATGACCTACGCCACCACAGAGCAAGCATTAACCAATGCAACAAAGTTAATGCAAGCTGGTGCTAGTATGGTAAAAATGGAAGGTGGCACTTGGTTAGCCAGCACTATAAAAGCTTTAGTTGAACGTGGTATTCCTGTTTGTGCTCATTTAGGCTTAACACCACAATCTGTCAATGTTTTTGGTGGCTTTAAAGTACAAGGTCGTAGTGATGAACACGCAAAGATAATGATTGAAGACGCTTTGGCGCTTGAAGCCGCGGGTGCACAATTATTAGTACTAGAATGCATCCCTGCCCCACTTGGCAAAGCCATTTCTGCAGCTGTATCAATTCCCACTATTGGTATTGGAGCAGGTAAAGATACCGATGGACAAATATTAGTTATGCATGATGCTTTAGGTATTTCTTGTAGTTATATGCCTAAATTCTCTCGAAATTTCATCAAAGAAACTGGCGATATTAAAAAAGCGATTGAGCTTTATATCAGCGAAGTATCTAATGGAAATTTTCCAGGTGAAGAACATATTTTTAAATAACTAGTCGATATAGACAGGTATCAAAGCGAAAGAATTACAATCCAAATGTTGGCGTAATTCAAAATTTCCATACTGATATTTAAGAGAATACCATGAACACTGTTGAAAATATTAAAGATCTAAGAGAACAAGTCAAAGCGTGGCGCATGCAAGGTTTAACAATAGCATTTGTACCAACAATGGGGAATTTGCATGACGGTCACCTAGCTTTAGTAAAAGCCGCTCATAAACATGCTGATAAAGTCATTGTTAGTATTTTTGTTAATCCTATGCAGTTTGGTTTAAGTGAGGATATTGATAATTATCCTAGAACTTTGGCACAAGATAAAGAAAGCTTACTCAAGGTAAACACTGACTTATTGTTCACACCTACAGCTGATGTTATTTATCCTAAAGGTTTTGGTGAAAATAGCTATGTAGAAGTCCCTAATATCTCAGATTTATATTGTGGTGCCAGCCGTCCAGGACATTTCCGTGGCGTAGCCACCGTTGTTTGTAAGCTGTTTAATTTAGTCCAACCTGATGTTGCCTGTTTTGGCTCTAAAGATTATCAACAACTGCAAGTGATTCAAACAATGGTTGAAGATTTATCTATGCCTGTTGACATTATTCCTGTGGAAATAATTCGTGAGAAATCTGGTCTAGCAATGAGTTCACGCAATGGTTACCTAACACCAGAAGAGCTCATAATAGCACCGGTATTATACAAAACCTTATTATGGTTAAGCGAAGCATTACAAGCCGGACATCAAGCTAGAGACTATGCCGTATTGCTAATGCAAGCAAGTGAAAAACTTGATAAAGCTGGCTTAAAAACTGACTATATTAATTTATGTCATGCACAAACATTAGCACCAGCCTCACCAAACGATAAAAATATTGTTATTTTAGCTGCGGCCTATTTAGGTAAAGCAAGACTAATTGATAATTTACCAGTTAAACTATCATAAAAAAACTACAATCATTTACAGTAACAAGACAACCGATATCAGCTCATCAATATCAAGCCAGAGATTAGTTGTCTTTTACTAAATCAAATAATTTAGGTAATAATATTTCACTTTCTTGCGCCAATTTGCATTGCTCTGCAAGAATATCACGTAAATTGCTTTTTCTTGTTAATGGGTTAGCTAGGACAACACGGAAAACAATCACTTTTTCGCCGCCATAACGAGCGACTTGAATACGCGTTCTCGACACAAAGGAGTGACCATCTTCACGTTGACGTTTTTGAATAAACTGTGTCAGCTCACCTAAAATAACATTAATTTCTTTCTGCTTAGTTTCATCAACTTGAGATAGCAAAAGCTGTACTGATTTAGGTACATAACGATAAGTTAATAAACATAATTCTGGTTTTGTAATCAATTCGAAGTCATCATGCTGATGAATAATCTCGGCAAAATATTCTGCTTTTTCAATGGCCTGATTGATCAACATTTCATAGCCTGGTCGACTAATAATATGTAAGCTTGAATAAACAAGCATCGCCATTCCTGCCCGAGAGCCTTCTAAGGTGTGACTACCTAAATCTTTTGAACCTTTTCGTAAAATATACTCCGCATGATGTTCGATTTCTTCAACAGATGAAGGATCTTTAAATAACACCATCCCTACTCCCATAGGTACATACATTTGCTTATGCGCATCAATCGTAACTGAATCGGCATGTTCAATACCAGCAAGGATATGTCGATGTTTATTCGATAATAAGGTTGCGCCACCCCACGCGGCATCCACATGAAAATAGCATCCGTGTTGTTTAGCAATTGCAGCCATTTCATTTAAAGGATCTACATTACCAGTTTCAGTTGTGCCCGCAATACCAACGATGGCTAGTACTTTAATATTCAGCTTCTGTAGTTCTTCGCATTTTTCTGCTAGTTTTTGACAATTTATTTTATTATTTTCATCAGTTTCAATGGCAATAACGCTATCTTGCCCAATACCGAGTATATCGGCCGACTTTTTCAAAGAATAATGACCACGTTCTGAGACAAGAATAACTAAACCTTGATAGCCATAATGTTGTAGGCCTGCAAATAAGCCTGAACGAGTAATTCCTTTAAAACTACCCTCAGCCTTAAGTAACTTATTACGAGCGACCCAGAGTGCTGTAATATTAGCAACAGTACCACCAGAGCAAAAAGCGCCTAGCGAATGTTCTGCGCTATGCATCCAAGCTTGATAAAAGCTTTCACTTTCTTTGTACACTAAATTGTGCATCATACCGACGACTTGTCGCTCTAACGGCGTGAAGGCTTTAGATGTTTCTACTTTTACTAAGTTCTGATTAAGACCCACCATCAACTTAGATAAAGGTAAAATAAAAGAAGGTAAAGCTGAAGTCATATGACCGATAAAAGTCGGACTAGCAGTATGAACTGATTGTGACACTAACTTATCTAATAAGTGGTGCATATGATCAGAAACGAACTCTGGCTGCTCAGGAATAAGCGGGCAGACAAAATCTTGCTCAATATCCGTTAACGCATTTTTACTCGCCACTATATGGTTATTCAAAAAGCCGAGCAGGTTTTGAGATATTTCTTGCTCAATGCGCCCTAAAGTAGAATCGGGTTTCTCCGCAAGGGTAAAAATCCGATGTAAGGCTGCTGGTGTAGCTTGGGCGGTACGCTTGGGCGTCGTAGTCATACGAGTTCATTCAAAAGTATAGATATTTAAGTGGTGAACTTTAATAAAAAAATGGCTAAATGTCTTCTTTTTTCTGAATAATGCAAAGCAGCAGTAGCGATTACCAGTTAACTAATTAATGTACTCACATAAATTAATCCAACCTGTACCAACATAACTAACATCGTTATTATCATTAAGATTTTATTTTTCATCGCTTTCATCATCACTTCCTTAAAATGCCTTTATATTCATAAGAGCAATCAATTGTTATGCCATAAAAATAAGCGATTGATTTAAAAGGAATTATAAATATTATGATTATCTGCTACATAAAATAATAGTGAAAAAAGCCATAAAATAGTTATTTTAATACTTAACGAGTAAAAGATAATTGCCAACAAATTTGACCACTTGCTTGATATTTAGCTTCAAATGGAGTCAATGGTTGCTCATCTATTTCCAAAGCAGAAATATCTCCAATTAAGTCCACATGATTAGCTGCTTGTTGGAACTCTTCTAAATATAATCGCCAATTACTACGTAAAATAATTTCTTTACCAAGGCTAATCAAGGTTGGAAATACCGCACTACCATGCCAACGGCGTTGCAAATGCTTTGATTTTGGCCAAGGATTAGGATACAAAATATAATGTTTACTGATAGGCCAATTAGCCACTTTCACCAAACGATAGAAATCATTTAAATCAGCTCTTACCAACTGAAAGTTCTCTGCTTGATAGCCATTTATAGCATCAAACCCCTTAACATTACGCTCTATACGACTCGATGACTTATCGACGCCAATCACTAATGCATCAGGATTTAATGATGCAAGTAGACGCGTACTTTGTCCAACACCACAACAAGAATCAAGAATCACTTTGCCATCAGGATTACCTTCAATATAAGCTTTAACTCGTTCATTAATATCATCAAAGGCTTTTTGAGTATGAACTTGATACGGTTTTTGAAAAGGATGAGTCAAATGCCTTTGCACCACTTCATCAAGCTTTTCATGTATACCACTTTGATTAGTGGTAATCGCTTTAGAGTCACCAGCAAGCTCATCTATTTTTGTATTTTCTTTCATAATAATAACTATGCTCTTTAACTTCTTAAGCCTATACCTTTATTAATTAACGTCATTGCAATAGCAAATAAAGTAACGATAAAAAAACCGATGACCATAAAAGCGGTACCTATGCTCACATCAGTAACACCTAAAAATCCATATCTAAAAGCATTTACCATATAAACAATGGGGTTAACTTGAGAAACACCTTGCCAAAATTCAGGCAGTAAACTAATGGAATAAAACACACCGCCAAGATATGTCAACGGCGTTAAAATAAAAGTTGGAATAATCGAAATATCATCAAACGTTCTAGCAAAAATAGCATTAATTAAGCCGCCTAAAGCAAAGGTTGCCGATGTTAGCGTAACCGTTGCAACAATTACCCACACATTGTGAATTTGTATATCAACAAATAATAATGATACTAAGGTAACAATTAAGCCAACCAAAATGCCACGAGCCATGCCGCCGCCAACATATCCAGCGACAATAACCCAATTAGGTACAGGAGCGACTAACATTTCTTCAACATTACGCTGCCATTTAGCACTAAAAAAAGATGATGCTACATTCGAATATGAGTTTGTAATGACACTCATCATAATCAAGCCTGGTACAATAAATGACATATAATCAACGCCGCCCATATCACCTATACGAGATCCTATAAGCGAACCAAAAATAATAAAATAAAGGCTAATGGTGATTGCTGGTGGTACTAAAGTTTGTACCCAAATACGCATAAAGCGTTGAGTTTCTTTATTCAAAATGCTTTTTAAGGCAATAGAGTTGTTCATGTTATTTAGCCTCTTTCTTGGTGCTATTATTCGTAATTAAGTTAACAAATAAAGCTTCTAATCGATTACTCTTATTGCGCATACTTAATACTTCCACATTTTGAGCAGATAATTGCTCAAAAACTGAATTCAACGTTTGTTTTTTCTGTAAATCAATTTCTAACGTACTATCATCAATCCTGCGAGAGCTAATACCGTTAAGGGCAATCTCACTTTTAAAGGGGAGTAAATCTAACACAAAGGTTTCACCATCTAATTGTGCTAACAAGCTTTTCATACTGGTATTTTCAACAATTTTTCCACCATCAATAATCGCGATATTACGGCACAAACTTTCGGCTTCTTCCAAATAATGAGTCGTTAAAATAATCGTAATGCCTTGCTCATTAAGTTGCTGCAAGAAATCCCACATGCCTCGACGAATTTCTATATCTACACCAGCGGTTGGCTCATCTAAGATCAGCATTTGTGGCTCATGCATTAAAGCACGAACAATCATCAATCGTCGTTTCATACCGCCAGATAACTCACGCCCAGCAGAGTTACGTTTATCCCATAATTCTAATTGCTTCAAATATTTTTCAGCACGAACTAAAGCCGTTTTTTTATCAACACCATAATAACCTGCTTGGTTAACTAAAATATTAATAAGTGGCTCAAACTGGTTAAAATTAAATTCTTGCGGTACTAAGCCAATAAATGACTTTGCTTTTTCTAGGTCGGTATCTATATCATACCCATATACTTTTACTTGGCCTTGAGTTTTATTCACCAAAGAAGTGATCACACCTATGGTGGTAGATTTACCAGCACCATTAGGGCCAAGTAGTGCAAAAAAATCGCCTTGTTTAACCGTTAAATCAATCCCTTTTAACGCTTGAAAACCGCCTTTATAGGTTTTTACAAGGGAGCTTATATGCAAAGCATTAGTTTCTACTGCATTGGTCATGGTAATACCTTAAGGATTAATGATGAAACGTAAATAGATAAAGACACTAAATATGGTGTTAATAATCGTAAATTCAACCGTGGCATAAATCTATTAGAAAATAAAAAATCAATGCTATAATAATATTCACTATTTTCATACATCCTTCTGATGTGACTCCATGACTAACAAAGCCCTATCAATTCGCAAAAAAACTATTTTTGACGGCATATTTACTAAATACTTTTTAAAATATTTATTTAAATTATGGTTTACATTAGCGGGTTGGAAAATATGTAAAGTAGCGCCAGAAGGTGCAGGGGTAGCAATAGCTGCACCGCACACGTCAAATTGGGATTTTGTTTATGCGCTTGGGGCCGCTATATTACAAGATGTAAAAATCTACTTTTCAATAAAAGACAGTTTATGTAAAACACCTATTTTAGGCACCTTATTAATGTGGTTAGGTGCGATGCCAATAAATAGAACGTCACAAGGTCAAGGGCAAGTTGATCAAATAAAAGCATTTATTGATTCTCAAAAAGGCAATAGAGTATTTTTTCTTTTCACACCAGAAGGTACTCGTGGCACGGTAACTAAATGGAAAACAGGTTTTTATCATGTTGCTCAAGGCTGTAATTTACCTATTTTTCTCGCTAAAGTAGATTATCAAACTAAAGAGACGGGTGTTTTTCATACTTTTCAATTAACCGATAATAAAGATGATGATATTCAAGCAATACAAGCATCCTATAAAAGTATCCATGGAAAGTTTATTAAAGATCAGTACCCGCCATATAGCGGGCAACTGCCGCTAATTTCTGAATCTGAAATTGCTATTATTCGAGCATTATACTCACTTAAAGGCGTAGCGACTGAGATGGAAATTAATACTAAGGCCAAATTAACTGAACTTTCAAAAACTATGTTTGCCTTATTGGTAGAAAAAGGATTATTAGAAAAACAATTGGTAAACGATGAAAGCACTTATCAACTGACTTTTGCTGGTAAGGGATATTTTTTACACTTAACACCAAACGTTCACCACTAATAAAGATGAAAATTCAACAAATATCAAAATTATCAACAACGGGCTCTTCTCGTCTTATTTACGGTTGCATGCGTATTGCCGGTGACAACTCAGCTAATGATCGTGCAAAAGGTAAATTAGCTATTCATACCGCCATTGACAATAACTACAATCACTTTGACCATGCCGATATATATGGTGATGGTGAATGCGAAAGTTTATTTGGCGAGGTATTAAAAGAATCGCCAAACTTACGTAATAATATAATAATCACTTCAAAGGCAGGTATTAGACGAAACCCTCAACGTTATGACTTCTCGTCAAACTATCTTACGAACAGTGTAGAAAACTCGTTAAAACGCCTTAATACTGACTATTTAGATCTCTTTCTACTACATCGTCCTGATTATTTGTTTAACGCTCAAGATGTAGCTGAAACGTTTATCCAATTAAAATCTAGCGGTAAAGTAAAGCATTTTGGTGTTAGTAACTTCTCGCCTTCGCAAGTAGCTTTATTACAATCAGCGTTAGATGACCCTTTATTAGTGAATCAAATAGAAATCAATATTCATAATATTAGCAGTTTTTCAGATGGCACCTTAGATCAATGCCAACAATTAGGCATAACACCTATTGCATGGTGCCCTCTTGGAGGTGTTGCTTATCCTGCATGGGGAAATACATTTTCAACTGCTGACGAGCAACGAATCAAAGCTGAATTATCACAACAAGCTTTAAAATATAACTGCCAACCATGGCAACTTATTTTAGCTTGGCTATTAAAACATCCTGCTAGTATTTATCCTATTATAGGCTCCACCACAGCTGAACGTATCATTGTTGCACAAAAATCACAGGAATTAGATTACAGTCATATAGACTGGTATCGTTTACTCGAGGCGAGAAATGGTCAAGCACTTCCCTAACAAAATAATGACTTAAGTTACGCTTATTTAATTACTCCAAATAATTAATTTTATGTTCTTTTCTTTTAGCTTAATATAAAAATACGTTATTATTCTGTTTATACTATGCAGATAAATTGCTGCTCTATCATATATTAAGGAATATTTGTGTTTACCACTCAACTTGCTGACACGACAGAAAAAGTCACTACCGCGCTTAACCCCACTAATTTATTAAAAGATGAAATAAATCAAGTCGCGAATATATACAACATTATTATTGAGTTCTTTACCAATTACAGTTTTCAACTTATTGGCGCACTAATTGTTTTTATTATTGGTTATATCCTTGCGGGTAAAATAGCTAAATGGGTATTAAAACTCTGTCTTAAAAATAAATTAGATATAACCCTAAGCCAATTTTTATCTAATACCTCAAAAATGATAATTGTGGTAATGATAACCATTGTAGCCTTAAGTAAACTTGGTATTAGTGTGACGCCATTTGTAGCTGCTATTGGTGCTGTTTCTTTAGGTGCTGGCTTAGCTTTACAAGGTTTACTAGCTAACTACGCGGCTGGCTTTAATATTATTATTATTAGACCTTTCGTGGTCGGTGATACCATAACCGTGCACGGTGTTACAGGGGTCGTTGAAGAAGTACTCTTAGCTTATACTGTATTAAAAAATGAAGATGATGTGATCATTACCGTACCGAATAAACATATTGTTGGCGAAATACTACATAACTCCAAAAATGACTCATTACTTGAATTAAAAGTTGGAATTTCATATGAGCATAACCCTTTAGAAGTTGCAGAATTACTGAAAAAAACCATGATGTCACTTGATATCATTGGCGATAGCAACAAACTACAAGTAGGTATTGATGAATTTTCTGACAGCGCGATTACATTAGGTATTCGTTTATGGACACCAACCATCAACCTTTACGAGTCAAAATATAAAGCTTATGCGAGTATATATTCCGCATTAGATGACGCTAATATCAACATTCCATTCCCGCAACGTGATGTACATATTCATCAAGTTGAATCAAAGTAGCTAACTAGCAACACGAAAATATAAAAAAACCGATATTCTTTAACAAAAATATCGGTTTTTTATTTTAAAATAGTAGACTAAAAAGATTAACAAGGCTTATAAAAAGTTTAACCCTTGTTTCAATATTCCTGCAGCATTACCATAACCGTTACTATCTAAATAACTAGTAACTGTACTGATCATAAGCGGAAGGCTTTCTTTTGGAATACCTAAACTTTCAAAAGCTGAATCTAAATAGCTCGCACTTTGTGCTGTTTTAGACGCTTTACTATCACCTAATAACGAAGTAATCGCTGAGGTTGAAAATGATGGTGCTTGGTCGATATAGCTACTTATATCCGGTATCGCTGTACTTAACTCTGAAAAGTTTTCTGTTGTTAAGTTATCTTGTGCAACTTTAAAAATAGACGCTAAACCACCACTAACCATTGCTTCAGACATACCAAGCTCAGTTGCGGCATAAGTTGTTAACGCATTTTTTGCCATATCTGTAGCAGCATTCTTAGCGATATCAGTTGCTGAATTACTTTCCGATAACTTACTTGTTAACGAATCAGGTAATTTAATAGCTGAAGCAGGCATGGCTAAGCTACTTAGTGCTACAGATAATAAAATGATACTTGCTTTCATAATTAAAAATTCCTTGGATAAACTTGATAATATAGTTAACTTAGATTAACACACTGTTAACCTAAGTTAACAGTAATAATACATTCGTTGCAACAATTATAAAATAGTATAATTTACTTCAACAACTATCTGGATATATCAACGAAAACTTCCAACCATGAGTACATTTTTTATCAGGAACATTACACGCTAATACCAGCAAAAATAGGCATGGTCACGCAAACAATAACATAGTATTCTCATTTGTTAGACACGTTAAAGTTAGCAAAATGTCTTATAATTTCCTGTACTAAACTCAGTAATAAAACTTTTATAGGAAATAAATTTATTAAAATGGGTATTATTCGATAAACATTGAAAAACACTAATGGTAATTAATATATCAACCGTTAACGTTAATCATAGATAATTAGGCAAAAGTAGACATGAATAATAATGATAAAAAAATAGTTAATTTAATTGCCGATATTGGCGGCACTAATATTCGTTTAGCACAAGCTAATGCACAAAGTGAATCTCAATATACAGATATAGAAACGTATCAATGCGCTAAATTTGCGAGTTTAATCGATGTTATTGCACTATATATTAAAAACAAAAATATTGCTGGCACCTGTATAAATGCTTGTTTAGCAATTGCTTGTCCCACAGATAAAGACATTATTTCAATGACAAATTTACCGTGGGAATTTTCACAAAAAGAGCTAATAGCAGCGCTTAACCTAAATAGTTTAACCATGATAAATGACTATACAGCTATTGCCATGGCAATTCCGCTATTAAATGATAATCAAAAAGTTAAAATTGGCGGTGGTGCAACAGTAGCTCAAATGCCTATTGCGGTATGCGGACCTGGTACAGGTTTAGGTGTTGCGCACATAGTACCAATATCCTCAAATGGAAAGAGTCAATGGCATTGTTTCAGCGGTGAAGGTGGTCATGTAGATTTTGCCGCCGTTGATGAACTTGAGATACAAATTTTACAACATTTAAAAAAGAACTTAGCACGAGTTTCTTATGAACAGTTATTGTCTGGTTACGGCTTAGAGCAAATTCATCAAGCAATTATTGCAATTAACGGTCAAGATAAGGTGCACCTTTCCGCTGCTGAAATTAGCCAACAAGCAGTATCTGGTAAATGTTCGGTGTGTGAACAAGCATTAACGCAGTTTTGTAAAGTCTTAGGCAGCTTCGCGGGTAACTTAGCCTTAACATTAAATTGCCAAGGAGGAGTATATATTGCAGGGGGGATTGCACCACGTTTTATTGACTTCATTAAAAACAGTGATTTTAGAACTCGTTTTGAAGCAAAAGGACGTTTATCGAATATACCGAAGCAAACACCTACCTATATTATTACTGAACCACAGCCAGGTTTACTTGGTGCTGCAGCATTATTACTTCAAAGATAAAACGTTAATCCTGCCAATCACTACCGAGTATTAGTAAAAATTCTAAGCAAAAAAGTCCAAATAATATTATTTGGACTTTTTCATATTTATATTGTGCTCGTTACTTAAATAACGCAGCTGCAAGCCGATAACTCATTTATATTAGTTAAATTATTTAGCTGTTGCTCGTGATACATATTCTCCTGAACGTGTATCTATTCTTACTTTTTCACCAATTTGTACAAATAAAGGAACACGAACTACTGCACCTGTTGATAACGTTGCTGGTTTTCCGCCAGTGCCTGCAGTATCGCCCTTTAAGCCAGGATCAGTTTCAGTAATGTCTATTTCAACAAAGTTTTGAGGTGTTACTGAAATAGGTGAATTATTCCATAGTGTAATAGTACAAATATCACCTTCAACTAACCATTTAGTTGTATCAGATACAGCTTTTTCATCCGCCGCAATTTGTTCGAATGTCTCGTTATTCATAAAGTGCCAAAATTCACCATCAGCATATAAATAAGCAAGTTCAACATCCATTACATCAGCGCCTTCAACCGACTCACCTGATTTAAATGTTTTCTCTAATACTTTATCTGATACTAGTTTGCGAATTTTTACACGATTGAATGCTTGACCTTTACCCGGCTTAACCAATTCGTTTTCAAGAATATTACATGGTTCGCCATCAAGCATGATTTTAAGTCCAGCTTTAAACTGGTTAGTACTGAAATTAGCCATAAGTGTGCTCTTTAATTAATTGTCCATTACCTTCATACCCAATATACTACACAGCATCTAAGGTAAAGATCATAAGTTGAAATAAGAATTGTCGCAGATAATAACCCAAATTGACCCTAAATTGCATCTTTGTGATGAAAATTCATGGCAAAAAGACCTTCGCCAAGTCATTACTGACCCTGAAAAGCTCTTAACATTGCTTGATATAAATAGTGCTGAGTATTTACAACATTTCAACGCCAAACAATTATTTCCTGTTCGAGTACCTTTGCCTTTTATCAGTCGTATGAAAAAAAGCGATTTTAATGACCCTTTACTCAAGCAAGTTATGCCGTTATCTAATGAGTTTATTATGTCTGATGGCTTTAGCACAGATCCTTTAGAAGAACACGATACGGTTGCTGAAGGCTTACTACATAAGTATAAAAATCGGGTATTGATGATTGTTAGAGCAGGTTGCGCCATTAACTGCCGTTATTGCTTTCGCCGTCATTTTCCCTATCAAGAAAATAGTCCTAACAAACAACGATGGCAGCAAGCATTAATCTATATTGCCGAACACTCAGAAATTTCAGAAGTCATTTTTAGTGGTGGCGATCCTTTAATGGCCAACGATTCTCACTTAACTTGGCTAGTTGAGCAAATTGAAGCCATAACGCATGTAAAACGTCTGCGTATTCATACAAGATTACCTGTCGTTATCCCTAGCCGTATTACTAAGGGTTTAGTCGATTTATTAATCCGTACCCGCTTAAAAGCAACTATGGTTTTACATATAAACCATGCTAATGAAATAGATGATAATTTTGCACAAGCACTAGAGCCATTGCGTGAAGCTCGCATTCCCTTATTTAATCAAAGTGTATTACTCAATGGTGTCAATGATAAAAGCGATACGCTAATCGCATTAAGTGAAAAAATGTTCGATATTGGTATCATACCTTATTATCTTCACCTTTTTGATCCTGTACAAGGCGCTGCCCACTTTGATGTAACAGAGAAAAAGGCGGTTAAAATAGTTAACGAAATGCTTGCGAGTTTACCCGGCTTTTTAATGCCTAAATTGGTACGTGAAATTGCAGGTCAAACTAACAAAACACCAATAAATCTGACATAATTACTATTAATAACGACTGCTAATAGCAACTTTTGATATTAGCAATTACTCTCGACTAGACAAATAAAGAAAAAATATGACTACTAAAGCGATTGAACAACAATTAATTGAAAATATTTCGTTGATTCTAAAAAGATCATTAACCGCTGATGCAACATTGGCAGACTTGCGTGAACATAAAAAAGCAGGGTTTGAAGCTATTTTTAAAAAAGATGCTGGTTTCACATGCTCAGCTGATACTTTTCAACCTTATGTCGAAGAGATAGCGGATGATTTATTACAATGGCAAGCAAACAAAGAGAATTCGAAATTACTAATTCCTTTAGTTAAAAAAATTGAACAATTATTCACTGTATTGGCTGGCTTTGAAAAAACTCATAGCGCTTAATAAGCCGTATTTCGGCTAACGAATAAGGTAATATGATAAGACATATCCAGACGTCATTAGGTATAAAAATAAAACACTCGCAAGATAAATAGGCTTAAAACCTACACCTTTAAATTTATTTAAGCGTGTCTCTATACCTAATGCTGTCATGGCCATTGTTAGGGCAAAATTATCCAGCTGATTGATATTATCCACCCAAGTTATTGATAAAATATTCAGTGAATTAAAGCCAACCATGGCAATAAAGCCTACAGCAAACCAAGGGATCGTAACTCCCCCTTTCTGCTGCCGGTTATCGTTAATAACATATTGTGCTTTATTACCTTGCTTAGCTAAACTTGCCAGCCAAACACCTAATACTAGTAAGAATGGGGCTAGCAGCATAACGCGTAACATTTTTACAATAACAGCTGTGTTAGCAATATCATCACTCATTGAAGCACCGGCACCAACCACATGAGCTACTTCATGTAATGTAGCTCCAACGTAAGCTCCCATCGCTTGTTCTGTTAACCTTAAACTTAGCCCTAAAAAGTCCTGTTGATACAAGATCGGATAAATAAACATAGCAATAGTGCCAAAAATCACTACCGTTACCACTGCAATACTGGTTTTATAAGCCTCTGCTTTAATTACTGGCTCAGTTGCCAATACAGCTGCGGCACCACAGATTGAACTACCAGCACTAATTAAAATGCTGGTATCGCGATCTAACTTTAATATTTTTGTGCCAAACCAATAGCCAAAAATAAAAGTACTTATTACAATAAAAATACTCAATAAAACGCCTGCAAAACCAACTTGTACAATATCTTGAAAAACTAAACGAAAACCATAAAAAACAATACCGGCACGTAATAAGGTTTTAGTCGAAAAGACAAGTCCTCCGTGCCAAGCATTAGGAAACTTGTCACGTAAGCTATTACCGTAAAATATACCAACCACAATGCCTATAATTAACGGGCTAATAGCTAACTCTTTAAAAAAGGAGAGTTCGGCTAAATAAGTCGCTGCCATTGCTAATAGCGCGACAAACAAAATTCCATTAAGTGTATTTACTCGATTATCTTTGGAAAACGGCATTGCATTCTCTCTCATCATTCATGTTAAGCATAATATATAGGGAGAACTTAAATAAAAAAAACAGATGTTTTTAATGTATTATATTAAAAATATTAATATATGATGACCTAGTAAATTGTGAAATAGCAGATGAATATAACATTAAAACAATTAACCGTATTTACCACCACCGCAAGGCTGAGTGGTATAACAAAAGCTGCGCAAGAGTTATCTATGACACAGTCTGCTGCTAGCCAATCATTAAAAGAATTAGAAAATATATTAGGCTACCCGTTATTTACTCGCCATGGCCGTAAGCTAGTGATTAACGCACATGGGCAAATGCTATTAAGTAAAGCAACACAGATGTTAGTATTGCAAGAACAAATTCAGCAACCCACTACAACCGAGTTACAAGGAGAATTAAAAGTAGCTGCCAGTGTTACTATTGGTTCATATGTTATGCCACAACTGCTAGCCGAGTTTATAGCAATACATCCTCAAGTAGAGCCAAAACTCTTCATAAGCAATTCAGAGCAAGTCACCGAGAAATTATTAGCTGGACAAGCCCATATAGGTTTAATTGAGGCACCACTTTCACATAAATCATTAAATTTATCAGCTTGGCGTAATGATCAACTCGTTGTTTTCTGTGCCAAAGATAATGTGTTGGCCAAACAAAAAAAATTAACATTAACAGAAATGTCACAACAACGTTGGATACTACGAGAACACGGTTCAGGCACACGTGCAGTGTTTATTAATGCTATGCAACAACTAGGCGGTACAATTAACCACAGCATGGACTTAGCGAGACAAGAGGCTATTAAGCAAACCGTTAAAGCGAATTTAGGTTTAGGAGTATTATCATTATTGTCGATACAAGAAGAACTAACACTTGGAATATTTAAGAGGCTAGAAACGCCCCTTAATTTAAATCGTCAATTATCCATTATAGAATCAGAGCATTACTGCCATGACCCTCTTGTAAGCGCCTTTCATACTTTTCTTCAAACGAAGATAATTAGTTGACTTGCATAGTAATATGGTTGTCAAAGGTTTCCAAAAACCACTCATCAAGCATGTTCTTCTCATAACCTAATGACTCATTTCTATATCTTAAACGACTTCCCATCAAAAAACTCATATCTTTGAGAATCACTTCAGCAGACTCAATTACATTACCATCGGTACTCACTAATTGATAAGAAAAATTAATTCTAGGGAAATAAATATCTTTAACAATTCTAATTTGATCTATGCCTCCAGCCATTGTATCACCGGCTAAGTCAACATCAGTGACATCAATTTTTAAAACTTGCCCTTCTGGAAGTTTCTCAGCAAGTTTGGCAATGTGTTTTTCTAAATTATAAAAGGTACTTTCACGAAAATGTTTTCGACTACCATTACTTGGTCGAATATCACGATATTTTTCATAATTGGTCCAAGTCACCTCTGATGTCGCCGCATAAGCAAAACCAGAAGATGATAGTGTAATAAACAAACTAAATAATATTGTGGTTAATATTTTCATCACTCTATCCTATTGTTACTGGGTATAGGCTATTAAAGCATATTTGCCGCTACAACATTGTAAAAAGATGTAACAACATAACAAGCAAAACAACACTATCAATAAAATATTTGTGTGTGCTTTAAGGCTAGTAGTATACAAGTCAAATTAACGAAATATTAATAAGTCACTGTGCCACGAATTGGATATCCTTCTTGGTTACGAACAAAAGTTAAACCTCTTACCACAACATCTAATTCTGGACGTAGAAATGGTGTGTTAGAAATATTTACTGCTTGAGTTATGCCTTCATCATTAACAATAAACAGTCCGGGTTCAGCAAAGTTATGATCAGTTTCTTGCTCTGAGCGCGGAGCTGAAATATAAAGCCCTAATTGCTGCATTTGCTGCTCAGTTAAACCGTAAGCAATTGGATAAGTTATTGATAATTGTTCCATAGTGCCTGCAAGCTGAGCTTTTGAATCAGCTGAAATAGCTGATATGCTCACCCCTATGGCCTTTAATGCTTCTTGATGTTCTTCTAATAAATTTAAGTATCGAACACATAGTGGACAATGCTTACCTCTATATACAATAATCATCTGCCAATCAGCACCGCTATGTGCTTTGCTCATGTCGACAATAGTACCGTTAAGCAATGTTGCTTCAATAGTAGGGAAAATATTACCAGCTGTTATTTTTACTGAATTTGTCATAATCATCTCTTCATTTATGAATTTTACTGTTATTACTAAGTGAGGTAAGTCTAATACATGCAACATTTAGCCTATTCATGCTAACAACTAACAAAATTTAAACATCAATGCGTTATTTTTTTGCTAATGAGTTAAACGTAGCACTAATAGCAATAAATATAACACTAACTATCACAACACCAGGCCATTGATAAAGCGAAAATGCTTTAACGCCCGCAATAGAGCCAAGCGCGCCACCAAGATAATAACCTAACATATAAATACCATTAATTCGGCTTTGTGCACTTGGGTCGATACTAAATACACGCACTTGGTTGGCGACTTGAGCACTAAAAATGGCAAAATCGATTAAAACAATACCGATAATTAAAGCAATTAAATTTCCTGTAAAGACACCCGTGATAGCAAAACCTATTGCCGCAAGTATCAGCACCATCATGATTAATTTTTTAGAGCCTAAGGTATTAACCCATTTACCTGATGATTTTGCACCGATAACACCCGCTAATGCAATAACACCAAATAAGCCAGCTTCTTGTGCGTTGTAATTAAAAGGCATATCACTTACATAAATCGCTAGTGTTGCCCAAAGTACATTAAAAGCAGCGAACCAGAAAGCGCCGGATAAAGTATAAATTTGTAATGGCTTATGCTGAACAAATAAACTGACGGTGCTTTTAATAAGTGCTAAATAAGGTAAATTACTTTGCGGTTTATTGCTTGGTAAAAATAGCTGTAACAAAATACCAAATATTGCAGCTAAAACTGCTGACATAATAAAGACACTACGCCAGCCAAACTGCTCACCAACAAAGCCACTTATCGTTCTTGAAAGTAGAATGCCAAGCGTTAATCCCATCATTAACGTGCCCAAGGTCACGCCTTTATTATTGGTTGATACCATAGAAGCTGCGAATGGTATTAACTGCTGAGTAATATTGGCACTAACACCAATAAGAAAAACTGCACTCAATAATATAGGTAAACTTGGTGCAATTACCGCAACTGCACAAGCAACAACTAAAATGCACGACAAAATACTGATTAAACGCCGACGGGCAATAGAGTCACCTAACGGGGAAATAAATAGTAACGCAAAAGCATAACCAAATTGGGTAAATGCAGGAATGCTGCCTAATTGTGAATAAGTTAATTTATACTCATCAGCAATAAGCGGTAAAATCGGCTGGCTGTAGTACAGATTTGCCGCTGTCGCAGCAATAGCAGTAGTCATCAATAATAATATAAACCGGCTCAACGACTGATTTTCTTCAGGATTCGTCATGTTTTTCTTGCGTAGGTAAATAAATAATTTATGGATAGATAATAGGCCTTATTAAGAGATAACAAAAATGATAGTATTTTATTGAATCTATATAAAAACTGTATAGACAAAGTTTTAATGCTCACGGCAGAAATATAAGGCGAAACTACAAATTGAATCAGCTATGGAATTAAAAATACTAAAAAGCTTTATTGCCGTCGCTAAGCACAAAAGCTTCTCAGACGCCGCTCGCGAGTTAAATACAGTTCAGCCCGCTATTAGTCGTCATATTTCTGCCTTAGAAGCTCAGCTTGGAGTAACTTTATTTAATCGTAACTCCCGAGATGTAGCAATTACTGTAGCCGGTGAACAGTTACTAAAGGATGCTACGGCCATTTTATCCTTAACTGAGCAAGCGACAGCACAAGTAAAACTTGCACACAATGGTCAAGTAGGCTCGCTGAATATTGCCTATTTAGGCTCTGCATGTTTATCCTTCATGGCGACCTTAGTGCGGGCTTATCGCTCTCAATTTCCATATGTACATGTCACCTTATTTGAAATGACCGCAACTGAACAAATTGAGGCCTTAAAAAATGAAAAAATAGATATTGCATTTTCAAGGCCTCTACCTAGTTCAATTAATGACGAATTTATTAGCCACTGTATTTACATTGATAAATTGATTGCTATCGTTAATCAAAACCATGCCTTGGCAAATAATAAAAGTATCAATTTAGCGCAGTTAAAAGACGAACAATTTATACTTTTTAATCGTGATGAAGCACTTGGATTATTTGATGAAACAATAATACATTGTAAAGAAGCAGGGTTCTCACCTAACATAATCAGCCAACCAAGGCACATGCAAACCTTAGTAACTGAAGTAGCTGCAGGGTTAGGTGTTGCGATTGCCCCATACTGTATTCGTAAGTTATACAGTGAAGGCTGTAGTTTTATTGAGTTAAATAATGTAAATACGCAAATTCCACTGCACATTCAGTATAAAAAAATCGATAATAACGCAACAGTAAATGCTTTCATACAGATAGTGCTAGCCGCCAAAAAGGAAATAAAACACAATATGACTAGATAACCTTAGACACAAGGATATGTTTTTTAAATAAACAAGACTGTTCCCTCCAGAATATTATTTAGTATCAAGAATATATATTATTTTTCTATTAATAATATAAGTATTTACACATCGATAATGAGCATTGATTTAACAAATAACGAGAAAAAAACACTAAACTTTATTAAAGCTAACTATGATTATGAATAGCGAAAAGGTACTATAGCGCCTTTTTTTAATGCTGTTCATGCAGCATCGTAATTTTTGTTAAATTTATAGTTTTTGGAGTTCTTTTTTATGCCATTTCAGGTAGGTCAGCGTTGGATAAGTGACAGTGAGTCAGATCAAGGGTTAGGGACAGTTACAAATATAGAGCACAGGTTCGTTACAATCGTCTTTACTGCCACTGGTGAATCACGTCAATATGCCAAAGCGAATGCTCCTTTAACACGTGTTATTTTTAATCAGGGTGACATAATTCCAAGCCACGAAGGCTGGACATTAAAAGTAACATCAAGCTCTGAAGAACACGGTATTATTACTTACCACGGCATAAAACAAGGTAATGATCTAAACGAAGAAATTTCGTTAAAAGAAGTGATGATAGATCACTTTATAAAATTTAATAAACCGCACGACCGCTTACTTAACAGCCAAGTTGATAGACTCGACTGGTTTCGCTTGCGTAAAGACTGTTTACGCCATCAGTATGAGCAACAACAATCTGAATTAATGGGCCTAACTGGTGCCCGCGTTAGCCTTATTCCTCATCAACTTTATATTGCTGACGAAGTGGGTAATCGCTTTGCTCCTCGTGTTTTACTTGCCGATGAAGTAGGTTTAGGTAAAACCATCGAAGCAGGTTTGATAATACATCAACAGCTTGTTAGTGGGCGCGCAAAACGTATTTTGATCATAGTCCCTGAGTCACTAATGCATCAATGGTTAGTAGAAATGCTACGTCGCTTCAATTTAAGCTTCAGTATTTTTGATGAAGATCGTTGTGATGAAGTCGCAGGTGAAGATAATGTAAACCCATTTAGCAGTGAACAATTAGTGTTAGTTAATTTAGGGTTTGTCACTAAAAATCCTAAATGGTACGAAGAACTAATTAGTGAAGACTGGGATTTAATGGTGGTAGATGAAGCCCATCATTTAAATTATCACAAAGAAAATCCAAGTATTGAATATCAATGCATTGAACAATTAGCACGAGTAATTCCAGGTGTATTATTACTTACCGCAACCCCCGATCAATTAGGCCATGAAAGTCATTTTGCTCGCTTACGGTTACTTGATCCTGATAGGTTTTTTGATTACGACAAGTTTATAGAAGAAGAGTCTCGTTATAGCGAAATAGCAGACGCAGCCAATGCTTTAGTTGAAGGCGAAAAACTTTCGTCTGATCAAGAAAAGACCTTATCAGCATTACTAAAAGAATCAAATATTAGTCAACAGCTAACGCAGCTAAACGATAGCAATGCTGATGTCCAACAAAAAGTTCGTAAGCAATTACTATCTCAATTACTTGATAGACACGGCACCGGTCGTATTTTATTTAGAAACTCGCGTAATACAATTAAAGGTTTCCCTGCGCGTGAAGCACACCCAGCACCGTTAATTATGCCTGAGCAATATCAAGAGTCATTGAATGAATTTATGCTAAGCGGTTGCCCTGAAACATTGGCTAACTCAAAACAAGCTAAGTTCGTTTTCACACCTGAAATGCTATACAGCTTAGATCATCAAAACGAAGTATGGACCGACTTTGATCCACGTGTTGATTATTTAATTGATTTACTACAATCATTAAAAAAAGAAAAGGTCTTAGTGATTTGTGCACATGCACAAACAGCGATTGACCTAGAAGCCGCTCTTCGTATTAAAGAAGGTATTCGCTCAGCAGTATTTCATGAAGGTCTATCGATATTTGAACGCGACAAAGCTGCCGCATATTTTGCCCAAGATGAAGACAGTGCACAATTATTGCTTTGCTCAGAAATAGGCAGCGAAGGACGCAATTTTCAATTTGCGCATCACTTAGTATTATTTGATTTACCAAGTAATCCTGACTTATTAGAACAACGTATTGGTCGCCTTGACCGCATAGGGCAAACCGAAATTATTCGTTTGCATATTCCTTATTTTCAAGACTCGGCACAACACTTATTACTTGACTGGTATCAGCAAGGAATGCAAGCCTTTGAACATACCTGTATTACTGGCCGCGTAGTTTATGAAACATATGGTGAACAGTTATTGGCTTTAGCATTAAGTGACCAACAAGTTTCTAATCAAGCCGAGCAACTCGTTAGTGATAGTTGGAAAAAGCACTGCCAGTTAAAAGCAGAATTAGAGTCTGGCCGTGATAAGTTACTCGAATTAAACTCATCAGGCCAAGGCCGTGCTTATGAGTTAGTTGAAAAAATAGAGAGGAATGACAAACAAATTCATTTACCGCAATTTATGTTTCAAGCGTTAGACGTGTTTGGTGTGCAGCAAGATGATAAAGCAGACAATTCAATCGCATTAAATCAAAGCGAACACATGCTTAATAGTAATTTTCCATGCTTACCAGAAGACGGAACGACTGTTACTTTTGATCGTAATACCGCCTTAATTAACGAAAACTACCAATTACTAACTTGGGATCATCCAATGGTTAGAGGTGTACTAGATTTAGTACTTAGCGACGAAATTGGTAATGCAAGTATAGGGCTATTAAAAAATGAAGCCTTACCTGTAGGTACTTTCTTTTTAGAATGTTTATTCACTGTCGAAGCAACGGCACCAGCGCACTTACAATTAGGCCGTTATTTACCAACCACACCGATTCGAATTTTAGTCGATAAAACAGGTAATAATCTTGCTGATAAAGTAAGTGAATCTGTTTTAGATAACCAATTAGCACCAGTTAAAAAGCAAATAGCTTTACAATTAATTAAAGCGTTAAAATCTCAAATTGGACCGCTAGTCACTAAAGCTGAAAGTCATGGTAAGCAACAAATTAAAGCTATTCAAACAAAGGCATTAGAAAATATGCAAACTAAGCTTGAACAAGAGCAGCAAAGATTAACGGCATTAAAAGCGGTTAACCCAAGTGTTCGACAAGCCGAAATTGACTTTATTGCTCACCAACAAAGTCAATTAACGCATTATATTGATAAAGCCCAGCTCACTTTTGAAGCCGTACGTATGATAGTAGTGACCCATTAATGGCTGCTAATCCAGACTTTATTTATACACCACCAATGACACCTTATCTTGATATTATTTTTCAGGATGAGGACATTGTTGTACTAAATAAAAGTAGCGGACTATTAAGTGTTCCAGGGCGCTTACCTGAACATCAAGATTGCTTACAAAATAGAGTGCAACGCGTACTACCCACAGCAACTGTGGTGCACCGTTTAGATATGGCAACTTCTGGTATTATGATTATGGCGCTAAATAAACCTGCCCATGTTTCTATTAGTCGACAGTTTGAACAACGAAAAACTAAAAAAAGCTATATTGCTCGTGTCTATGGTCAGGTAAAAGATCAAGCAGGTAGTGTAGATTTACCATTAATATGTGATTGGCCAAATAGGCCAAAGCAAAAAGTGGATCATGAAAATGGCAAACAATCATTAACGCACTATCAAGTACTAAGCTACAACGACTTAAATTCTGGTGAAGAAAGTAGTTTAGTTGAATTAACGCCTGTTACAGGGCGTTCTCATCAATTAAGAGTGCATATGCTAGCGTTAGGGCACCCTATTTTAGGTGATAGATTGTATGCGCATAAGCAAGCTTTAGCCGCGAGTTCACGGTTAACATTACATGCAAGAAACTTAAGCTTAGCGCATCCTGTAACAGGAGAATTACTCAATTTTGTTGCCCCTTGTCCATTTACTTAATACATTGAGTTAATACTTTTAACTTATAGGCCGATATATATTTATTGATCATTAGGTAAACTAACTTTTAAACTAATATTTCAATCATTATTCGATACGGCTTAAAATTAAGGAACACTGTGCGAGCATCATTAACGTTACCCAAGCTAATTATATTTTTTTTATTACTACCCTGGTTAAATATTAATGCTGTCGCACAGCAAGACGCTGCAACTGCAACAAATGATAATGCCAAACAAATGTCAGAGGATATAGCAGCGAAAGAAGCAAATGCAGATGCCACTGCAGCAAAAGATACTCAGGCGCCAGCGCCTGAAATTATTCCCATACCACCACCAATTTCTATTGCACAACAATACAAAGACGATCTAACACACTATTTACCTAACAAAAATGTAAAGCCATTATTAGCTGGTGCTGACGATTACATTACTTTAATAACTGAAAACACCACTGTAAATGATAAAGGTGTTGCAATTTTATTACCTGATTGGCAGCAAGGTGCGACTAACCCCAAAGCTATCAATTTTTTACGAAACCAATTACCTCAACATGGCTGGACTACCATTAGTATTCAGCCAATGGACAAACCCAAAAGCTATCCTTCTAGCGCGATAAGAATTGATACTCAACAAGAAGAAAATCAACGCATTATTGATGACTATAAAATAAAACTCGCCATAATGCTCAATGCTGTGCTCGACAAAGCAAAAAATTACCCTGGCATTCTCATGATTATAGCTCAAGGTAATAATGGTGCACTACTGGTAGATCTGTTGAGTCAAAAAAATGGGCAGCCCAGTATAAGCCAAGCACCTAACGCACTTATATTATTAAGTAGTTATATGTTAACAAACCAGCAATTAATTGATGAGGCTAACACTCGTTTTGCAAAAAGGTTAGCGGCTAGTGAATACCCTGTTCTAGACTTATACCTAAGAAAAGATAATCACATTGCGCTATATAAAGCTAAAGAACGTTTGTTATTGTCTAAGCAAGAGATGAAAGCCTACTATCGTCAGCGCCAATTAAACAATAGTGCCATGGGATATTACCCTGAAACAGAGCTACTTACTCAAGTGAATAGTTGGTTAAGATCCATTGGATGGTAGGGTTAAATAAAGAATACTCTCCTTCAAACGACCAACAGAGAGCACTTCTTTATTTGCTCAAGAAACAGCTGACCGCTGCATAAATAGCTTAAATCGAGTTCAGATGACTAAGCGTTCTATAAGTAAGTTAATTTACTATGCTTGCTTTGAAATCAAATCGTACGCAGCTTGAATATCTTGCGTCTTCTCTTTTGCTGCCTCCATCATTGCAGGTGGCAATCCTTTAGCAATTAACTTATCTGGGTGATGTTGAGACATAAGCTTACGATAAGCTTTTTTAATATCACCTTTGGAATCGTCTTTACTTACTCCTAAAATTTTATAAGCATTATCTAACTGTCCTGCGCTAGTTGGTGCATTTTCACCATTAAATTGCTGATAACTTTGCCCTGATTGCTGATTAAAAGCGGCACTGGCGATAATCATCTCAAGTAAATTATCTAATTGACGAGCTGAGTAACCTAAAAATTTAGCGGTAGTATGTAAAACTTCACGTTCTTTCGCGTCTAAATCACCATCAGAGAAAGCGACTTGAATTTGGATCTCTAAAAACATCAAGCGTAAATCATGACGATTACCACAAATACGCTTAAACTTTCTTAGGCGATCTTCTAATGGAAACCCTGTGGTTTTCCCTTCTCGAAACGCATCTTGTGCTTGTTGACGTAACTCACTGGTTAAATTAAGTTTATCCATGTAAGCACTGGCAAAAGCTATTTCATGATTGGTTACCTTACCTTTTGCCTTCGCAACATGCCCCATAACCGAAAATGTTGTGTAAAAAAAAGCAGCTTGCCGAGCAACGTCATCTTCTTTTCCACCTGTAACACCATCAAAATCAAATCCGCGTCCACGGTCAAACATATGCCCTAGCCAGACACCTAATAACGCACCAAATAAGTTTTTACTTAACATAAAGCCAAACAAAAACCCTAAAACTTTGCCCCAAATACGCATTTTTTAATCATTCTCCTACACTTTATGTGCTATTTGCTTGCTTCTCGTAGCTAGAAACGTATATTTCCTATATCATATACGTTTCATTGCGCATATTTAAGATAACATTTACAAATAAATGCATTTTCTCCAATTATCCCTTATTTTTATTGCTTCTGTTTCTATGACATTTTCTATGTCTACGTTAGCTGAAACAACTATTGAAAAAAATAGTGAAGTAGATTCCGAAACAGATGAGTTATTTCAGCTCCAGTGTCCTATTCCAATTTATATTCCTATGGTTACCAATGGACCAAAGATAACTGACGATAGTATTAATATTACATCTAGCTATGCCAGTATTGAGAAAGATCAAATTGCCAATTTCAGCGGTGGCGTTACGCTTGTTGATAAGAATCAAATGATACAAGCAGATCAACTTAACTTTGATCGTTTATTAATGACATTTAATGCCACCGGCAACATACACTACCAAAATCAAAATATCGATATTCATGCAAGTGAACTTTATGCCAGCAAGAAAGAACAAAAAAGTACAATGCTTGATGCTGCGTATCAACTTTATGGTAATCCTGGTCATGGTAGTGCTAACGAATTACAAATAAGCTCAAAAGAAGGGCTAAGTTTAGCTGGCTCAACTTATACAACCTGTATAGGGGATAGCCCTGCTTGGCAAATAAAAGCCTCAGAAATAAAAATATCTGCTGATGGTAATGAAGGTCAAGCTTATCATGCGCAAGTAAGACTGTTTGATACACCCGTTTTATACTTACCTTATTTCACATTTCCAGTATCTGACCAGCGAAAAAGTGGCCTTTTATACCCGAGAATTGGCAGTACAACTAACTCTGGAATAGAGATTGAAACTCCATATTATTGGAATATTGCTCCTAATATGGATGCCACTATTACCCCTCGCTATATGTCAAAGCGTGGTACGCAATTAAAAACAGAGTTCCGTTATTTATCAGGGCTGCAAAGTGGCAATATTGATATAGAATATCTTCACCGAGATAACGAGCTTAAATCAGATAATTCTGCCCGCTACCTTGCCAGATTCCAACATGTGGGAACATTTTCTAATAATTTCCGTGCTTACGTAGATTATACCACTATCAGTGATGAAAATTATTTAATTGATATTGGCTCTAATCAATACAATTCAAATGATGCCTACTTATATCAAATAGGTGAGTTATCTTATTTTGGTGAGCAATGGCAAACCACAATGAAATTACAAGATTTTGAAGTATTAGGTAATCACCAAGCAAGTTATAAAACGTTACCACATATTGAAATTTCAGCCCAAGACCCCTTTACTTTATTTTCTGAACAAGGCTTATCTGGCCAACTAGAGTTATACTCAGAGTTAACCAGTTTTGAAAGTGATACCAATGACCAAGTAAACGCAAACCGCTATCATGTTGAAGCCGGAGTTAGTTTTCCTTACTCGACACCTGCTTGGTTCCTAAATTCAGAATTTAAGTTAATGCATACTTATTACCAGCAAGATAATATTCAAGCGGGAAGTGAGTTAAGCGAAACAGTTAGCCGAACATTGCCGAAAATACGCTTCCACGGCGGTGTGAACTTTGATAGAACATTATCACTGTTTAACAGCAGTTATACTCAAACAATAGAGCCTCAAATCCAGTATTTGTATATTCCAGAAAAAGATCAATCAGATATTGGGTTATATGACACCTCGAATTTACAAGACGACTTTAATGGCTTGTTCCGAGATAGAAGTTATAGTGGTTTAGATCGAGTCGCTAGTGCGAACCAATATACTTGGGGTATTACTACACGAATTCTGAATGAGTCAAACTTAGAAGTTTTTCGTTTAAGTCTTGGTCGCATTCAATATTTATCAAGTAAAAACTCTGCTAACTTTATTAATTCTCTTAACTCTTTAGACTATCTGAGCTCTATTAATACGAGTGATTCTTTCGATGAGATACTCGTTAATAGCGATAATGATCCAAGTGTGCAACAATCTTCTGTTGCTGCAAATTTATTTTATCGATTAAATCATAAGTGGCAAATGAGTAGTGATATACAATACAATACGATTGATAACTTCACGAATAAGAGTCAAGCGGCTGTAAATTATCAAATTGATAAATATAATTCAGTTCAATTGAACCATAGGTACACTCGTAATGTCTCAGGTAGTAGTTTAGAGCAAATGTCATTACTGGCAAACGTTGCAATTAATCGAGATTGGGCTTTTGTCGGACGTGTTACACAAGATTTAAAAGAGCAGCGTAGTATAGAAAGCTATACAGGCATACAATATGAAAGTTGTTGCTGGGCTGTACGTATAGCGTACCATAGGCATATAAACTCAAACTTAAACGATGGATTTTCTAATGAAAATCGAGATGAATTTAATAGTGGTTTAGAGCTACAGTTCATCATAAAAGGGCTAGATGGTAAGCAAGATACCATTGGCACACAAGATATGTTTAATTCAAGTATTTTTGGCTATAAACGTCCTTACTATTTACAAAACTAAACATAATTACAATTTATAATGCACCATAACCAAGATGTAATAATTCATGAAAAATTTAGCTACTTTTTTACTTAAAACGTTAATATTAACCACTGTTCTTCATTCTAGTTTACCAATAGCACAAGCCGAAGAAAAACAACTAGACAAAGTTGCTGCTATTGTTAACAGTAGTGTTGTACTTGAATCTGAAGTACAAAGTTTATTAGAGAATATTAAACAGCAGGCAATAAAAAATAATCAAGCACTCCCATCAAACAATGCGTTACGCACACAAGTGATGGATAAGCTAATCAATGATAGCTTAACCTTACAAATTGGTGAACGTATGGGCGTACAAGTCAGTGATGCTCAATTAGATCAAACAATCACAAATATGGCGATGGAAAATAAACTTACCTTATCTCAATTTCGTCAATCGCTTATTAATGATGGTACTGACTATGAAAAATATCGTGAAAGCGTTCGTACTGAATTAATTTCTGGTGAAGTCCGTCGTAATAGTGTGCAACGTCGTATTCATATAGCTCCGCAAGAAGTTGCTAACTTATTAGAATTAATGAAAGAGCAAACCACCAATGATGTTGAATATAATCTTGGACATATATTAATAGAATTCCCTTCTGATCCAACTCAGGCAGAGTTGAATTCAAATAAAGAACGTGCCGATAAAGTAATTGAATTACTAAACAATGGCTCTGATTTCAAAAAAATTGCTATTGCTTCATCAGGTGGTGCTAATGCCCTCGCCGGTGGTGATTTAGGTTGGAAAAACATTAATGAAATGCCAACACTTTTTTCTGAATTAATCGCAGGAAAAGATAAAGGCACAGTTGTGGGCCCTATTCGTACAGGTTTAGGTTTTAGTATTGTTAAAATACTTGATATTCGTGGTCGTCAAATAGTAGAAGTTGAAGAAGTTAAAGCTAGCCATATATTAATAAAACCATCTATTATTTTAAGTGAAGAAAAAGCAGAAGCACAACTTCAAGCAATACTAGATAAAATTAAAGCGGGTGAACAAACCTTTGCTGAAGCAGCTAAAGAATTTTCTGAGGGGCCAACCTCAGTTCGTGGCGGTGATCTAGGTTGGGCTGATCCAAAAAGCTATGACCCTGCATTTAAAGAAGCACTCGCTACTATGCAACCTGGTGAATACCACAAACCATTTCGCTCTTCATTTGGTTGGCATATTATTCAATTAAATGATCGTCGTATGGTTGATGCTACTTCACAAATGAATCAAAACCGAGCCTATCAAATTCTTCATAGTCGTAAATTTGCCCTTGAAGAAGCGCGTTGGATGAAAGAAACTCGCGATGAAGCTTACATTGAAATTTTTGAACAGGATAAATAAGCATGACTAAACGCATTGCTATTACACCCGGTGAACCTGCTGGTATTGGTCCTGATTTAGTGCTTAAAATTGCTCAGCAACCTTGGCCTACACAAGTTGTTGTTATTGCGTCGAAAGCATTAATGGAACAACGTGCTAAACAGCTTAATTTACCTATTACACTGATTGATTATGATGCTAACGCAAAAGCAGCACCTCAAGCTAAAAGTACCTTAACTATTATAGATATCCCCTTAGGAGCTCCTGTAATTGCAGGTACTCTTGATACAGAAAATGGTACTTATGTTGTCGAGACTTTAAGGATAGCAAGCGAGAAAAACATATCAGGTGAATTTGATGCTATTGTTACCGGCCCTGTCCACAAAGGCTTGATTAATAAAGCTGGCGTACCTTTTAGTGGCCACACAGAGTACTTTGCCAACCAAGCTAATTGTACTGACGTGGTAATGATGCTGGCAACTGAGGGTCTACGTGTCGCTTTAGTAACAACACATATTCCTTTAGCCTATGTATCTAAAGCAATCACATTTGAACGTTTGCAGAAAGTAACTCGTATTCTTCATCAAGATTTAAAAAGTAAATTTGGTATCGCATCACCAAAAATCTATGCCTGTGGTATAAACCCTCATGCAGGTGAAGACGGACATTTAGGGCGTGAAGAAATTGACGTAATGGAGCCTGCTTTTGCTGAGCTTAGAGAGGAAGGTATGAATATTATTGGGCCTTTACCCGCTGATACTATTTTCCATGAAAAATACCTAAATGATGCTGATGCCATTTTAACCATGTACCATGATCAAGGCTTACCTGTATTAAAGTACAAAGGTTTTGGCTCATCGGTGAATATAACGTTAGGTTTACCTTTTATTCGTACTTCTGTTGATCACGGTACCGCACTTGAGCTTGCAGGTACAGGCGATGCTGATGCCGGTAGTATGATGGAAGCAATGAAAACGGCTATTCATTTAGTCGAAGTAGCAAGCCGTGCTGGATAGCCTGACAACTAGAGAATATTTATGAACAGTAAAACCCACTTAGGTCATCAAGCTAAAAAGCGCTTTGGTCAAAATTTTCTTCATAACGACGCCGTAATCAGCGACATAATTGATGCAATTAACCCTGAGCCGGGTGAGAATTTAATTGAAATTGGTCCAGGGCTTGGCGCACTAACAGAGCCTGTAGTTGAGCGAGCCAAAAAATTATCTGTAGTAGAATTAGATAGAGATCTTGCGCATCGGTTACGCCATCATCCTTTCTTAGCACCGCATTTAACCATATATGAAACTGATGCATTAAATTTTGATTTTGCACAGTTAGCACAAAGTGAAAGTGGAATAGAAAACCCATTACGGATTTTTGGTAACCTGCCCTACAATATCTCTACGCCATTAATCTTTCATCTTTTAACCTTTAAAGATAAGGTTAAAGATATGCACTTCATGCTACAAAAAGAAGTGGTCGAGCGCATGGCGGCAGAGCCTCATAGTAAGGCGTATGGCCGTTTATCAATTATGACACAATATCAATGCCAAGTTATTCCTGTGATGGAAATAGGTCCTGAGGCTTTTAAGCCTGCACCTAAAGTGGACTCTGCTATTGTGCGTTTAATACCACACAAAACCATAAAAAATCCTGTTAAAGACATCACAGCACTTAACACTGTATGTTTAGCAGCCTTTAACCAGCGTAGAAAAACCATACGTAACGGCTTTAAAAAATTAATCAGCGTTGAACAGTTAGATAGCCTTAATATTGACGCTAATCTTCGTCCTGAGAATTTGACACTAGATGACTTTATTATGCTTGCTAACTTCATTGTGGACAATCCTCCCGAGAAAGCGATTGAAAAAACTAATAAAAAACAGTCTAGGCGTGCAATAAATAGAGAGAATCAACAAGTTTAATTATTAAAGAGAAGCGTTAAATGGCAATTTACTTAGTTGGCGACATTCAAGGATGTTATAGTGAACTTAAGGCACTATTAAAGAAAGTTGCTTTTAATCAAGAAGTTGACCAACTCTATTTAGCGGGTGACCTTGTTGCTAGAGGCCCAGATTCTTTAGCAACCCTTCGTTTTGTCAAGTCACTTAAACATTCTGCAAAAGTTGTACTGGGTAACCATGATCTACACCTACTTGCCGTATATGCTGGTATTAAGAAAGTAAAAGAACAAGATAAACTTACTTCATTACTCGCTGCTGATGATGTTGATGATTTAATGAACTGGCTAGCCCAACAACCACTGCTACAACAAATTGGTAATGATAATGCTTATATGAGCCACGCTGGGATTTCTCCTCAGTGGAACTTACAGCAAGCAATAACACAAGCAAATTTCGCTCAAATGAAACTTAGTGCTGTCACAAGAAATTACTGGCTGTCTGCTATGTATGGTGAGCAGCCTGATGATTGGCAACAGGCAAAAACAGCAGAAGAAAAATTTCGCTATACTATAAATTCATTTACCCGAATGCGGTACTGCTATCCCGATAAGCGATTAGAATTTTATAATAAATCGGCACCCGCAACACTCACTTCAAAACTTGACTCGACTGAAAAAAAACAAGAAACTTTATTACCTTGGTACGAAATATCACCAACAATAAAAAAAAGCACTTGGGTTTTTGGCCATTGGGCTGCACTTATGGGCAACTGCTCAGTACCTAATGTTTATGCATTAGATACGGGTTGTGTTTGGGGAAAACATTTAACAATGCTACGTTGGCACGATAAAAAAACCTTTATAGAGCAATCTCACCTAAAATCCGCTAAATAAAACTCATTTTAGGGGTGAAAAAGTTTAATACCTTGATATACTGAATTAATTGATGATGCTTATTATCAATATGCCTTTTAAAAATGAGCAAGAATTACGGTCTCTATAAACAAAATGCTCTGCTTAAAAGTTTATGCCGAAGCCGTACTAATTTAACATTAACTCAAAATAATGAAGTGAAATAATACAACATAATCATTGTTAGATAGAGAGCTTCCTAATCTTTAACTAATGA
Organism: Colwellia sp. 6_MG-2023; assembly: GCF_030547765.1. NCBI lineage: Bacteria > Pseudomonadati > Pseudomonadota > Gammaproteobacteria > Alteromonadales > Colwelliaceae > Colwellia > Colwellia sp. 6_MG-2023. Next base: position 59,787 of record NZ_JAUOPP010000002.1, on the reverse strand, counting down.
TTTTATTCAAACTAATTGGTGGTATATATGAATTTAACTGTAGCAATGAAAATAATTGGTGGTTTTACCATCATTTCAATTCTACTGATTTTAACCAGCGTAATTTCCTTACTTAACTTGAATACGATTAGCGACTCTACTCAACAACAAAACCAATTAGCTATTCCTACCTTAAAAGGAAGTAATAAACTTGCTTTAGCATTAGAAAAAATGGAAAGCTCTACACTAAGAGGTTTTTATCAAACAGATCTTGATTTATTAGCAGAGAACTTAAATCGCTATAGAGCGATAAATGCGCAATTCATGCCAGAATTTAAACAATTAGAAGCATTAGTGCAAAATGAAAATGAGTTAATGGGAAATTTAAATCAAGTATCCCAGGTATTTAGCAGTCTTGAAAAAAATGCTCTTTCAGTTTTCAGCAATCGTAAAATTTCTATTGAACAAAGCATGTTATTAAAAGAAAAAGTCAGTGACTTAGAAGACAAAGCTGATGATGCTGTCACATTATTACTTGACTTAGCTGACCACCGGTTAGCTGAAACTAAATTACAACGCGCTATTAGTTTAAGCGAACAATTAGAAAATCAATTCAATGCTATTGTATCTTCATCTTTAGAGTATCGAGATATTAATTCAGACAGTACTGCTGACCTAATAGAAAGTGAAATTTCGTTTAGTTTAGAAGGGGCTCAATCTTCAGTAAACGAAATTATAGCTGAGTTAACAATGAACAATATGGAGAGTATTGCAGAAGAGTTATCAGATGCTTTTAGTGAGCTAGAAGAATTACTCTCCTCCGATGCAGGCACTATATTTCATAAAAAATCTCAGTTAACTGCAAATCACGAAGCCAAAGCCATGTTAGCAGCTTTAGAGCAAGACACAATTCGCGCAAATAAGATTTTAGATACGCAAGTAGAACTAGCAAATCAAGCAACCCTAGCCTCAGGGAAATTAGTTAAAAGCTCGGTAGAGAGTGGTAATAAACAAACTATTATTATTGCAATAGTGTCAATAATCATTGCTTTTGTTATCGCACGTTTTACCTTACTAAGTATTACTCGCCCACTAAGTCGTGTAAATGACATGCTAAATATAGTATCTTCTGGTGATCTTTCACGAAAACTAGATGAAACAGGTAAAGACGAATTTGCGCTCTTAGCAAAAAACTGTAATGTACTTATTGATAGTTTACGTAGTCTTATCGAAGGTATTGTAAACCGCTCAGCACAACTTGCTGCCGCAGCTGAAGAAACATCAACAGTAACAGCAGAAAGTACCGTTGCAATAGAAGAGCAACGTAACCAAGTAGAACAAGCCGCAACAGCAACCACAGAAATGAGCAGCACCGCTAAAAGTGTTTTATCTAGCGCTAATGATGCCCTTAACGAAATTAAGCATGCCGATGATGAAGCAGAGCGAGTCAAAACAATTTCTGGTCGTAATCGTGAAACCATTGAACAACTGGCGACAGAAGTTGACTCTGCTGCGCATGTAATTAACCAATTACAACAAGATAGCGCTTCTATTGGCGGTATATTAGATGTAATTCGTGCCATTGCCGACCAAACTAACTTACTTGCTTTAAATGCGGCTATTGAAGCTGCACGTGCCGGTGAGCATGGTCGAGGCTTTGCTGTTGTTGCTGATGAAGTTAGAACGCTTGCGAGTAGAACACAAGAGTCTACTGCAGAAATTCACACTATGATTGAATCTTTGCAGTCAGGTGCAGAAAAAGCAGTATCTGTTATGGATACAGGTAAAGCTAAAGCGAGTGATTGTGTAACGCAATCTAAAGAAGCGGATCGAGCACTAGAAACAATTACGCATGCGGTACATGAGGCTTATGATCGTAGTTCACAAATAGCGACAGCTGCAGAAGAGCAAAATGTTGTTGCACATGAAATCAGTGAAAACCTTGAGTCAATCGTTGCTATTGCTGAACAAACGACTGCAGGCTCACAACAAACAGCCGCCTCAAGTAGTGAAGTTGCACGTCTTTCGGAAGAATTACAACAATCAGTACAAGAATTTAAATTATAAACAAAGCTTATTAGTAAAAAGCCTGCATTGTGGAAATAATGCAGGCTTTTTTATTTTAAAATGCTGCACAAACGTGCTCAACTAACATATCAATGCTCATCTTCTTCGCCAATGGCACTCAGAAATTAACACAATTCATTAAAACAAGCAGGAAGGTATTTTTGGTAAGGTAACCACGCCTTAGCTATATTATTCTTTAAACCATTACGTAATTGTATATCACTCAGCGTATCAATATGACGCGATTTGTGTTCAAAGCTTAAGCACTCTTCTTGATAACTTAATGAGCAAAAGCCCAAAAGCTTGGTCAGCGATTCTTTAGGAGATGCGACAAGACTTTCATAACTTATATTATAAATAAACTCTGGCAACACCTGCTGCCAATGAGACATCACTTGCTGATAGTTTTTATGGTACAGAACTATTTCAGACAATGAACAGAAATAAGGCTCGGGTGCATCAAAATGATTAGTGAATATGGACCAACTAACATCTTTCACTGCACGAGAAATATGAATAACTTTCGCATATGGAAAAAGCATTTTAATCAATCCGATAGATTGATAGTTTGCAGGCATTTTATCAATAATAAATTTAGCTTTGGGTGCCAAGGCTTGCATATTAGTTAAATAATGGTGAGCTAATGACTCACGCTGCTTCACAGTTAAATGTGCACACCCATAAGGAAACTCTTGTTTAGTTAGTTGCCAAACTCCCTGAGCAATATCTCCAGCTAAAAAAGGTAATTCACCGGCAGAGTTAATATCAGTATGACTAATTAACATTTGCTCTAACAGAGTAGATCCTGAACGTGGCTGACCAACAATAAAAATTGGCGTTAATAGAGGTTTCTTTATTTGTGATAAATTCACCGCTTGTTCTTGTTTTATTTTATTTATAAAAGTAGATGAAAAAACCTTCATTAATTGCGAGAAGTAGTTTTCCATATCGTCAACCGAGAATGATACTTGTAACGCTTGTAATTTATTGGCTTGAGTAAAATGGTAAAACGCTTGTTTATAATTAGACGATTGTTGATATAACTGTGCAAAGGCATAATGAAGTAACACCTGCTCTTTCTGGGTTAAATCATTGGTTTTATCTGCCAATTTATCTAAAAAACTTTGTGCATGATCATCAAGTATAACTTGTACATTTATTCGAACTTTTAAACAAAATGCTCGAATATTATTAGGTGCTATAAAAAAGAGTACATCGAGATATTTTTTCGCTTTAACCAACTGATTCGACTGACAATAAAAAATAGCTAAGGATAATAACGTCGTTATACTATCTTTTTTAATCTCATAAGCTGTTAATAATGCATGCTCCGCCTCTTCAAAACGCTGCAGCTTTTGACAAGATTGAGCTAATGATAGCCACAAAGGTGAGGCATTAGCCACTAACTGCACACATCGTTTGAAAATATCATAACTAGGCTGATAACTATCGAGCGCTAAGGCAACTTTACCCAATCCCCATAATGCATCAATATTATTAGGGTTTTGTGTTAGTAACTGCCGATATAAGGACTCAGCTTGTTTGATTTTATTCTGTTTCAATAGCAAATTAGCTTGAACAATTAAACTCATAGTTTGTGCTTTATTCTCTTTATTAACTTAAGGCTAATAAAAACCCCAGCAATTGCTGGGGCTTTGGCAGATAACATTTAATGTAAAGACATTAGAAGTTATATGTCGCTTTTACATAATAGTAACCACCATTGAATCCAAAAGGAGATGTTTCATAATAAACACCACCCCATGCTCTATCATCACCACCATCTTGACGGTTGATTTTAGTTGCTTGTTCATCAAAGATGTTTTGCGCACCAACAGAAACAGTAAATGCGTCATTTATAAAATAGCTTGCTTCAGCATCAAATAATAAAGCCGCATCACCATCACCAATTGTCGCATCGTAATCTACATGAACACCTTGATATTCACCGTAGTAATTACCACGTACAAAGAAGCTAAAGTCATCATAGCTTTGTGACCAGGTTAATGTAGCTCTATGGTTAGGTAAATCATTTTCTAAGCGAGATACTTTAAAATCTCCGGTAACTTCGCTATAACTATCAACTTCCGTTTCATTATAGTTATAGGCGAAACTAAACACTGAATCCCCCTCAAATAATGCTGTCGAGTAGTTTGCTATTAAATCAATACCTTGCGTAGTAGTATCAAAATCATTAGTAAAGAAACTTACTTGTTGAATTGAATCTACATTTGCTACACCCGCTAATTTTAATGCTGCTTTATCACCTTCCGTTAGGCTATATTTATCCGACTGAGATATACGATCTTCAACTTGAATGTTGTAATAGTCAAGTGTAATAAATACCTCTCCAATATTCCAAACAGCACCTAAAGTATAACTTTCAGATTCTTCTGGTGTTAACTCAGTAGCACCTAATTGTTGTGCAACAGGGTTAGTAGCAGGTAGTAATGCAGAATCCGATAATACCCCGCCATCTAACGATGTTTGTACATTTGAATAGTTTGCTTGGCCAACCGTTGGGGCACGGAAGCCCGTACTTATTGAGCCACGTAATGAAAAATCTTCAGTTACGTTATATTGAGCGGTGATCTTATAATTTGTATCATCACCAAAACTACTATAATCCTCATAACGAAGTGCTGCACCTAACAATAAATCTTCTGTGATTTCTGCTTCAACATCAACATAAAATGCATAGTTTTGACGTGAAAAAACACCTGCAGACTCCGGTTTAAAACCAGGAAAACCATTAGAACCAATACCGAAGCCTTGATCTGTATATGGCCCTGCAATATATGAATCTACGTCTCCAGCGGTTACTTCAAAAGATTCCGCATGCCACTCATACCCAGCCGCAACCATTAAATAGCTGATGGAATCAAGTTCTAGCTCTTTATTAAAATCAAGATTAAATGTTTTTTCTAATTGCCTATGCTTACCCGGACTAAAATCTCTCCCCGTTTCAGGACCCAAAGAAGCATTTAACGTATCATAAATGACATAGCTGGACTCATTCATACCAACAGAGCCACTCACATCATACATAACGCCATTGTCTAATTCACCACGTGTCCCCATAGTTAATGAGGTGTCAACAATGTTACCGCCAAAGTTTGGAGTGAAACCACCCGGCAGCATTTCATTGAAACTAAAACAGTTATCATCATTGACTACATTATTAATGTAGTCATCTTGAGTTAATACATTATCTGTCGTTATGTTGACAGGGCTACAGCTTCCACCAACACCGATACCATCCAAGTCAGCAATTAATAAATTTGGATTTCCGTCCTCATCAGTGTCGCCATTACTATAGACGCCACCGCGAGTATGAGGATTACGATAGTAAAAACCGCCACGTACATCACGCTCAGAGAAGTTACCAAACATGTAAGCTTCTTTATTATCACCTAAATCTAAACCTGAATTGATAAAAATAGTGTAGTCATCTTCAATTTTTGGCGAGCCCCAAACTTGAGCAGGATCTTCTATACCTTCAACACCAACAGCATCAAAAGCAGCAGCATCTGTACGCTGCACACTTCGGCTTGTAGCATCAGAATTTTTATATTGGAAACTAGCATTAATGAAGCCATCTTTGGTCAGCTCCATACCAATGTTACCTGATACTTCAAGCGTATCACCATCACCTTCATAGTAAGAGCCGGCTCTTACCGTTAAATTTCCACCGTCTGAGTCATCCTTTAAAACAAAGTTCATTACGCCGGCGATAGCATCACTACCATATTGAGCCGCAGCACCGTCACGTAAAACTTCCACTTGCTTTAATGCAGAGCTAGGAATAACTGAAATATCAGGCCCCTGGGCACCATCATTTATGCCACCACCAAGTAAAGCGATAACAGAAGCACGATGACGACGCTTACCATTGACTAAAATTAAGGTGCTGTCTGAAGATAATCCGCGCAGGTTAGCTGGTTTTACTAAACTTGCTGCATCTGAGATAGGGTTGCTATGAACATTTAAAGAAGGAACACTTCCTTTCAATAATTCAAGCATATCTGTATTACCACCTTTCGCTAATTCATCACCACCGATAATATCAATAGGTACGGGTGAATCATTTACAGATCGCGGTGCGCCACGTGAACCAACAACAGCAATACGCTCTACTTTTTCTTCTTTTACTGACTCAGCTTCTTCCGCTGCATACGAGGGTGCTGTGCCTAATGCTACACCTACAGCTAAAGCTAATGTAGTGGCTCTAAATTTTGTTGACATGATACTTCCTTCTAAAATTATTATTTTTAAATTAGTTACTTACTTTTAAACTCAAAAGTGGAGTACTAATTCTTATATTTTTTATATTTTTTATATTTTTTTTATTTTTTTTATTTTTTTTATAGTACAGCGCATTGAATTTTTCATGTGCCGCATGAATCAGTACAAATAATACTAATCACTACCTATTTATAATGTAGTGTTTCAATACTTACAAGGTATGAAAATTAATCCATAATAAAATCTACTATCACCTTCTCTATCCCTAGTAACACAACGCACGTTAATAGAGCAACAATGAATATAAAAAACAATACATTACAAATAAAAGAGCAAAGTACACTAATTGATTATTGTTATTTTTTTAAAACTAAAAAGCAATAAAAGTCACCATACATATACAAAAATGATATATAAAAACACAGAAAATTAACACTTTTGTTACACTGTATACATTAAATCATCATTAAACAGGCAATTAATGATCAATACTTATCCCTGTATTGCAACATAAGTATTGACAAGAATCGCTACGGCTTTATAATTAAGGTCGCTTGAAGTTAGTTTTATATTTTTGTACACCATTTCGCTGTAAATTTCTGCTTGATAGATATTTCTCGTCCTGTTTTATAAGTAATAGCAACACTTTTTAGCAAACCCGCTTTTTCAGTTTTGTATAATACATGCTGATTAGGCTCAATTACTCATAAATAAACAAATAGGATATCCTTATGTCTACAACTACTGGTACAGTAAAATGGTTTAACGAAGCTAAAGGTTTCGGTTTCATCGAGCAAGAAAATGGTCCTGACGTTTTCGCTCACTTCAACGCAATCGTTGGCGAAGGTTTCAAAACTTTAGCTGAAGGTCAAAAAGTTGAATTCACAGTTACTGATGGTCAAAAAGGCCCTCAAGCTGAGAACATTGTTGCACTTTAATTTTTTAAATTAAAGTCACAAAAAAAGCGAGTATCTCAAAGATAACTCGCTTTTTTTATGCCTAAAGTTTGTATAAACTATATTTTAATGGCAAAGATTAGCTTTACTCTGATTTATTTTCCTACATACAACAAGTTCATGCACTTCGTCGGGGTAATTTCCTTCATTATGACTTAAATGGCATGCTCTAAGCGCTATATATAACCTATCAACTACCTTTAATAAATAGTCACTGAAGATGGGCTTAACACCGATAAAATACTCAAACGTTCTAAATCACAATAACCAAGTGCCATACATAGCATATCATCATCGATACCAAATGATGGTAAGTCTAATTCATTAACAATTTCATTTTGGTTATGTAATTTCAATAACTTTTGATGAACCATAATTCGTTTCGAAATATAAAGTAATTGGGTCTCAGTATTAATCAGATTAAAGTCTGCCTGGTCTTGATTACGAATAGGCGAAACAATATTATAAGGTAGCTGCCACTGTTTTAACAGTTCGGCCCCGCACTCTCCATAAGTAAAGCCTAAAATGTCACGTTGGTTATCCCATGGTAACTTACCACTATCAATACTTTCGCACTGCAGCACTTTATCAGGGGAAATTCGCTTAACAATCAACTCTCCCAAATTATGTAACATACCTAATATAAATAATCGTTCGCCATTAGGAATATTTAAACTACATCCTAGAAATTTAATGAGTAAAGCACAATCAATACTTTCTTCCCAAAAGTTATCTAAATAAGCGGCATCGTTACTCATAGACTGACATGCTTTTGTTGTAAAATGTGTTATCACGAGATTATAAACTTCAGTTATCCCTAAAACTAACACCGCTTTAGATATAGTATCTATTTTTCCTGGATAATTAAAAAGTGCACTGTTAGCAAGTTTTAAAATTGTTCCTGTTAATGCAGGATCAATAATAATCACATCACTGATATCATCTATAGTTGAAGACTCATCATCAATTAACTCTTTGATACGAATAAATGAATCAGACAAAACAAAAATTTTATCCATTTGATTAACATATTCAGTAACTGTCATAAAAGCTTTTCCAGTCAAATTTATTTGTATGGTTTTATTTATTTTTTATAAATAAAGTATAAGTTAGAATTTAACACATATTGCAAAAAATCAGTAATAAATCAATATTCAGCACTTATTTGATACGATGAAAACTTACGCATATTAATCACGCCTTCTTCAAAGATTAGATACTGCCCTTTAATACCTAATAATATCCCTGATACCGTTGAGGTTTTGTCAAAATTAAAAGAACTAATTTTCGTTAAGTACTGGCTAACAGGGAACACAATATCTACCACCTCTTCATTTAATAACTGTACAGCATCTTCACCATATTTAAGTTTGATTTCAGACAAGCGATCAGCTATCTGTGGTATTAACACTTTAGCCTGAGCTTTCAAGTCAATCGGTTCATTACTACCTTTGAGCATAGCACGCCAATTAGTTTTATCACTGACTAATTCAGATAATGCCGTTTCAATAAGCCCTGACTGTAAACGTGTTCTCACTTTAAACAGAGGTAATGCTTGTGTTGCCCCCTGATCAATCCACCGCGTTGGTATTTGTGTATGACGTGTAATACCTACTTTTAAACCTGAGGTATTTGATAAATAAACATAATGATCGACCATACAATGCTGCTCTGCCCACTCTGGCTCTCGACAAGTCCCTAAATGGTAATGACAAGTTTCAGGTTTCATAATACACATATCACATTGAGCAAGCTTGGTCATACAAGGATAACAAAAACCTTGTGAGTAACTTTTTTTAGTTGTTGTACCACAATTTTTACAAGCTATTGTACTATGAAAAACTAACGTTAATTTTCTGCCAATAAGCGGATTCAAGGCAATACTTTGTTGCTCTCCATTCTCATCGATAGCTGCCAAAGGAAGCTTATATTGAACAATATTATTACTATCAAGTTTTGCAGTCATCTTTTCCACTGCACCTATTGCTGAAATGGGCATTTTTACTCTCTTATATTATTTTTTATACAGGACTTTTATCAAAGTGCTCTTATAGTAAGAGACTTCAAAATTTAACTTTTTGACGTGTCTGTTTAACTGTTTTTTTATTGGCTTTAGTCGTCAACCTTCGTTGAACAGAGCCTTTTGTGGGTTTAGTTGGGCGTCGTTTTTTTTGTACTATCATCGCACCAGTAACTAATTCCTTTAAACGCTTAAACGCATCTTCTTTATTCATTTCTTGTGTGCGGAAAGATTGAGCTTTAATAATAATCACGCCATCTTTAGAAATACGACTATCTTTACTCGCTAATAACCGTTCTTTATAAACAGCAGGTAATGATGACCTATTAATATCAAAACGTAAGTGAATAGCAGTAGCAACTTTATTTACTCGTTGCCCACCATTGCCCATTGAACGAATAGCACTTAATTCTATTTCCCAATCGGCTAAACTTACATTATTTGATATCTCTAACACTTTTATTTACCATAGGTTTATATCAATTTTATAATTAATTTTCATGAGCACAGCACAAACTTGGTTTGTATATTTCTTGCGTTGTAATGATAATAGCTTATATGCAGGTATCACGACTGATATAGAGCGTCGTCTGCATGAACATAATTATACCAAGCTTGGTGCTAAATATACTAGGGCAAAACGTCCTGTAACACTTGTATTTATTGAAAAATCGGAAAATAAAAGCTCGGCAAGTAAGCGAGAATATCAACTTAAAAAGCTAACCAAGGACCAAAAGGAACGATTAGTTAGCACTTACCTTGATACAATCAAATGAATCACAGAGGTCTGCTTAGTTATTATTCCTTCTTTTTTTTCGATAAAACTTATTAATTACTGTTAGAATGCCTCGTTTTTTGTAAATCAAGTGATTACCATGTCTAAAAAAGAACTACCGAAAAAAGCTATGTTTATTGAAGAATACTGTCCTATTGATAATGAAATTATTAGTTTTACTCGCCAACAAGCGAGTGACTTTGCTAAGCAAGTAGCTGATGATTTTAATCCGCTGCATAATATTGATGCGAAACGTTTTTGCGTTCCTGGTGATTTATTATTTTCAGTGATCATTGCGAAAGCAGGGTTACATAAAGAAATGAGCTTTAATTTTTCAGGAATGGTAAATGACAATATTGCACTAACTTTCCCTAACGAAATAAATAATTTTTTTGATGTCGTTGATAACCAAGGTAAAACCTATTTAACGGTTGAGGCTAGTGGCGAGGTAACTCACTGTCCATCACTTATTAATGCATTAACAAAAGCCTATGTTGATTTTTCCGGTGATACTTTTCCTGATATTTTAGTAAAATTAATGGCAGAAAAAAATGTCATGATTAACCCCGCTCGTCCAATGGTTATGTATCAATGCATGAAAATAAGCCTGAACCGACTCGATATTACTAGCCTTTCGTTACAGCTTGCTCAAACCAGTTTAACTATTGAAGCAAAACGTGGCGATGCTTGGTTAGAGTTTGATTTGATCAGCGAAGGTGAAGTAGTTGGTCATGGTAAAAAACATATGTTACTAAGTGGCTTACGTGAATATTGTCAAACAAGTATTGATGAAATGGTTGCTCAATACACCGAGAATAAAAAAAGCTACTGCTATAAAAGTTAATAGTCACGATTAGTTACCAACAATCCAAAGCCGATACGACTGTAATCATTTTGTTTATAATGCTCTGAACTCGTTTGGCTTTGTTCTGCTTACTTGGTTTTTTCGCTTACTCTATCCCCGAATATACCGCGAAATTAAATTCGGACGACAATAGCAAGCTTCCCGATGAGTGGTAATTATATTTTTATCAAGTTATTGAGTTTTATAGTGCTGCTCAAAATTCCCCCGTTGCGCTTGTTTATCTTCAATACAGGCCGCAAAAACAGATAAATTTTTAGGCTTTATACAGCCTTCTGGCTGCTGGTAGTATTTAAGCCATGCTTGCTGTTTATCTCCTTGATATTTTGATTTTATCACTATTGCCTCGCTACTTTGAAAAGGTGTTACTACGTTAACGTCTTTATTTTTTACTCCATTGACATTATTTAACGCCTTACTCAAATTACTATTTTTGTGCTTCGTTGGTTTCTTTATTTTCTTAGTTTTTTTCTTACGACTACCTTTTTCACATTGCCACCAACGCTCTCTAGCTGCATCTTCACGCTTTCGTAACCTTATTCCTTCTTGAACTGAATAGCCATTGCGTTGTAACGATTGCACATGATGAAGCTTTTCTAATAAGGGAGCACAATGCTTTTTTGCTAATAAATTAGGTGAAAAACTCCAAATAAGACTAACTATTAATACAAACTTAAATTGACGCATAAACATTCATTCCTTGAATATTGTCGAGTAGTTATTTATTTAATCATAGTCTATATTTTAGACTATGATTAAATAAATAACATAAATAAGAAAACATGGACGTTCACAATGCTACAGCTGACAATCACAAAATTTTTAATATACTTATTTTTCAATTTACTATTATTTATCCCTGCTTATGCTTACCAATCCAAACATTTCAAGCCTGAAATTCAACATGCAACCCGCTACAAAGTAGTAGAAGATATCAACCAATATTGGGTTTCTGAAAAATTAGATGGTATGCGAGGTTACTGGGATGGACAACAGTTACTCACACGCCAAGGTAATATTATACATAGCCCAACATGGTTTACTAAAAACTGGCCCATAACACCTATGGATGGTGAGTTATGGTTGGGTAGAGATGAATTTCAAACAACTGTATCCTGTGTGAGAAAGATTAAGATTGATGAAGCTTGTTGGCATAATGTGCGTTTTATGATTTTTGATCTTCCAAAACATACAGGTACATTTACTGAACGTATAAAAGCGATGAAAACCATAACAAATACGACATCATCAGCACACTTAGAGATGATTAAACAATTCAAACTATCTAGTAATCAGCAACTTGATAAGACCCTCAATAATATTATATCTAACCAAGGAGAAGGCTTGATGTTGCATAAGGGCAATGCTTATTATCATGTTGGTAGAACAAATAACATAATGAAACTTAAAAAAGATCAGCATGCTGAAGCAAGAGTTATAGCTTATATTGGTGGTAAAGGTAAATATCAAGGAATGTTAGGTGCCATAACAGTACAAACAACGACGGGTATAACATTTAATATTGGCTCTGGATTTAGCGATGATGAACGGGCTAATCCGCCTGAAATAGGCAGTACAATCACCTATAAATATAATGGTAAAAGTCAAGCAGGAATACCAAGATTTGCGAGATATTTTCGTATAAGAAATACAGAAGTAGAAGAGGAATTAATGGAGAAAAAATAATTAGCTGCTAAATTGCAGCTAATTATTTTCAATAATATACTGAATGACTTTAAAAGATACAGTGTTTTGCAAAATCTTTAGTTTCTGTTGCTGTCCAGCTGCCTTTATCTTTTTCTTTCATGTCTGCACACCAATCTTCACTTCCTACTTTAGGAGAACAAGCACTAAGTAAGAAAACAACTGATAATAAACCGATAACTTTTTTCATTTGAATATCCACATTTAATTTATATATAAAGAAGTAAACATAACGTCATTCGAAATATCTTGCAACACTTGTTTACAACAAATTAACATTAAACCTGTCAAATAATTCTCTGTGTAGAAATAATCAACAAATTAAATCAGCACTTCATACCGATATTATTTATCGACCGCTTATGGCTGATATGAAAATAATAGTACCTTGAGCCCTTTACCTGCATGAGCTTCTTTAAAAACAGTAGGATTCATTATACGCTGTTCGAAGATACATTCAGGACATGCCTCTGCCACCTCTTTTTTTAAAAAGTCTTCATCCAGATCGGGAGAATTTAAACATAATAATAACTGAGCACCTTCATTCATCCATTGTGGAATTCTACGAATAATCTTTGCATAATCACGCTCAATATTAACACTACCTTTTTGAAATGATGGTGGATCACAAATTAATAGGTCATATTTTCCATACTTTTTGATGCGACTATTTGATTTAAAAATATCAACACCTTCAAAAACAACTTGTTTACCCTCTTTTTTTGCCAGCTTATTTAGTTGATGATTTTCTCGTCCCTTACTTAATGACGACTTACTTAAATCAATATTGACAACTTTACTTGCACCACCTGCGGTTGCTGCTACAGAAAAAGCACAAGTATATGCAAATAAGTTGAGCACATTTTTACCTGCAGCTTGTTGGTAAACCCAAGAACGACCATTAGCCATATCTAAAAACAAACCACTATTTTGTGCTTTGCCAAGTTCAATGTGATAAGAAAGACCATTTTCAGTAACAATAGTCCTATCAACCGTTTCACCTAATAAGAGCTGTGTTGGCGCAAATTTTTCATATCGACGCTGTACTTGCACACTTCGACACTTATCCGTTAATGCTTGTAATGCTTTGGCTTGTGTTAGTAGCCACAACTCATCAACAGGCTCATATAGTGTTATCAGCATAACAGGAGATAACCAATCAACATTTACATGCGACAAGTTTTCGTAAGCATGCCCACGACCATGAAAAAGGCGCTGACAATCAGTAAAGTCAATTGGATTTATGTGTTCAATCATATGAAATAGCTTAATAAATTTAGAGTGTTTTTTAAAGAATAAAGCCGAGCAATAATGCCACTGCTCGGCTCAAAGATTAATGATGTGTTACTTTGTAAAGATTTTAAGTAGAAGCGTTAAGTTAAAAACCAAATAGGCTTACACTAAAAAACTTCTGTGCTACGGTGTTAATAAATATAATCAAGACAATAGCAGGGATAAAGGTTCCTAATGAAAAGTTGATATATTTTTCCACCCAAGAACCAATATATGTATCGTTACCAATACTTAAATGCTCAGATAAATTCTTTGCCTTCCAGCGGTAGCTAACAAATACACACAGTAAGAAGCCATTAAGCGGTAATATTGTGTCATAAAAAACATCATACACAATATCAAAGAATGACTTAGTGCCCCCTGCATAAGAAGTAAATTCGGTAAAGAAAGTAACCATACCAAATGATACCGTAGCAAAAACAGTTAATACTCCTGCTGTCATTAATAAAATAGACAAGGCTTTTTTACGACTATTGTTTTTTTCTGTCACTAAATAAGAAACCGGAACTTCGATAATAGACACTAATGAAGTAATGGCGGCAAAGAAAACTAATAGAAAAAAGAATGCCGCAACAGAACTTGCCCCAACATAACCAATTGAGGTTTGTAATGCTAAAAATATTTTAGGTAAGAAGGTAAATATTAAAGAAACAGAACTGTCACTTAGTTCGCTAGGGTTTACATTAGGATTAAACGAAAAAACTGCTGGTAAAATCATTAAGCCAGCGACGAAGGCTACCCCTGTGTCAGTAATTGCCACTAACTTTGCTGAGTTAGGAATGTTGGTTTTATTATCAATATACGAACCATAAGTAATTAAAATACCCATGCCTAATGATAGCGAAAAAAATGCTTGTGATAAGGCACCATTCACAACACTAGGAGTAATTTTACTAATATCAGGAATCAAGAAGAATTTGATACCAGCTATTGCATTATCTAATGTTAAGACAAAAATAACCATCATGATGAGCATAAAGAACAAGGTAGGCATTAATATTTTAGCCGCTCTTTCAATACCATCCTTAACACCTGCTACCAAAATAAAGTTTACAATAGCCACCACTGCAGCCATAGCAGCAAATAAGTATGGGCTATTAATAAACTCACCAAACCCATTACCACTTGCTAAGTAATCTAAATTACCTGATATTGTCATCACAATATAGCCAAATATCCATACTGTAATCACCATATAAAATACGGCAATCATAAAAGGTGTTAGAACACCTAGAAAGCCTGCAGCCCCCCAAAGACTACTATTATTACTTAAAGACTTATATGCACCTACAGGCTCTTTTGCTGTTTTTCTACCGACAGCCATTTCGGCAATCATGACAGGCAAACAAATTAAAAAAACGAATAGCGCATACAAAATTAAAAATGCTCCTCCGCCATTTTTAGCTGCATTCACAGGAAAGCCAACTAAATTCCCAATACCTACAGCAGAACCTGCCGCAGCAAGAATAAAGCCAATACGGGAACTAAAATGTTCTCTAGATGTACTCATAAACGTCCTTCACTTATTTTTATACTTTTTATATTCTTATTTTAATTTTTAAAACCATTCGATGCTAGCAAGCTTTCTTGCCTTTGTCTCTTTTAAGCTCAGCATACAATATCAATAAGTGTATAGTAATTTATCCACTATTCTATGCAAACAACCTTTGTCACCTTACCTAGAAAACAGCTTAGGGTTCATTACTATTAAAATACTCTCCGCATCTTTTGACGCTATTTCAACCACTTGTTCAATATCAGCTCTAGTGAGTTTTAAGCTTTCACATAAAGACTGATCGATCAATTCATCAATTTCAAATAGATCACTATGACTATCAAATAAAGCGAGTCTTGATGCCAAATTTAAAATTTTAACATCATTATTAATTTGATTACTTTGTGCTTGATGAAAGTGACGAATGGGAATAATAATTTTTTCTGGTAACTGCCAAATTTTAAGTAATACAGCTGAAATATCAGTATAAGTATAACCAAGTGCTTCTTCTTGTAATACCCAAGGTAAATTGTCACGATTATATTGCTCACAGTCTTGTGCGACTTCAGGGGTAATTTTAGCAACTAATAATTCACCAAAATTCTGTAAAAGGCCAGCAACAAATAAACGCTCAATATCTTTTACACCAGCCTTAATTGCTAAGCCTCTGGTAACCAAACCACAATAAATACTCATACGCCAAAACCGTTTTAAATTAATGGCTTGGTTTTCGAAATGTTTAAAAGCAGAGCCGGCTAAGTCTACCAACATCATATTATATACGGCTTGTGTACCAATAATCGTAATCGCCCGTGAAATTGTACTGATTTCTCCAGGAAAATTATAAATAGCACTATTAGCTAATTGTAATAATCTAGAGGTCATCGATGGATCAATACTGATAATATCTGCAAAATCAGTGATAACTGAATTTTCATCTTCCATCAATGCTTTTACTTTAAAACAGGCATCAGGCAAAGCAAAAGAACCATTTGCTTGAAGTGCATATTCATATGCGTTCATAGTAACCCTTTTTTAAATCAATCTTGATAGTGAGTTACTTAAATGGTACACCACTATCCTCTTTAATATGTTCTGTAACCATATAGGTATGCGTTTGTGATATTGACGGTAAACCCGCAACTTTTTCTAAAATCAAACGATAACTTTCCATGTCAGAAAATCGTGTCTTCAATAAGTAATCATAGCCACCCGCAACTAAATGACATTCAACAATTTCTTCAATTTTGACCACTTCTTTTTTGAACAGCTTAAAAACATCTGCAGTTGTTCTATCTAAGGTCACTTGTATAAAAGCTGTCATACCATAACCAAGTTTTTGAGCACTTAGAAATGCGCCATAACGTTTTATATAGCCACCGTCTTCTAGGCGTTTAACACGATCTAAACACGGACTAGCACTTAAATTAACTTTTTTAGCTAACTCAACATTAGTAATTCGACCATCTATCTGAAGTGTTTTTAGGATTGCTATATCGACACGATCTAGGGGCTTTATTTTGGTCATTATCCAAAGTACCACAATTTCTAGTGAGTAAAATAAATAATGCCATATATTCAATGGATAAGAAATAAAAAAGGCGAAACCATTGAGTTTCGCCTCTTAAAATATCAATATTTTAGCTGTTGTTAGTCATCTTCTTCAACTAAAGTCATTAATGATGTATTACCCCCTGACGCGGTAGTATCTATACTAATGGTTTTTTCAGTTAATAAACGTTGAATTAAGTTATCAAAATACTCTGAAGTAATCACAGGTAAAATTGCTCCTTTGCGTTGAGAAAGCTTTTCACTCATGTAATGTTTTAAGTCACAACTACTGTCGACTACAACACCAGCAAGCGCATCATGAGCTAGCATAGCTTCTAGATGATGCAATTTGGCAACTTGTAAAATACCAACATCTGCCCCAGTAGAAATAAATTTATCTCTAAAAGCTAATGCTTCTTCATAATACAAATCAGACACCACTGATATTACCGTATTACCGGTTGCTAATGCTGTTACAACAGACATAACCCAAAAATGAAAACTTACATTATCGTCTGCAAAACAAATGAGATTTCCACGGTTTTCTAAGTAAATGATATTAGATTCACCTGTAGGCCCTGGTAACTCTTGGGGTTTTTTCATACGTTTTTCAATATTGATTAACTGATCACGCGCTGCTGCTAAGGTGCGATTTAAGTTCTCAGCTAAGTCATCCACAATTTCAACATGGGCAATTTTTGCCAGTAATTGTCTAACATGCGAAATACGTGTATTTAAATCTGTTAAGCGCCATTTCTTTTGTGCATCATCAGCTATACCCATATAATCATCAGCTTGGCTTTGCTCTTTTTTATCACCAGTTAAAGCCAGTGCTTGTGCAGGTAATAAATGAACTTTCTCTTCATCTGGTGTTGCTTTTTCAACTACTAAACGCGAAAGGTAATTAGGTCCACCTGCTTTAGGACCTGTGCCTGACAGACCTCGTCCACCAAAAGGTTGTACGCCTACAATCGCACCAATGATATTACGGTTAATATAAACATTACCTGCTCGTGATAATTTGGCTAACTCAATCGCTCTATGCTCTATACGCGTATGAATTCCCATAGTCAAACCAAAGCCTGTACTATTGATTTTTTCAATAACGTCTTCTATTTCTTCGCCTTTAAAGCGAATAATATGAACACAAGGACCAAAAACTTCTTTGGTTAAAACATTAATGTCATTAATTTCATACAAACGTGGAGCAAAGAAAAAATGACCATCTTCAGGCTGAGTATCTTGCCCGTTCTCGCCACCAAATAGTTCACACTGATATAAAAGCGTACCATTACTTTCCATGTAATCACTATGAGCATTAAGTGCATCAAGTGCTTTTTGATCAATAACTGGGCCTACATCCGTGCTTAACCTTGCTGGATTACCAATATGCAGTTCAGCTAGAGCACCTTTAAGCATGGTAATAACACCATCCGCAATATCTTCTTGTAGAAATAGTACTCTTAAAGCTGAACAACGTTGACCTGCTGATTGAAAACCAGATGAAATGACGTCATCAACTACTTGCTCTGGTAAAGCAGTAGAATCAACTATCATGCAATTTTGTCCACCTGTTTCAGCAATCAATGGAACTTGGTCGCCTCCTCGTTCTGCTAATGTTTGAGAAATTCGCGTTCCTGTTTCAGTCGAGCCTGTAAACATAATGGCAGCAACTCTTTCATCAGGCACGATTATACTGCCTACATCACTACCTCGAGCTAAAACAACCTGTACAACATCTTGAGGTAATCCCACTGATTGCATTAATTCAATAGTTCGTAAAGCAATAAGACTTGTTTGTTCTGCAGATTTCGCCAATACAGTGTTACCCGTCACTATTGCTGCAGCAACTTGTCCTAAAAATATTGCGAGAGGAAAGTTCCAAGGACTAATACATAATACAACACCACGAGGTTCAAGCCTTTCATCAACACTTTGTTCTATTGCACGGGCAGCATAGTATCGACAAAAATCAACGGCTTCACGCACTTCATCAATACCATCTTGTGTAACTTTACCTGCTTCTTTGATACATAAGGCAATCAATTCGTCCATATGTCGCTCTAAAATATCAGCGATACGACATAATAAGTCGGCACGTTCTTTGACCGGTGTTTTCGACCAAGTAACAAAAGCACGATCAGCCTGGTCTATCATTGCTAACATATCATCTTTGGTATGAAGATAATGAAAGCCAATTATTTCACTATGATTAGCTGGATTTCTAACAGGTTCGGCGCCTTCAGGTACATCATTCTTATTTAATAGATTATCAACCAGCCAATTATCTAATGCTGATTTCAAATCAGTAATAGTCGGGATATCAGTTAAATCAAGACCTTTTGAATTATCGCGACTGTCAATTGTAATGCTTAATTTTTTCTTATTTTCATTACGATAAAGGTCAATAGGCATCATGATTTGCCCGTTGTATCTATCTTTTAAGCGTTGTGTTTTTTCAACTGGATCTTCAAGTAAAGACTCTACCGGTTGTGATTCATCAACAATTGCATTCACAAAAGAAGAGTTAGCACCATTTTCTAATAAACGGCGTACTAAATAAGCCAATAAGTCTTCATGATGCCCTACAGGTGCATAAATCCGGCATTGAATGCTTTCTTGAGATACTATTTGATCATATAAAGAATCACCCATGCCATGTAAACATTGGAATTCAAAACCATTTTTATCTTCACCAGCAAGCTCGACAATAGTTGCCGCTGTGTAAGCATTATGTGTGGCAAATTGCGGGTAAATACTATCGCGGTAATCAAGTAATTTATTCGCACAAGCATGATAAGAAACATCAGTTGAAGACTTACGCGTAAATACAGGAAAATCAACCATACCATCTTTTTGAGCGTTTTTAATCTCGGTATCCCAATAAGCACCTTTAACTAAACGAACCATCATACGACGATTGGTTTTAAGTGTAAGATCTCTTAACCAATCAACAACAAACATTGCACGTTTTTGATAAGCTTGTAATGCAATACCAAATCCTTGCCAATCACCAAGATCTGTATCTGTAAAAACCGCTTCGATAATATCAAGTGATATATCTAAACGCTCAGACTCTTCGGCATCAACAGTTAAGCCAATATTATAGTGTTTCGCTTGTAAGCATAAGGCCTTTAATTTAGGTACAATTTCATCCATTACTCGCGCTTGATGAGTAAACTCATAACGAGGGTGAATAGCAGATAATTTTACTGAAATACCAGGAACACGGCGCGGATCATTTTTACCTGAAGCAAGTGCAACTTTGCCAATTTCTTCAATAGCATCTTGATATGACTTCAAATATCGCTCAGCATCAGCCATTGAACGAGCACCTTCGCCTAACATGTCATAAGAGTAAACATAACCTTGCTGCTCTTTAGTAGCAGCACGTACAGTCGCTTCTTTGATGGTTTCTCCCATTACGAACTGCTTACCCATAATTTTCATAGCATAATTCATTGATTTACGAATTACAGGCTCGCCTAAACGGCCAATAGTTTTTTTCAATAAACCAAATTTATCTTGTTTACGTTTATCTGCGTAATCAACCATAGAGCCAGTGATTAATAACCCCCAAGAAGAGGCGTTAACAAAAATAGAGTCACTTGTACCTAAATGGGTACTCCATTGACCTTGTGATATTTTATCACGTATCAAAGCGTCTTGAGTATGCTTATCAGGCACACGTAAAAGCGCTTCTGCCAAACACATCAGTACAACACCTTCATCCGAAGACAATGAGTATTCATTTAATAGTGCATCAATGGCACCATTACCTTCTTGGTCTCGACGAATCTGCAACACCATTTTACGGGCACGTTCCCAAGCACGGCTTCGTGCACTCACATTTACTTCTGCAAATGGTAAAATATGGTCAACAGCAGCATTTTCATCTATGCGGTAAAACTCACGAATTTTCTGACGAATTGGACAATCCGTATTAAATGAACCAGTAAATAGCATTGGCGAACCTCAACAAAGCAAACAGAGTATTTCTGTCTTGATTATAGTAAACAAATTTCGAGGCGCATTCTAATGGTAAAACAACAGAAGGTGTTGGTTATTTTCGAAATTACGCCATTTATAATACTGAAAAAGCCAGAATTTACAGTAGAATATTCCACGTAAATTCTGACTTTTGTATGTTATTCAGCTTTATTACAATAAAATCAATAGGGTTTTACGGTAATGCCACTCTTATTAATCAATATTAATACGAGTAATATCTGCACCTAAAGCTTGTAATTTATCTTCTATTTTTAAGTAACCGCGATCGATATGGTAAATACGGTCAACTTGAGTGGGAGTTTCTGCTACTAAACCGGCAATAACTAAACTTGCTGAAGCACGTAAATCTGTTGCCATCACTTGTGCACCGTTTAATGAATTAACACCTTTTACAATGGCAGTATTACCTTCAAGGGTAATGTCTGCTCCCATTCTTTGTAACTCAGGTACATGCATAAATCTATTTTCAAAAATAGTTTCGATTACCGTTGCTGTACCTTGTGCTAATACATTCAAAGTCATAAATTGCGCTTGCATATCTGTTGGAAATGCAGGGTGTGGCGCAGTTTTAACACTAACTGCTTTTGGTTTTTGAGTCATTGCTAACTCAATCCATTCTTCACCTTCGCTATTTTCACCAATACTAATAACAGCACCAGCTTCAGTGAGTTTAGACAATACAGCTTCTAAGCCACTCGAGTCAGTATTTAAACACCTTACTTTTCCTTGAGTAACCGCTGCAGCAACCAAAAAAGTACCGGTTTCAATTCGATCAGGCATAACACTATATTCACTACCACATAATTCACTAACTCCTTCAATGGTTAGTGTATTAGTGCCAGCACCCGAAATTTTTGCTCCCATACTAATTAAGCAGTTAGCTAAATCTACAATTTCAGGCTCTTGCGCCGCATTTTCAATAATAGTAACGCCATCAGCTAATGCTGCAGCCATCATTAGGTTTTCAGTGCCGGTAACACTGACCACATCCATAAAGATATTAGCGCCAGTTAAACGACCTTCTTTATTCGCAACAATATAGCCATTTTCTACATCTATATCGGCAGCCATCGCTTTTAAACCTTGAATATGTAAATTCACAGGGCGGGCACCAATAGCACATCCTCCAGGTAATGAAACTTCAGCATGCCCCATACGGGCAAGCAATGGACCAAGCACTAAGATAGAGGCTCTCATCGTTTTAACAAGATCATAAGGAGCACAACACTGAGTGATATTACTCGCATCTATTTCTAATTTATCTTCAGCTAACCATTGTGTCTTAGCACCTAATTGACCTAATAATTTTACTGTTGTTAAAATATCATTTAACTTAGGTACATTACTAAAAACAATAGGCGTTTTTGATAACAGTGCTGACATTAAAATAGGGAGTGCGGCGTTCTTAGCCCCAGAGATAGTAACTTCACCATGTAGTGGCTTGCCACCAATAACTTTAAATGCGTCCAAAATGCTTACTTCTTACTTAAAAAATGAATGGATAAATACTTAACTAGTATTGCATGCCTTTACTTATTAAACAATTTGTCTCACAACCATTGTAGGTTTCTAGAGTACTAAATTGTTTTGAATTACGTTTGAATACCAACTAGGATTAATCGTATTAGGCACAACTCTTACATATTGAATAATTTATCACGTTGCCATTGCGCAGTAGTAAAAGTTTTTACTGTTACTGCATGTATACTGCCATCTTTAATCGCATCAGCTAGAGCTGCAAAAACAACTTGTTGTCGTTTAACGCGAGATAATTCTCCAAACATATCAGCAACGGCAATAACACTACATTGTGAACCATCAAATTTAACCAATAGTTCATCAAGCTCTAGCGCGTCATTTATCAATTTTTCTATTTCTATTACTTCCAAAGGGTATTCCTTAATCTGGTATTCTTAGCTTTTGTTAGCGAGAGGTAGAAAACCCTCTACACCACTTAAGCTAATTAAATTTTTTAGTTTTGTTGGGATGTTACTAAAAGATAATTGACAACGACTGCTATTCGCTTGTTCTAATAAATAGAAAAGCCAAGCAAGCCCTGCCGTATCAATTCGAGTAACTTGTTGTAAATCTATCACTAAAGATTGCTGGGTAATGATCTGCTTAATACTTTTTTTAGATATTTGCATCACTGTTTGTCGTGTTAATTCACCAACTAACACGCCATTATCTTCAGTTACATTTAACGTAATTTTATCCACAAATTTTTCGCCATTTACTGAGGTTATCTTAATGTTTTATCGTGACAAATTAGTCTTTAAAAACAATATCTCGCTCACTTTTCTCTCTTAATAGCTCGGTAACATGGGGCAAGCCTTTTTGACGAATAACTCCGCCTAATTCAGCTTGTTTACTGTCGAGTAAACTAACACCTTCTGCTATCATATCAAAGGCTTTCCATTCATCTGTTTTTCTATTTTTTCTTACTTTAAATGAAACATCAATATTTTCTCTATCTGGCATAATAATACGAGTATCTACTGCAACAATTTTATTATCAGCAAAGTCCTTAGCTGGAGAGAATTCCACAACTTGATTATCATATAAGGTAAAAACTTGTGCATAAGAAGTAATTAAGTACTCTCTAAAAACCGGCACAAACTCTTTTCGTTCTTGCTCGGTAGTATTCTTTAAATGCTTACCAATAACTTTAAATGCTGAATATTGATAATTAATGTAAGGCATTAATTCTTCACGAACAATATTCTTAATAATATTTGGGTCAGCTTTTATTGCTTGTTGTTCATCAGCAAAGCGCTTAAAGGTATTACCGGCAACTTCCTTGATCATTAAATATGGGTCTTTTTTATCGACATAAATACGAGACGCATCAACAAAGTCTTCTGTTTCTTCATCTTCTATATTATTCGTTGCTTGTTGAGCTGCAAATACAAAGCTGCTTTGTATTGATAAACAAGATAAAATAACAACAAGAAATAATGTGGTTTTTAAATTTATCATTTTATGGACTTTTTCCTCTTTCATTACTAATCACCACTTCCTTGGCTAAATAAAAACTGCCCTATTAATTCTTCTAAAACTAAAGCAGGTTTGGTATCTTCAATAAAGTCATTGGGTTGAAGAATATCTAACGATTCAATCATAAAGCCAGGTTGAAGACCTATATATTGTTCACCTAATAATCCAGCAGTTAAAATAGCGACTGACGTTGCTTCTGAAAATTGATTATATTTACTGTAAATCTCTAATGTAACCACAGGCGTATAATCTGTTTCATCAAGAGAGATATCACTAACACGACCTACAACAACGCCACCTACTTTAATAGGAGAACGAACTTTTAATCCACCAATATTATCAAACTTGGCGAAAAGGTTGTAATGCTCACCTCCCCCCGACATCCCCGTATTAGCAACTTTAAGTGCCAACACAAGTAATGCAGCAATACCTAAAGCAACAAAAAAACCTACCAATAACTCTACTTTTTTTGACAACATGTTTTCACCAAACGCCTTTTAAATTTACTTAACACCCAAACAAAGCAGGTATTCACAATCAATATTACCTTGCAAACATCAATGCCGTTAAAACAAAATCGAGTGCTAAGACTAATAACGATGATTGTACCACAGTTGAAGTTGTGGCTCTTGAAATACCTTCAGAGGTAGGTTCACAATCAAACCCTTTATAAACAGCAATCCAAGTAACAACAAAAGCAAAAACTACACTTTTGATAATACCATTTAAAATATCTTTATTAAAATCTACCTGCGCCTGCATAACAGACCAAAAAGTACCAGAATCAACTCCTAACCAGTCAACACCAACTAAATGGGCTCCTAATATCCCCACCATAGAGAATATAGCGGCTAATAGCGGTAAGCTAATAAATCCAGCCCAAAACCGTGGAGCAATTACACGGCGTAAAGGGTCTACTGCCATCATTTCTAAACTTGATAATTGTTCAGTCGCTTTCATCAAGCCTATTTCAGCTGTCAGTGCTGAACCAGCACGGCCAGCAAACAATAACGCAGCAACGACAGGACCTAATTCACGCAACAAGGATAAGGCAACCATAGGTCCAAGACTTGCTTCTGCACCATAACTCACCAAGATGGTATAGCCTTGTAACGCTAGCACCATACCGATAAAGCCACCAGAAACAACCGTAATAACTAATGACATCACACCAATACTGTACAATTGGTTTATTAACAGTGGCGTTCCTTTGCGAATGTTAGGAATATGAAGTAATGCCGAGAGTAAAACAATAACTGCCCGCCCTAACCCACTAATTAACGCTAAAGTATTTCTACCTAATAGCTGTAATTGATTCATCAACGCTTCCCTCTTTCGCTTAACGCGTTTGAACCTTTAATTAATTCATTTTGATAATTAGGCGCTTCAAAGTGAAAAGGCACTGGGCCATCAGCCTCGCCATGCACAAACTGTTTAACCAATGAAGAGTTATGATTTCTAATTTGATCAGGAGTTCCTTGACCAATAATTTTTTGTTCCGCAATAATGTAAATGTAGTCAGCAATACTCATTACTTCTGGTACATCATGAGACACAACAACAGATGTTAAACCTAAAGCATCGCTTAACGAACGAATTAAACGAACAATTACCCCCATAGATATCGGATCTTGTCCCGCAAAAGGTTCATCGTATAAAATTAATTCAGGATCAAGTGCTATTGCACGTGCTAAAGCAACACGTCGAGCCATACCACCAGAGAGTTCATTAGGATGTAAATCTCGTGCACCGCGTAATCCTACGGCTTCAAGTTTCATCAATACTATTTTTTCAATTATAGCTTCAGGTAACTGACTATGTTCACGAATAGGAAAAGCAATATTGTCATAAACATTCATATCTGTAAAAAGCGCGCCACTTTGAAAAAGCATGCTCATACGTTTACGCGTTTCATATAGATTTTTTCGAGAAAGCTGCGGAATATCATTACCTGCAAATAAGATTTTTCCAGATTCAGGTTTAATCTGCCCGCCAATTAAACGTAATAAAGTAGTTTTGCCAATACCACTTGGCCCCATAATGGCGGTAACTTTACCTGTAGGTATAGACAAACTAATATCATTATAAATAACCCGCTCACCTCGTTTAAAGGTTAGATTATGTATATCAACTAAATTCTCATGCTTATCGTTTTCGATCATATTATTAATTATGCCTTATTGATTAAAAACGATTTTACCTGACCACCTCAAATTCTTCACTAAAAATTCACAATTTAGTGAATAATAAGCATCATTAAGTGTTAGAAAATGTAAAAAGGGATGTTTTTAGCTTTTTATATCGCTTATTTTCTTTTAATCGAATTAATTCCTTTTTTTTTCTGTTACAAACAGCGACAATTTGCACCTCAAAACTGGAGTCATAAATGTTAGAACACGTTGGAATATTATTAATTGCCCTTACTGTACTCGTGTGGAGTGCGGATAAATTTGTTTTAGGTGCATCATCATTAGCAAGAAATATAGGCGTTTCACCAATGATCATTGGTTTAACGATAGTTGCCATGGGCTCATCAGCTCCCGAAATGATGGTAGCTGCGGCAGCATCTTTGCAAGGAAGCCCTGATACAGCTATTGGTAACGCGGTTGGTTCAAATATTACCAATATAGCACTAGTGTTAGGTCTTAGCGTCTTAATAAAACCCCTAATGGTATCCTCTTCAACCATTAAACAAGAATTGCCACTTTTATTGCTATTTTCTTTAGTAGCTTACTGGATGATTTCTGATAATTTCTTTAGTTTGACTGAAGGTATTATTTTAATGGTGAGTTTTTTCGGTTTTATATCAATTTTATTAATCAAGGCCATGCGACAACGAAAAGCCAACAAAATTGATGACCCTTTAATTATTGAAGCTGAACAAGATATACCAGAAGCAACAAGTACATCCAAATCTATTTTTTGGTTAATCGCTGGTATTGTTTTATTAGTATTAAGCGCTCACTTCCTTGTTGATTCTTCAATATTTATTGCAAAAGCCTATGGTATTAGTGATCTTGTTATTGGTTTAACTATTATTGCTATTGGCACAAGCTTGCCTGAATTAGCAGCAAGTATTGCGAGCATCTTAAAGAAAGAAGATGACTTAGCGATGGGGAATATTGTCGGCTCTAACCTCTTTAACATACTAGCAGTATTGCCTTTTGCAGGTATTATCGCACCAGGCCCAATAAATCCTGAAGCATCGATTCGCGACATTCCTATTATGCTCGCAATCACAGGGTTACTATTTTTACTGTGTTTTAGCCGTAAAGCGGGCTGCTTTAGACTTACCCGCATAAAAGGTGCATTATTATTAATGTGTTTTTGTGGTTATCAAGCATTACTTTATAGCCAAACAACCATTAACTAGCACAAAATATTAGTTTAAGCTGAGCCATGAAAAACTTTAAAAAACTTGCTAAAAATGTAATTAACATTGAACAACAAGCAATTAAAGAGTTATTACAATATATTGACCATAACTTTGAATACGCCTGTCAATTAATGTTTAACTGCCAAGGCCGTGTTATTGTTATTGGTATGGG
This sequence comes from Colwellia sp. 6_MG-2023, assembly GCF_030547765.1. Taxonomy (NCBI): domain Bacteria; kingdom Pseudomonadati; phylum Pseudomonadota; class Gammaproteobacteria; order Alteromonadales; family Colwelliaceae; genus Colwellia; species Colwellia sp. 6_MG-2023. The sequence continues at coordinate 32,284 of NZ_JAUOPP010000002.1, read as the reverse complement.
GAAGTCGGGACATATTGGCGGTAAAATAGCAGCCACATTAGCAAGTACGGGCACCCCTGCTTTTTTTGTTCACCCAAGTGAAGCCAGTCATGGTGATCTGGGTATGATCACCAAAGACGATGTTGTACTAACAATTTCTAATTCAGGTGAAACAGGCGAAGTTCTCGCGATTACGCCTGTGATAAAACGCATTGGGGCAACACTCATCGCTATGACGGGCAATATCAACTCTACATTAGCCAAATTAGCTGATACACATATTTGTATCAAGGTTTCGGCTGAAGCTTGCCCATTAGGATTAGCTCCAACGTCCAGTACTACTGCAACATTAGTAATGGGCGATGCTATTGCCGTTGCTCTACTTAATGCTCGTGGGTTTACCGCAGATGACTTTGCTTTATCTCACCCTGGTGGTAGTTTAGGTAAACGTTTATTACTTCGCTTGAGTGATATTATGCATCAAGGCGATCGTATTCCTATTATTTCAGAAGATGCATTGATAAAAGACGCATTAGTGGAAATGTCACTTAAAGGCTTAGGCATGACCGCCGTTGTTAATAAACATAAGCAACTTGTTGGTTTATTTACTGATGGTGATTTACGGAGAATTCTTGATTTACAAATTGATATTCATCGGGACAATATAACAACCGTTATGACTAAATTCCCAACCTTAGCACAAGCAGACATGTTAGCAGCGCAAGCGCTAAATATAATGGAAGATAAAAAAATCAATGGTTTGATTATCGTTGATGAAAAACAAATACCTATTGGTGCAATGAATATGCATGACTTACTAAGATCAGGAGTTCTTTAAATGGAAAATATCACTAATACTATTCAAAATTCTAATACACTTTATGGTGATGTATCACTAAACGTATTAGAACGAGCCAAAAAAATTAAATTACTTGTTTGTGATGTTGATGGTGTTTTTTCAGATGGTCGTATTTATTTAGGTAATGATGGCGAAGAACTTAAAGCATTCCATACTAAAGATGGCTTTGGAATAAAAGCACTTGGTAATAGTGGTGTAGAGGTTGCAATAATCACTGGTAGACGTTCAGCTATTGTAGCTAACCGGATGTCAGCTTTAAATGTTAAACACATTATACAAGGGCAAGAAGATAAATTGCCTGCACTGATGACTTTAATTCAAAAACTTAATTTAACCCCTGATGAAGTAGCTTACATAGGAGACGATATTCCAGACTTAGCATGTATTTTACACGTTGGTTTAGGTATTGCTGTGTCTGATGCACATCCAGCTGTATCAGCAAAAGCTAATTATACAAGCTTTATTAATGGTGGTTTCGGCGCAGTACGAGAAGTTTGCGACTTGATAATGCAATGTCAAGACACTATTGATAATGCTACAGGCGCGAGTGTATGACACGGATAAATTTTTTAGCCTTTTTAATCTTGCTATTAGCCGCTACGGTTTATGGAATAATCGAATGGCGACAGTCAAAAATAATACCAGGTGAAGTCATCGACAGTGAACTCACACCTGACTTTATAGCGGAAGCACTTAAAACTGATATTTACACCGATTCAGGCGTACTTTCACATGCTATTATTGCTAAGAGAATGGAGCATTATGCCAAACTTGAACTAACACACTTCGAGCTACCTAAGTACACATTGTATCCCCAAGCATCATCGAAAGATAATATTGACGGCTCCGATTTAGCAAATGAAAATAGCTCGAGCAACAAACTAACAAAAAATGCACCATGGAAGCTTAGCGCTAAAGAAGCAACGCTATATAAAAATAATAGGGTTATTTTAAATCATCGAGTACACTTAAGTGCAACTGATAAAAATAGTTTAATACAAGAAATTCATTGCAAATATTTAGAGCTTGATTTAAATACTAATATCATTAGCTCAGATCAAACGGTAATGGTGCAAGGAAAAGACTTCACTATGTATGGCTCAGGTTTAATAATTGACTTAAACACTAAACAGATGACATTAACCGAACATGTACGTACTATTTACAAAAAAAATAATGGTTACCCTCTAAATGACAATTAAAAAAATTAGCAAAGGTTTCTTATTAAGCTCATTACTGCTCTCGTTAGCACTTCCAGTATGCGCGGCTAAGAAAGATCTCACACAAGAAATCACGATAAAATCGAAACGTCAATCAGCTGATTTAAAAAATAAAATAGCGAGTTATTTAGATGACGTTAGTATAAACCAAGGCTCTATTTCGATTAGTGCTGATATTGTTCAAGTTTACAGTAAAGTTGATGATAAAACTCAACAAAAACAAGACACTTACCTTGCCAAAGGTGAACCTGCTGTTTTCAAACAACAATTAGAAGATGGTAGTTTAATCAGCTTGCAAGCTAATGAGATAACCTATCAACCAGATCAAAATATCATTACCATCTCAGGTAATGCGCAAGTACAACAAGCAGGTAGTAAAGTGACAGGAGAAATAATCACTTACAATACGCTAAATGAGAAATTGGAAGCTATCAGTAGTGATAATGATTCAGTAACCACTGTTTTGCAGCCAGCTCAAATAAAAGCTCAACAAGATAAGAAAAGTAATGACAGTAACAAGCAATAATAATAACGGCGAAGCTAATAATTCGACTTTGATAGCTAAAAACCTATCAAAAGCTTACAAAAGCAAAAAAGTTGTTAAAAACGTTAGTTTAGCGGTAAGCTCAGGACAAATTGTTGGCTTACTGGGGCCTAATGGAGCAGGAAAAACGACTTCTTTTTACATGATTGTTGGCTTAGTACCCAATGATAATGGCCAAATAATGCTGAATGACGAAGATGTAACACTATCGCCTATGCATGAACGCGCACGTCGAGGTATTGGGTATTTACCTCAAGAAGCGTCTATTTTTAGAAAACTAACCGTTACTGAAAATATTATGGCAATATTACAAATTCGAAAAGGCCTTAATGAAAATGAAAGGCAAACAAAATTAGAGCACCTCTTAGAAGAATTTAATATCAGCCATATTAAAGATAATTTAGGTATGAGTTTATCAGGAGGGGAAAGAAGACGCGTAGAAATAGCCCGCGCTTTAGCAGCAGATCCTGAATTTATATTACTTGATGAACCTTTTGCAGGTGTTGACCCTATTTCTGTCGGCGACATAAAAAAAATAATTATTCATCTTAAAAACCGTGGTCTTGGTATCTTAATAACTGACCACAATGTTCGTGAAACACTTGATGTATGTGAGCATGCTTACATTGTTAGTCACGGTGAAATAATAGCAGAAGGAGATTCTAATCAAATTCTTGCTAATCAAAAGGTAAGAGATGTATACCTAGGCGAGCAATTCACGCTATAGTTAACATATATAATAAATTCGTAGACTATACTTGCTCTAAGTTAGTAACTATAAACAATAATAACAGGAATTAAGACAACGTAGATGCGCCCAACTCTGCAACTCCGGATAGGACAACAACTAACCATGACGCCACAACTGCAACAAGCTATAAAGCTTTTGCAGTTATCGACGTTAGAGCTTCAACAAGAAATTCAAGAAGTACTTGAAAGTAATCCTCTGCTTGAAATTAATGATCAAGAAACCTCAGATAATAATTCAGAGGATAGTAGAGATAAACTTGAAGAAGCTTTTTCAGCCACCATCACAGAACGATCTACCAGTGATGGAAGTGAAGATTCATCAGCCTCTATTGATGAGATAAGTACAACAGAAGCAATGGAGAAAAATGACATACCAGAAGAGTTGAACATTGATACAACTTGGGAAGAAAGTTACAGTGCTGGTACGTCAAATACAGGGGCAATTAGTAGCCCAAGTGAAGATTACACCTATCAAGGTGAAACGATCGATTCAATACAAGATCACCTTTTATGGCAAATGGAATTAACGCCATTTTCAGAAACTGATCGCACGGTTGCTATCGCTATTATAGAGGCTGTTGATGAAGCAGGTTATCTTACGGTATCGAGTGAAGAAATATTAGAAAGTGTTGGTATAGAAGGACTGGAACTTGATGAAGTCGAAGCGGTATTAAAACGTATTAATGTCTTTGATCCTGTTGGTGTTGCAGCCCGTTCTATCGCTGATTGTTTAATTATTCAATTAAATCAGTTTGATCCTGAAACCCCTTACTTAAAAGAAAGTAAATTAATTATCGGCGAGCATATCGACTTACTCGGTAATCGTGACTATCGACAATTAATGCGTAAAACTCGCCTCAAAGAAGAACAGTTACGTGAAGTAATGCGTTTGATACAGAGCTTAAATCCTCGTCCTGGTGATGCAGTAGTGAAAAGCGATGATCAATATGTTATTCCTGATGTTTCCGTAGAAAAGAAAAATGGTCGTTGGGTTGTCGAATTAAACCCTGATACTGCTCCTAAGCTATCAGTAAATCAACAATATGCTGCCATGACAAAAACAACAAAATCTTCTAGTAATGACGGACAGTTTATTCGAACAAACTTACAAGAAGCTAAATGGTTTATTAAAAGTTTAGAGTCACGTAATGATACTTTACTTAAAGTATCTAACTGCATTGTACAACGTCAACAAGGCTTTTTAGAACATGGCGCTGAAGCGATGCGACCTATGGTATTAAATGATATTGCTGAAGCCGTGGATATGCATGAGTCAACTATATCTCGCGTAACTACGCAAAAATATATGCACACGCCTAGAGGTATTTTTGAATTAAAATACTTTTTTTCAAGTCATGTTAGTACCGAAAATGGAGGTGAATGTTCATCAACTGCCATACGTTCATTAATTAAAAAACTCATTTTAGCAGAAACACCCGCTAAACCGCTCAGTGATAGCAAAATGGCAGACTTACTAGCACAACAAGGAATTAATGTTGCTAGACGTACTATAGCTAAGTATCGTGAATCCTTATCTATACCACCGTCCAACCAACGTAAGAGTTTATTATAGCCTGTGACTTTATTTTCTGAATTAACTAGAGAAGGAACATACTTATGCAAATTAACCTTACCGGTCACCATGTAGAAATAACGTCATCATTACGCGATTGTGTTGAAACAAAATTAGCTAAATTAGAGCGACATTTTGATCATATCAATAATGTTCATGTAGTCTTGACTGTTGAAAAGTTAGAACAGATAGCTGAAGCAACTATACATTTAAAAGGCAGTGAAATTCATGCTTCAGCAGTAAGTGCTGATATGTATACCTCGATAGATACTTTGGTGGATAAACTAGATCGCCAAGTACTCAAATACAAAGGCAAAATAACACAACATTAGTTTTATCCATTATAATTATGACACTACAAAATATATTAACACTGAACTGCACACGTTGTGCAGTTCCAGTTCAAAGCAAAAAGCGTTTACTTGAACTAATTTGCCAACTTGCCGCCAATGAACTAATTGACTCTAACCCAACAGATCTATTAGATAGCTTAATGAATAGAGAGAAAATGGGGAGTACTGGTATCGGCAACGGTATCGCTATCCCTCACGGCAGACTAAACAATACAGACAAAGCTATTGCCGTGTTTTTAACTACTGAAAACGCAATTGACTTCGACGCAATTGATAATAGACCTGTTGATATATTTATTTGCCTATTTGTACCTGAAGACAATACGCAAGCGCATTTAGAAACGTTGCAAAGTATTGCCAAACTATTTAGTGATCGCAAAACAGCTAAAAAAGTTCGTAAATGCACCAGCCAACAAGAGATGTTTGATCTTATTCAACAAACCGCTTAATCAATAAGTTGAAATATATTTCTACACAATAAAACCTAATGCATAGCTAATTCATGCGGAACTTAAAAATATGAAACTTATCATTGTTAGTGGCCGCTCTGGCTCAGGGAAATCAGTTGCATTAAGAGTATTAGAAGATTTAGGATATTATTGTGTTGATAATATTCCTGTTAATTTACTACCTGCATTAACCCATACCGTGATTAATGATTATGACAATGTTGCAGTAAGCCTAGATGTTCGTAACTTACCTAACAATCCTAAGGATATTGTAGAGATCATTGAATATTTACCTGATGCAGTTGATGTAACTACATTATTTTTAGATGCAGATGACAATGACCTTATTCGTCGTTTTAGTGAAACAAGGCGCTTACATCCTCTAATTAAAGAGAATATTGCGCTAGACCAAGCGATATCACTCGAAAAGAAACTATTAGCACCTATTTCTACCAATGCCGACTTATATATCAATACCAGCCAGCTAACTCCGCACCAATTAGCTGACTTGGTACGAGAAAGAATTCTTGGAAAGAAAACCGGTAAAATGGTTTTAGTCTTCGAGTCTTTTGGCTTTAAACACGGTATTCCTGCTGATGCTGATTATGTATTCGATGCACGCTTTCTTCCTAATCCTCATTGGGAAACTGAACTCAAACCTTTTACAGGTTTAGAGCAACCAGTAAAAGACTTCCTTTCTAGTCAGCCAATTGTGACAAAGTTTATTTGGCAAATTAATAGTTTTATGATGACTTGGTTACCCCATCTAGAACGCAATAACCGTAGTTATGTTACTATTGCAATTGGTTGTACGGGTGGGAAACACCGCTCTGTTTATATTGCTGATTTATTAGCAAAGAACTTTAGTAAAGAACAACAACATGTTCAAACTCATCATCGAGACATTAAGAAAATTAAAGAGTAAAACTCATTATGTCTATTCAAAAGCATAACAAGAACCATGATGATATCATCGTCAGTAAAGAATTAACTATAATTAACAAACTTGGCTTACATGCCCGAGCTGCAAGTAAATTAGCCTTACTTTGTCAGAAATTCTCCGCCCAAATAACCCTATCATTAGAAGAAAAAGAAGCTGACGCCAATAGCATAATGGCCATAATGCTCTTAGCTGGTGGACAAGGAAAAAATGTAACAGTCACCGCTCAAGGAACCGATGCACCCGCTGCATTAGAAGCTATAAGCCAGCTGATTGAAGCTAAGTTTGATGAAGATGAATAAATAGCCCAAGATCGGCTTAATAAATATTCCTCAAACAGCTATTTACGTGCGATAGACTAGCTATTGACGCTCGATTTTCCCTACTGCTTGCAGGTCAAAAGTAGAAAACTATCAAGCATGAGTATAGTAAAAGTAAGATTCTTAATATTTTCAATTAATTAAAAATATCTTAAACCAAGTTCAAGTTAAATAAGTAAAAAAGCTGAAAGAAACGCTAAGTTACGATAAACTTAACCATAATAAAAAATATTAAGTCTATTACACACCCACTCTCAAGTGTTTAATAGCGTTGGTATTTATCATTCCCTACGCTCAAGTAAGATATCTATGCCGGATCTAATAGAACAAGAATATATTCAAGAAAGACTACACCAAATTAATGAAGCACTTGATGGTGGTATGTTTGTCTATGTACGCAAATTATTACAAGACATGTCTGCCTATGATCTCGCGCTATTCCTTGAGTCTTCTCCAGCTAAGAGTCGCGCATTATTATGGCAACTTATTGATGCTGAACACCATGGTGAAGTACTTGAAGAATTAAATGAAGAAGTACGTAAAGGCATTTTACAAAGCATGCAGCCTGAAAAACTGGCTGCCGTTGCTGAAGGTATGGATGTTGATGATCTAGCAGAAGTGTTACGTACCTTACCTGATACTGTTTATAGAAAAGTTCTCGATTCTATGGACTCTCAGGATAGAGCACGGGTAGAAACTGCGCTATCTTATGACAAAGAGACAGCAGGTGGTATCATGAACACTGATACCATTACGCTACAACCTGAGGTAAGTGTTGACGTAGTATTACGCTATTTACGCTTAAAAGGTCAACTACCTGAAGCAACAGACTCATTTTATGTCGTCGACCGAAGTAATCACTTCATTGGTGCTGTGTCACTAGCCGCTATTATAACCGCTAAACCTGAGGTTATCATTTCCAAGTTGATTGATGCAGAAATAGAAGCTGTACAAGCTAATATGAGTGAACATGATGTTGCGCAATTGTTTGAAAAGCATGACTGGTTTTCTGCTCCTGTCATTGATAAAAAAGGTCACTTACTTGGTCGTATCACCATTGATGATGTTATTGATATAATTCGTGAAGATGCAGAGCATTCTATGATGAGTATGGCAGGTTTAGATGATGAAGCCGATACATTTGCTCCTGTATTAAAAAGTACTAAACAACGCTCTTTATGGCTAGGGGTTAACTTAATTACCGCCTTATTTGCAGTAGCCGTTACAAGTATGTTCGAAGGGTTATTTCAGCAATTAGCAATACTAGCAGTACTTAACTCGTTGGTGCCAAGTATGGGTGGCGTAGCCGGTAATCAAACCTTAACCTTAGTTATACGTGGTATGGCATTAGGCCATGTTGGTAATAGTAATGCGCGCGCGCTATTACATAAAGAAGTCGCGATTGGCTTCCTCAACGGCATAATTTGGGCTTTATTAATAGCTTCAGTTGTTGCTATTTGGAAACAAGATTTAATGCTAGGCGTTGTCATAGCTTTTGCTATGCTGATGAATATGACCGCCGCAGGTTTAGCGGGGGTCGCAATTCCATTATTACTTAAGCGTTTGAATATTGACCCAGCACTTGCTGGCAGCGTTATTATTACCACGGTTACTGATGTTGTCGGTATTTTTGCCTTTTTAGGTACCGCAACAATACTTTTAACCTAAGCTTTTACTTTTATATTCAATTAACCGTATGTGCAGACTAAATCCTACGCATACGGTTTACAGTTAAAGGGGCTCTGATTACAACGTATTAAGCTCAGTTATTGACCAGCTATTTGCATCTCATCAATGAGTATTGAGCCAGTACTAATACTACCGTGCTTATCAAGGTCAGAGCCAACGGCAATAATCCCTTTAAACATTTGTTCTAAATTACCAGCAATAGTAATTTCACTTACAGGATAAGCAATCTCTCCATTTTCGACCCAGAAACCTGCAGCCCCACGAGAATAATCGCCATTCACAACGTTTACTCCTTGTCCCATTAATTCAGTAACTAATAAGCCTGTGCCTAAGGTTTTTAACATGGCATCAAAATCTGCAGCTTTACTTCCTTTAGATGCAATATTCTTATCTTTTACTAACCAATTATGAATTCCACCAGCATGCCCGGTAGTCGTTAAACCTAATTTACGAGCAGAATAACTCGTTAGAAGATAGCTTTGTAGCGAACCATTAGTAATGATATCTCTGTCTTTAGTTAACACACCTTCACTATCAAAAGCACTACTTGCCAATGCTTTAGGTATATGAGGTCGCTCATGAATAGACAAGAAGTTAGGGAAAACATCTTTACCTATAGCATCCAGTAAAAATGATGATTTACGATATAAATTACCACCACTAATTGCAGAAATAAAATGTCCCCATACTGTATTCGCAATATCAGAGCGGAACAATACTGGAACTTTCATAGTCGATAACTTTTGTGGGTTTAAGCGTGATATAACTTCGCTCGCCGCTTTGGTGCCAATATCTACACCGCTATCTAATAATGAAAAGTCACGATTAACGTCATAAGCGTAGTCACGCTGCATGTCATCACCATTCCCTGCAATCACCACGCAGCTTATGCTATGCCTTGAACTAGGGTAAGCAACCAACTGACCATGACTATTACCATAAACTTTAAAACCCGAAAAACAATCTAGATTAGCACCATCTGAATTTGTTATGCGTTTATCACTATCTAAGGCACTACGTTCACACTCCTTAGCTATTTCTATCGCTTGTTCAGTGCTTAGGTCTTTAGGGTAATATAAATCTAAATCTAGTGGCTTCATTGCAAGCAATTCTTTATCGGCTAAACCCGAGCAATCATCAACAGACGTATATTTAGCAATATTAACAGCAGCTTCAACTGCTTGAGTCAGTGCCTTTTCTGATAAATCAGCCGTTGATGCACTCCCCTTACGGCCTTGTTGATAAACAGTTATGCCTAAAGCACCATCGTTCGTAAACTCTACATTTTCAACTTCACCAAGACGAGTGCCAACACTTAATCCTTGTTGACGACTCATCGCTACCTCAGCACCATCTGCGCCTAAAGATTTAGCAAGTTCAAGAACTTTAGCCACTCGATTTTTTACTTGGCCAAGTTGTTCGATTAATGGATCCACAGATTGGTTTACTTTCGTCATAATGTTTTTATCTACTTATTTGCTGCGTTTTGAGTTTAAAATTAGATTTAAGCTAAGGTTTAGATTCAAAATATTACTTTATTAGTTTTTGCGCATTTAAATTCAAGCTATAATAAAGGTAATATTTATATAAATTACATTAGTAACCATTATGCCCCAGTCAGCCAACGATATCGACGACTTAACACCAGAAATGGACGAAGAATTAAAAAGTAAAACAGAAATAAAGAGGGAAATGCATCAATTACAAGATTTCGCTCAATCTTTGGTAGAAATGTCCAAACATCAACGTAGCTTAATTCCATTAAGTGACGACTTAAAAGATGCAATGGTTGTAGCTGATAAAATTAGAAACAAGCATGAAGCACTTCGTCGTCATATTCGACATATTGCAAAAATATTACTCGAAACTGATCTTGAGCCTATTCATCAAGCCATCGACGTTATGGCAAATAAGCATCAACAAGCAACTGCTAAGTTTGTCCGTTTAGAAAATTTAAGAGATGAATTAATAGAAGAAGGTAACGACGCTGTTGAAAGTTTATTAGCAGAATTTACACTAATGGATCGTCAAAAACTCAAGCAGTTGGTGCGTAATGCCGCTAAAGAGAAAAAAGCCGAAAAATTGGGTAAGCATTACAGAAACTTATTTGATTACCTAAAAGAGATGAGTTAGTGACGTAAAGCTGAATACAAATAAGTTAACAATGGTGAATTATCCCTTCGAAAATCACTAAATAAAAGCATTATAAGCAACATATTAGCATCGAATTTAAAAAACAAAATATGGTAAATATTTCGTTTTTAAATTCGTAACTAATCACTGTTTATTTATTGTGTGCCACCAATGGTGATACCATCTACTCTCAAAGTTGGTTGCCCAACACCAACAGGTAAACTCTGACCATCTTTACCACACACCCCAACGCCAGCATCAAGTTGAAGATCATTACCCACCATAGAAACATTTTTCATTGCTTCCGGTCCACTACCTATTAAAGTAGCTCCTTTGATAGGGGTCGTGATTTCTCCATTTTCGATTAAATACGCTTCAGAGCTAGTGAAGACAAACTTCCCTGAGGTAATATCTACTTGTCCACCAGCAAAATTAGGCGCATAAACTCCTTTTTTGACTGATTTAATAATATCTTCAGGAGCAGACTCTCCTGCTAACATATAAGTATTAGTCATACGCGGCATAGGTAAGTGAGCATATGATTCACGTCGGCCATTACCAGTTGGTTTTACGCCCATTAATGAAGCATTATGCTTATCTTGCATGTACCCCTTTAAAATTCCTTTTTCAATTAACACATTATATTGTCCTGGGGTACCTTCATCGTCTATATTCACTGAGCCACGACGGTTTGCCATAGTACCATCATCAACAATAGTACAAAGCTCTGAGCACACCTTGCTACCGACTTTACCTGAAAAAGTTGAAGAGCCTTTACGATTAAAATCCCCCTCTAAGCCATGACCTACCGCTTCATGTAATAATACACCCGGCCAGCCTGCACCAAGTACTACAGGAAAAGTGCCTGCAGGTGCATCAACAGCAACCAAATTAACCAATGCTTGACGTACTGCTTCTTCTGCGTAAGTTAAATAACGAGGCTTTCCTTGCGTTGTATTCGTTGATACTGATTCAAAAAAGTAACTATAATCAGTTCTAGCACCACCACCAGAGCTTGCTCGTTCACGTTTACCGTTATCTTCGACTAACACAGAGCAATTCAAACGTACTAAAGGTCGAATATCAGTACCATAAGTACCATCACTTGCTGCTACTAACACTTTTTCGTAAACCCCTGAAAGGCTCACTATTACCTGACTGACTCGACTATCAATTTGCCTAGCATGTGCTTCAACCTGATGTAATAAATCAATTTTTTGTTCTTGCGTTAAACTACCTAATGGCTCTACTGACTGATAAACCTTAATTGGAGACTGACGTTTAAACGCTTGAACTTTTCCGCCCTGCCCTGCATCAGCAATACCTTTAGCTGCATCTGCCGCTTTTTGTAAAGCTAACGGTGATATATCATCAGAATAAGCAAAACCTGTTTTCTCACCTGATATAGCACGTACACCTACGCCTCGCTCGATATTATAAGAGCCTTCTTTTACTATGCCATCTTCTAACATCCATGATTCATGCTGACTAGATTGGAAATAAAGATCAGCAAAATCAACTTGACGTCCCATCATACTATTTAATGTTTTAGATAAAATATCATCATCAATATGGCTATCAGCTAGTAAAACTTGTTCAACATTATTCATTTATCACTCAACTTAACATTAGGTTTTAGCAGTATGCATTAATGGCATACTTGCTCGTATTCGTTTAATTTCTTGTGGGAGGAAATCACTACTAATAATTCCCTCTCCCTCTTCAATAGAAGCTAAAATTTCCCCCCAAGGGCTAATAATCATTGAATGCCCCCAAGTTTCTCTTCCATTCTCGTGTACGCCTTCTTGTCCTGCAGCAATAATATAAACTTGATTTTCTATCGCTCTTGCTTGCAATAAAGTTTGCCAATGAGCTTTACCTGTAACTCGCGTAAAAGCACTTGGCACGGTAATGATGTCAGCTCCCATTGCTGTTAGCCTTTGAAATAGCATTGGAAAACGTAAATCAAAACATATCGTTAAACCTATATTTACAGTAGGTGTTTTTACTATGTAAGGGGTGCTACCTGCATGAGTAAATCGTGATTCACAATAAGTTTTCTCACTATCTGCAACATTTACATCAAATAAATGTATTTTATCATAACGGCCTATTAATGTTCCGTTTGAATTAAAAGCACAGCTACTGTTTGTAAATTTGTTTCCTTCAGCTGTTAACAGAGGAATGGAGCCGGCAATCAGGGTGACCTTATACTTTTTTGCCAAAGCGCCTAATGCAACTTGCAGGTCATTATTAGCAGATGACTCTTTGGCTAACGACAACTGAGCATTATCTCTTGCACCAAAAAATAAACAACATTCAGGTAAAACAACAATATGTTGCTCATAAGTAGCTAGCGTGTTTTGGCTAGTTAGCTTGACAAGCTTTTGTTCTATAACTTGTAAGTTGTGCTTAACATCAGCTTTAGAGTTAAGCTGAATAGCACTCAGTTTAATCATCATTTAGCTCCTCTAATGGTTTATTATCATTATATGGGTCTTGTTTATATTCTTGTTCAAGCAAATTAGGAGACTGATGTTCTTTAAAAGATTTAGTATTTATTTTGTCTTCTGGAGATACTATTATCTTATCGACATTATCAACAAACTCAGGGGGAGTGGAACGGCCAACACTGACATCTCTGCTCTTACGGTTTACTTCTTTAAAATTAGGATCACTCACATCACCTGTTAGCTCAAAGTTAAACTCAGAGACAACTTGTGAAGTAATAACTTGATCTATTGCAACGCCCGCTAAAAATACAACTGGGTTTAATGTTGCTATCCATGCAAGTACCGGCAAGCTAGAAGTCAAATTAGGCTTATAGGACATTTTATAATCAAGCGTATTATTTACAAAGCTAGTATTACCTTTAATATATAAATTTCCTGCAGAGCCATTCATGCGAGTATTATCAGTATATAAAACACCTTCTTTTATATGATAATCACCCTCAATATCTTTATAAAACATACCATCGCTAAAGATATCTCTAAAATCTAAGGTTAACTTTCGAACAATAGACTGTAAACTTAATACCGAAAAAATACGTGCTTTGTCGCTTACATCAGCTAAGTAACCATCGTCTATATCCGCTTTAAGATCGCCATTAAGTTGGCTTAATTCGAAATGCTGAGGACCCCCTTGCCAATTCAAATTAAAATCAAGTTTACCACCACTATCACGTATAATAGAGGCATACCCTAATTGTTCTAATTCATATTCGATATTTTTTAACGACAAGCTTCCAGAAACAGTAGTTTTTGAAATATCACCTATCTTTTGCCATTCACCTGATAAGTTAAACTCAGCTTGCTCACGCTTAGCTTGGAAGTTTTCAATTTTAATCACCTTATTATCTGCTCGTAACAAATCGAATTTAACACTGCCTAAATTTAAGTCACCGATTAAACAACGCTCACAGACAAAATTCATTTCAGGTATATTAGCAAAAACCTTCTCACTCGTTAATTCAGTTACCACGCTATTATCGTCTTCTTGCGTTACCTCTTCACTTAAAGAGCTTACAGTCTTACTTGTTAGGTGAAGAAAATCGGCATTAACATCAAGGCCTTGCTCTAGCCAATTAGGATAAATTTTAATCTGACTACGCGTTTCTTTAGCATTAAGCTCCAATAACCACCAATGCGTTTTATCTAATAAGTTAAAAGATACATTATGTAAATTTTGCCCTAACACAGCTAAATTATCTATCGTTCCTCGGATACGCTCTGGGTTAGAAAATAAACCCGTGGTTGACTCAATTGTACCGTCAGCATTCAACGTCTTTTTCACTTGCGAAGTACTATTAATAATATCAGTAATAAAAGGCTGCCATTCACTTGCAACCACATCCTCTAAGTCACTAGTAATATGAAAACCATTCATTGGTAAAAGCATTTTTTCATTGCCTAAAACAATGTGCGCTCTGGAAAAGTGGTTAGTTCGATGATCTAAAACACCAAAAAAGCTGAGTTTATCTCCATAGGTTGCATTAAAAACTGACTCTTCTAATTGCCCCTTTACCTCTATTTGTAGAGGTGTCTTTATCTTAGCTAATTTGTTATATGGCTCAGGAATCTTAATTTCTAACGGTTCAAGGTTTGAATCAATATTTAATTGATAAGAAAAGCCTCCACCATGGTGTTGATATAAAGATAAATCACCTTGCAACTGTAGTTGACCATCAAAATATTTTTGTAAATGTGGAGATATATGCTGTAACCATGCATCGTGATGCCAATCAGCTTTAAGTGCTATATTGGTATCATAATAATCTGCTTTATCAATGCCATTTACCGCTATTTCTAACGGTAAACCAAGCCAAGTTAGTGACAAATTACTTGTTGTAATTAAATCATTTTCAAACGTTAACTGCCCATTTACTTTTTTAAAATCCATTCTAGGGGCTTGTAAAGAAACTGTATTATTAGCAAAATTAACAATACCACTAGCTACTACCCCGTCAGGTGCACCAATTGGTAAAGCTAAATGAAACTCACCGTTAACTTTTCCTCCAATGTTTAATTGCTGTAAAACACTACCTACGCTATTTTTAAGAGAGCTTTGCGTCATTAAATTAGCAATACTCGTTGCAGCGGAATCTTCAATTAAGGTATCTACAGTTAACACTTGATCATGAGTTAAATCATCTATAGCAACTTGTACACCTGCTACATTAAGCCCAGCCAAGCTACCTGAACGCCCAGTAATTAACATACTATTATTAGTAAAATTCAAATTTGCGGATAAATCCGCTATCGTTGGCCAACGCTCATTAAATTTAAATTTTGCTTCTTCTAACTCAGCATCAACGATGAATGTGCCTGAATTATCAATAAAAGGAAATTTACCTAACTCTCCATTTATTAGCACTTGAGCTTGATGAATTTTGCCATCAATTAAGGCGCTATTTAAATAAGTAACCAGATTATCACTCATTGCTGTTAGTGGATAATAATGCCCTGTTTTACTAGCATCTCCATCAGTGATATTCGCTAATAACGCCATTGTCATTGCACTATTGACTGGAGAATCTATGGTTAAATCTGCAGCTAATACTAATTCACTGGAAGAAAGCTCAACATCATTAACCTTTAATCGCCAACCTGTATCCATAATGGATAAGTCAACTATCGCTTTCAATGAATCATAAGGGACAGGTGCTACAAGATGTTTATTAAAATCTAAGGCTCCCTGATCTGCAGCAAGCTCTACAGTTAAGTGTTGTTGATTATAACTTAGCGAGCCTGACACATTATCAACACCCGGAATTCCTTGACTGTAATGAGTCGAAACATCGCTAAAATTAGCGACAGCTTGAATATCGAGTGCTGTTTTTTTTAAAAAAGCATCCCTTGCTTGACCGCTAATATTTAAGTTAGACATCAATGCTTGTTTACTTGGCGACTCGATAAATAAGGGTGAAAGGTGACTAATTAAAGATAGATCTAAATATGAGAGATAAATATAATATTCTTGAGCTGTTTTAGTCATTTGTACTGTATATTCTTCTACTGCATCTGTATCTAATTGCAATAGCATAGGTGTACTATACAGCTTAAAACTTTCAGGCTCTTTGCCTTCAACGAGTAATAACTGACCAGCACTTAACTTCAGTAAATGAGATTTTTGCTCTATTTCATCATCATTTTGAGTGTTTTCCTGCCAACTAATAAAATTATCATTTAACGATAATTGTAAACGTTCAACACCTCCATTATGCACTTGTAGCCAAGCTGAAAAACTAATATCAGTTTTAATTTTATCATTATCAATGGTTAAAATATTATCAAGCCAAGGCGTAATATCTAGGTGATTAGCATCAACATAAATAATCCCTTCCAACTCATCAATTGAATGCCCATGAATATCTATTTTTAGGCTTAAATTGTTTGAACTTAATTCATCAACAATGATATTACCTTGCGCTTGATGACGATCGTCAAGGTTTAACCAATCTAAATTATTTACTCTAAACTGCTGTGTCAGTGATTCATTTTCTATTGCAATATTACTATTTTTTAGAGAAAAACGATTAATCTGATTTAAAAAAATATCAGTAATTCTTTCAAAACCATCAAGCTGCTGAGCACCACCAACATCCTTTGCTTGTGTGCGCCAAATATTTTTTTGTAATGTAACAACCGCACCATCAAGTATTAAATTATTTGATATTAAATTGCGTCTCGTTAACGTTGCCCAAAAATCAATTTCAACTTCTAAGTGGTCCACATAAACATAAGCACCGTTAGTTTCCACTAAAGTAACATTATTGGCGATTAATGTTGGTCCAGATAGCTGCCAGCTCATTCCTAAGCCACCAATAACAATGTTGGTTTTATTTTTTGTATTTATATAATTTTGAAAATCTTGCTTATAGTTTTCAACATAAGGAAGGAACAAGCGAAACGCGCTAATCAATACCGCTAGCAATACCAGCATAATAGCTAGTATTTTGTAAAGACGGTTAAGCCAACGGTTAGAAACGCTTGCAATCGACATTAATGGTTTTTCCTTTAATCAGCTCTATTGTTTGATATTGACAGTACTAGTCACTACATCATTACAACATCAAATTGTTCTTGAGAATACATAGCTTCAGTTTGAACTTTGATCGATTTCCCAATAAAAACTTCAACTTCTGCCAAAATATGGAATTCATCATTCACAAGAAAATCACTAACAGCCGAAGAAGCATAAACAATAAATTTATCTGCATCATGAGCACGATTTACTCGCACTATTTCACGTAAAATTTCAAAACATACCGTTTCAACCGTTTTTAGATTGCCACGTCCAGTACAAACAGGACACTCTCCACATAAAACATGCTCTAAACTTTCCCGAGTACGCTTACGTGTCATTTCCACTAACCCTAAAGAAGAAAAACCATGAACACTAAATTTAACGTTATCTTTTGCCATCGCCATTTCTAAACTATTCAACACTCTACGCTTATGATCTTCATTATGCATATCAATGAAATCAACAATAATTATCCCGCCAAGGTTTCTCAACCTTAATTGACGTGCAATCGCTTGTGTCGCTTCAATGTTTGTACTAAAAATAGTATCTTCAAGATTTCTGTGTCCGACAAAAGCCCCTGTATTAATATCAATGGTTGTCATGGCTTCTGTTTGATCAATAACTAAATGCCCACCTGACTTTAATTCAATTTTACGATGTAAAGCACGTTGTATTTCAACTTCAACAGAGAATAAATCAAAAATAGGCCTTTCACCTGGATAGTACTCCATGACCTCTGTGAGCTCGGGTATAAACTCTTCGGTAAAATTGATAAGTTGTTCATAGGTCAATTTAGAATCAACACGAATTCGTTCAAATTTAACACCGACAAAGTCCCTTAATACTCGTAACGATAAAGACAGATCTTGGTAGAGGGGAAGATCGACCTGTTTCCGTTTTTTCCGTTCTTTAACTTTTGTCCACACTCTTCGCAAAAATTCAGCATCATGTTTTAATTCTTCCTCTCCCGCGCCCTCTCCTGCGGTGCGTACTATAAAGC
This sequence comes from Colwellia sp. 6_MG-2023, assembly GCF_030547765.1. Lineage (NCBI taxonomy): Bacteria > Pseudomonadati > Pseudomonadota > Gammaproteobacteria > Alteromonadales > Colwelliaceae > Colwellia > Colwellia sp. 6_MG-2023. The sequence goes on along the minus strand of NZ_JAUOPP010000002.1, from coordinate 13,947 downwards.
CTTGTTCTTCATCGCAATAAGGGCTTACAATACTTTTCAAGCGCTTACGTTCACCTATATCTTCAATGCGTTGAGATATACCAGCGTGACTCGAGTGCGGCATTAACACTAAATAGCGAGAAGCAATCGTAATATCAGTAGTTAAACGAGCACCTTTTGAGCCAAGTGGATCTTTTACTACTTGCACCATTAACAGTTGACCTTCATGAACCAAAGCTCGAATATCAGGTACCTGCTCAGTCTCTTCATTTAAAATAAGCTTAGAGTTAATGTCTGATGCATGTAAGAAGGCCGCCTTATCTAAACCTATATCAATAAAAGCCGCTTGCATACCAGGTAAAACACGAATAACTTTACCTAAATATATATTGGAAACAATGCCACGTTTAGCTTCTCGCTCAATATGTACTTCCTGCAAAGAACCATGCTCAATTAACGCTACTCGCGTTTCGCTCGGTGTCACATTGATTAATAATTCACTGCTCATTTTATATTAATCCTTCATTGATACTTGACGGCAAACCTGCTTGAGCCAACAATTGTGTTGTTTCATATAGAGGTAATCCAACGACAGCGGAGTAACTACCATTAATCATAGTTACAAATTGCCCGCCAATACCCTGGATAGCATAAGAACCTGCTTTATCACATGGCTCCCCCGTATTCCAATAACGTTTAATTTCGTCAACAGTTAACGGTTTAAAATGAACTTGCGTTTCTACAAGGGCTGTTATTGCATGATAATTTTGTGGTGAATTTTTTGAGTCTTGAGTGATTATCGCTATTGCAGTTAATACTTGATGTTGTTTATTTTCAAGACGCATTAAGGTAGTTATACATTCAGCTTCATCGATTGGTTTCCCCAAGATTTCACCATTAATAACGACACTTGTATCTGAGCCTAAAACAATTGTCTGGGCTTTATTTTCTTCAGGTAAAGCAAGAAAAACTGTTAACGCTTTTTCTTTTGCTAAACGTATCACATAGTCTTCAGGCTTCTCATTACAATAAACCGATTCATCTATATTCGCAGGTTGGGTATTAAATTGGTAACCTAATTGCGCTAAAAGTGTTTTTCTTCTAGGCGATTGAGACGCCAAAATAAGTTGTTTCATACATACTCAAGTAAAATTGCTATTTAATAGAAAAATGTCTACGTACTTTTCGTAACAGATAAAAAACCCATGGCCACAGCACAATAGTAGTTATCACCGGATATAAATAGCTTGTAAGAAAAGCAACATTAATTAAAAAATGTTGTAACCAAAAAACTACTAAGTGATATAACGCTGCTAAAACACCGGTAATAAGTGCTTGTTGCCAAATGGAGAAATTGCGTATCTTTTGAAAGTTTTCTGCAACAATATAAACTGCAATTGCCATAGCCGCAGCATGAACACCTAAAACCGATCCTAGAATAACATCAAGTAAAAACCCCATAACCCAAGCAGTAATAATGTTTACTCTATCAGGTAAAGCCATACACCAATAAATAAGTACAATAAGCACCCAATCTGGTCGAAAAGCATCAACACTTAATGGTAGCGGCATAATGCTGGCAATTATAGCAATCAAGAGTGTTAGTAATATAATTATACCGTTATGAGCAAGCATTACTTCACAGCCTCAGTTTCTGTTTTTGGTGCAAAAATATTAATAGGATCTTCATCTGATAATAATAATAAATAACGTAAACGATCAATTTGCGCGATAGGTGTGCTATATACCCTTAAAAACTCTCTAGATTCATCGTTACTTATATACGAAATCGTTGCAACAGGGTAGCCTTCAGGGTACTTCCCTCCTAACCCCGAAGTAACTAATACATCACCTACTTGAACATCAGCACTTTGTGGCACAAAATTAAGGTTTAATCGGTCTATTTGTCCGCTGCCCGAGGCAAGTAACCTTAAACCATTACGCTTAACTCTAACAGGTACTGCATGAGAAGTGTCGGTAATGAGAATAATGCGAGAAGTTGTTTGACCAACATGTAATATCTGTCCAACAATACCTAAGGCATCAAGTACAGGTTGCCCTTCATAAACACCATCTCTTGCGCCACGATTGATCACTAATTGATGACTGTATGGGTCACTATCTACAGAGAGGATTTCAGCCACCATTTTCTTTAACTCACTACGCAATGGTGAAGCAAGTAACGTACGCAAACGTTCATTTTCTTGCTTTAGAATATCAAGTTGCATCGCTTGCTCATGAAATACTAATTCATTCAATCTAAAATATCGATTCTCATTCATCAATTGTTGGCGAGTGGTGACATTAGTTGAGATCCATGTCATGGCAACCTTAGGTGTATTAGCGATATATTGCAAAGGACTAATCATTGACTGTAAATAACCACGTAACGACTCAAAACTGGCCATTTTATGATCGAAGAAAACCAATAGAGCAGAACAAAACAGCACCAAGACAAGTCGGTGCTGTGGGGATGGACCATGTTTAAAAATTGGGTTCATAGAAAACCAGTTATGAATTGCACACTTCTAATTGCAAATTAATACTTATGACTTTTAAACCATATAAAAAATAATCAACCTAGTTGTTTTTTACATACTTTAATTCGAGTACACAGCAAAAGCATAAAATTAACAATAATTATTGCATACTTTTGACACTGTAATTGAATTAAAACGCAATAAGAACTAACCAAATTTATTCATAGGAGAAAAGGTCACCACCATGCATATCGATCATTTCTAGTGCCTTACCACCACCTCTTGCCACACAAGTTAACGGGTCTTCTGCCACAACAACAGGAATACCTGTTTCTTCCATCAATAAACGATCTATATCTTTTAATAATGCACCACCACCAGTTAGCACCATGCCACGCTCTGAAATATCTGAAGCTAATTCAGGTGGTGACTGCTCTAAAGCAACCATAATGGCACTAACAATACCGGTTAGTGGTTCCTGTAAAGCTTCAAGTATTTCATTGCTATTTAAAGTAAAACTACGTGGCACACCTTCAGCTAGATTACGACCACGAACTTCAATTTCAGCTAACTCATCACCAGGATAAGCTGAGCCAATTTCATGTTTAATACGTTCTGCTGTCGCTTCGCCGATTAGACTGCCAAAGTTACGACGCACATAATTGATAATGGCTTCATCAAATTTGTCACCACCAATACGCACTGAAGATGAATAAACGATGCCATTTAGAGAAATAATTCCGACCTCTGTAGTACCGCCACCTATATCAACAACCATAGAGCCAGTTGCTTCTGATACAGGCATACCTGCACCTATTGCTGCCGCCATAGGTTCATCAATTAAATGAACTTCTCGAGAACCTGCCCCCATAGCTGACTCACGAATAGCACGTCGCTCTACTTGCGTAGAACCACATGGAACACAAACCAAAACTCTAGGGCTAGGGCGTAAAAAATTATTGCTATGCACTTGTTTAATGAAGTGCTGTAACATTTTTTCAGTAACAAAAAAGTTAGCTATAACGCCATCTTTCATTGGGCGTATCGCTTCAATATTACCAGGAGTACGCCCTAGCATTAATTTTGCGGCCGTACCGACGGCAGCAACACTTTTTGAGCCACCAGTACGATCTTGACGGATAGCAACCACTGAAGGCTCGTCTAATACGATACCTTGATCTTTAACATAAATAAGGGTGTTGGCTGTACCTAAGTCAATTGATAAATCGTTAGAAAACATACCGCGTAATTTTTTAAACATAAGCTCGAAATGTCCTGTGAAAATGCGAGTTAATTAGAGCGTGTTATTACTTTAGAATAACAGATCGAACAATGATACCTCAGTATTACCAATTTGTGTTGCTTGTTTTGTATAAATTGCAAAAAAATATTTTTTTCGTTAAAAAAATAGCAAAAATCATCATTCAATCAGATAAAATACACTCATCAATATGGTAGTACTGAGTTCATATTGTGATAAATTAGTAACTGCCAATATCTTTTCAAATATCTTCAACTGGTGAAATATATCCTTGATACCCTTGTACTTTTAATGCATTAAAATGTGTTAGTTGTTCTTTATCTTCAATACCGGTAATAATGACATCGATTTGTAACCCTTTAGCTACATTAACAAGTGCCCGACAAAGTTCTTTGTTCTGATTTAATTTATCATAATAGGCAAATGATAAATCTAATTTAATATAGTCAGGTTGTAATTTATGTAAGTAGTCTAAAGATCCAATTTGACGTCCGCATTGATCTATCCCTATTTTAGCACCCGCTGCTCGGGTAATTTCAGCTAAATTAATACACTGCTCAAATAAATGAATGGCTGCCGATTCCGGGATTTCAAATGAAATGCGTTCCGCATGAACTGTTCGTTTAAGAAACCCACTTAACCATTGAATAAATTCATCATTTTGTAAACTATCATGAGTAAGGTTAATTGCGATACTATTATCTGCTTTCGCTAAAATATTTTGTTGTTCAATTGACTCTAATAAGCATTGATCAAGTTGGGCACCTAATGACAACAACTCGATAAAAGGCATAAATTCTGATGCTGTTACTATTTTGTCATCAATGGTTAATCGACAATATATTTCCCGGTGAATTATTTCTTGTGTTGCTATGCTGACAATAGGTTGCCACTGAAATATAAAAAAGTTGTTATTAATCGAATCGACTAATTTACTACGCCATTGCTCTCGACTATATTTTTGTGGCTGTTCAGCGTCTATCCAATAGCTTATTTTATTAGTTTGTTGTGCCTGTTGCAGAGCATTATCTGACTGTGCCAATAAATCAGAAGCATTCATATTTTCAATACGTTGGCTAATACCTAGCGCAAAACGCGTATTAGCTGTACAACCAGCTTTACTAATTTCTTGATTAATAATTCTAATTAACGATTGTAAATACAATTCAATCGTACTTTTCTCTGCTTTAGTAATTAAAAATGCAAACTCAGTGTTAGCAATACGAGCAATCACACTTTCCGCAATTTCAGGTAACTCCGCCTGCATTCGTTGTGAGACCACCTTAATAATCTCATCTCGCCCTTGAAAACCATACTTGGTATAAATATCTTCTAGCCAGTCAAACTTAGCTAATATAAGGCCACCAAAACCAGGTTCATTTAACCAATTATTAATTTGTGCTGACAAGTATTGACGATTAGGTAGTTGTGACACATGGTCAATTAATTTATCTTCTTTGAGTTCATTAACTTCTTTATCTAAAGTAGAAAATATTTGCTTTAATTGTCCAGACATCGAGTTTATCGCCTCCACTACATCTTTTAATTCTGTAGTTTTTGGTATCTCAATATCATGGCTAAATTTACGCTCTGAAATTTGCTTTGCTTGAATCGCAATATTGTTTAATGGTTTTAAAATACGATTAAGCTTAAATCTCAGTACAATAATTGAAAGTATAAATAATAAAAATAAAACCATCACAGTATTATTCATTACTCGCCATAGCTCTTTATACCCAAACGCTGGGTGTCCTTCTATTTCAAGAGTTGCTAACTGCATCCACCCAGAAGTTATTAAGGTTTCTTTTTTCTGAGATTTAAACAAATCTAAATTAATAAACCATTGAGGTACCCCTTCGATAAGAATAGGATTTTCCCAAACTTGTACTTTATCATTCGCTAACCACTTCAATGTAACTTTACGATAGAATCCTCCTTCAAAAATCACATTTACCAAGGTTTCGGCGGTAACAACATCTCCTGTTTCAAGATGAGGCTTTAGCATTAATCCTAATGAAGTAATGGTATTATTTAAATCTGATTCCATTTGCTGACTCATAAAGTCACGCGTTTGGGTAAACTGAAAATAAACCAAACTTGTCATAACTAATAAGAACAGTCCGAATAGTAATGAGTTTATTTCTCTAAATAAGGTCATGATCTTAAAACTCCATTTTTAGCTTGGGTTGTTTAAGTTTTGAAGTAGTGATACGTTCTCGTAGCTCACGCCAAAGTTTCAGTTTTGATGATTTTCCACTAATCACACCACGCCCCTTCTCTTTGTTTAGCCATAATTGACTGGCATTAAAACTATATATTGGGATTAAATCATTTCGCTGACTTGCGGGCTTAATAACACCATCAATATTGTCTAATATTAACGGCATGGCATTCGGGGTATCATAATAAGCAAGCACCATATGATATTGATTCAGTTTTACTGCTTTTACCATGGTGATCCTCATTTTTTCATCCGCAATACCAAGCTCTAATAATGTAAAGTATTTCGCTATTGAATAGTCTTCACAATCTCCGCCATTAACACCAATAAATTCAACAGGTGTTGCCCAATAGTTACTTACACCCCAAAGTATTTTATCGTCTATAAACCTAAAAAGATTAAAAAAATTATTCACTTCCTTTAATTTTTCAAGTTCAGAGATATCTGACTTCTGTTGCATTAAATTAAACCAAGTCTTACCTCGTTTACCTGCCCTTTCACCATAACTTTGCGTTAGCGATGATATAATTTTTTCTTCATCAAGTGGCAAGATAGATCGAGCAAAAATAGCTGGTGATAGCAACAGAATAAGTAGTACTTGAACAAATTTCATTCCAATACTTACAAAAAGAATATTGCTCGTAATACTACTCATTATAATTAATTAACTTGGTCTACCGTATAAATGGTCCATTTGAGTTCATCAATATTCTCTATATTTGAAATCTCGGCCATTATACGACGATTTACTGCATGATCTTGCTCCGTATCCCCCATAGCTTCTAAGCGCTCAAACCCATAACCAATAGTAGCAATTCTGCTTTTATCAATTGCAAAGTCATTTTCTAATACTGTAGCTACAGCTTCGGCGCGAGCATTAGAAAGCGCTTTATTCAACGCAGCAGTACCAACTTTACTGGTATGGCCTTCAACCAATACATTAATTGCAGAATTTTTCTCCAAAATGTCTGCTAATTTACTAATTTCAGCATAAGCTGCAGCAGGTATTTCAGATGAATTACGTTCAAATTTAATATCTATTTGAAAAGGTTCGATAGTAGATATCTTTGTGCCACAGCCATAATTATCGACAGAAGCTCCAATGGTAGTTCCATCACATTTTTCTCGTGCTTTTATCACACCATCACTATCATCATCAGCTAAATTAAATTGCTGTTCAACAGAATCCTCTAGGACAACAACCCGTGTATCAGCACATGCCATAAGCAGTAAAGCAGACACTATCATTGCCAAATACAGTGAAATATACTTATTGGGATTGCGTAATACTTTATTCATTGTATGCTCCTTCCTCATATTCGTGCTCTCCCTTCCAAGCGGCAGATCTAGTCACCCTTAGCGAGTCTAATAACTGTCCTGTTGAGTTTAATATACGATATTTAGCACTTAACTCATTAAAGTCTGCATCTAAATAATCTTGACGGGCTTGAAACAACTCATTTTCAGTATCAAGTAAATCAAGTAAATTACGTTGACCAATATCAAATTGTTGTTTGTAGGCTACTTGAGTGTCTTTAGAGGTTATAACATGTTGCTTTATATATTTTTTTTGTAAGGCTAACATTTGAAAAGCATTCCAAGCCAGACCAAAACTTTCTGTTACTTGCCTATGAGCACTTGCATTAATGTCTTGTGCTTCTGATACTTTATAGGCTGCACTTCTTTCACTGGCAATATCTTTTCCACCAGAATAAAAATTATAGCGCAAACGTAACATTGCTGAGGCATCATTACGGTGACCCCCCACATCAGCACCAAACTGATTTAATCCACTCTCGCCTCCAATATCATTATCTGAATTAGCAGCTAACTCTAACGATAATGTAGGGTAGTAATTTGATTTTACAGCACTTTTAAATGAACGTGCAGCTCTTATATCTTGTTGAGCTGATTTAATAACCGGGTGACGTTTAATTGCTAGATCTAGGCCACTTTCTTTATCTTTAGGTAGCATGTCAACATCGGGGACTGGAATCACTAAGTTTTCAGGCAGTGTGTTTGTTAAACGAATAAACTGTGTTCTTGCATCAAGGTGGTTATTTCGCGCGGCTATCATATTTGACTGTGCTCTAGCTAATCGCCCTGTCACTTGTGATAAATCAGCAATATTACCTAATCCAGAATCAGTACGCTCTTTTATTTGTTGATAAATTATTTCGTGTGATTCAATATTTTTTTGTGCTAACTCAATAAGTTGCTCTGTTTTAATATAATTCAAATATGCTTGCGCAACTTTCAAAGCGAGATCTTCAGCATTTGAAATTAAAGTCCATTGCTCTGCACTTGCTTCAAATTTAGTTCTATCTACTTCATGGCTAGTAAACATACCATCAAAAAGTATCTGTTTAATACTAATACCAAACTCACCACGCGCCAACTCAGTTTGACCGTTACTATTATTGAGTTCGGTCCTTCTATTACTTGGCGTATCTGTAAACTCATAACCATACCCAGCAGTTAAATCAACGGTAGGAAGGTAACCTGCTGATGCACGATTAACATCTTCTTCTTTCGATTTAAATCGAGCAAAAGACTGGCGAATATCAGGATGCGTATTAAGTGCTTCCGCAACAGCCTGCTCTAAACTTTGGGCATTACTACTAACCGACCACAATGTCGATAAACCTAGCACACCAAGTATTGCTATTTTATTCAAGGTAAAAACAACATTATTCATAAATATTCCCTGTTTGTATTATTTTTTATTCTTAATTTTTAGTTAAGCGCTATCGTTCCCTAAGTGCAGCTTCATTCGCCCGTAATATTGGGTTTAAAATATATTCCAAAATAGTTCGTTTACCAGTGATAACATCAACTTCAGTCAACATTCCTGGAATAATTGGCATTGCTTCACCTTTTTTGTTTGTTATGCTTGAAGCATCCGTACGTACTCTAATCAGGTAAAAGCTATTGCCTTCCTCATCTTGGGTCGTGTCTGCACTTATATGTTCAACTTTGCCTTTCAATCCACCATAGCGAGTAAAATCATACGCTGTAATTTTTACAACAGCAGGTAACCCCGGATAAATAAAAGCAATATCTCTTGGTTTTATTTTAGCTTCAACCATCAATTTATCTTCTGTAGGTACTATTTCTGCAATTGTTTCCCCAGGTTTTACTACACCACCTAATGTGTTGATATGAATTGTTTTAATCGTACCAACAACAGGAGATAATATTAAGGCTTTAGTAACTTTATCTTGAGCACCAACTTGTGATTCATTAATACGAGATAATTTATTTTGCATATCATTAAGTGTTGCCCTAGCTTCTGATCTATAAGCAAGCGCTGTTTCTCGACGATTTAATATTGATTCTTGTAATGAGGACTTTAACTTAGGTGATAGTAGCCGTACTGCACTCAACTCGCCTTTCAGCTCATTAACACTACGCTCTAATTTATATAATTCTATTTTAGAAACTATATTTTTTTCAGCGAGAGGCCGCGTAAGATCAAGTTCTTTACTCGCTATTTGGTAACTTATTTGCAGAGTGTTAATTTTAGAATCTAACTCAGCAACTTCTTGCTCTCTCTGCTGAATTTGTTGTTCTTGAATAGCTAATTGATTTATTAAATTATCTAACCTTCCAGAATATTCTTCTTTTTGTCTTTCAACCATAAATTCGGCATTTTGCAGGAGATCATCAGGGTAAACAGGTATATTTTTATTAATTTCTATTTGACGTTGCCACTGTTCATTATGGCCAATTAAGATACTTGAAAGTTCGGCTCTAAGACGAATCACATTTGCTCGCAAACTATTAACTTCTTGTTTTTGTTCAGCAAAATCTGATCTGAAACGGGTGTCATCAATTCTTGCTATAGGTTGCCCCTTCACAACCTGCATACCTTCTTGTACAAATAACTCTTGTAATACGCCACCATCTAAACTTTGAACAATCTGCACTTGTGTTGAAGGGATAATTTTACCTATGCCAGAAGTAACTTGCTGTAGTGCTGCAAAATAAGACCACACAAGAAAACACAAAAGTAAGCTAGCCATAGCCCAAATAGTTAAGCGATGTAAACTTGGTACTTCAGTTAGCATTGCGCCATAGACATCGTCAGCCATTTCTAAATCTTGTTGACTCACCTTCATGCGCTTGTCTCTTGATTTAATTGATTACCTTTTAGCTTTGCTAATACTTCATCTTTTGGACCATCTATTATTAATTTACCTTTGTCTAACACCAGAATTCTATCAACCAATTTTAACAAATCCATTTTATGTGTAATTAATAACATAGTACGATCTTTAGCCGTCGCATGTATTGATTTAATAAACTGCTTTTCAGCCCGAGCATCAAGGCTAGCAGTTGGTTCGTCTAATAATAATATTTGAGGCGAATTTAATATTGCTCTTGCTAACGCAATAGACTGCCTTTGCCCACGAGACAGGGCATTACCACTCTCGCCCACTTGTTGATCAAGTCCTTGACTATTCTGATCAGTAAAAATACTGACCCCAGAAAGTTGCACAGCTCTAATCAGTTGATATTCTGTAACTTGTCTAGTACCAAAGAGTATATTATCTCTGATAGTACCGTGAAATAACACGATATCTTGTGGTAAGTAACCAATATTCTTACGTAAATCACTGGGGTGTATTTGTTGGTAATTCAAACCATCAAATTGTATAGAGCCTTGACTAGGTTGATAAAGTCCAAGCAATAATTTTGCTAACGTGGTTTTACCTGAGCCGTTATGTCCAACAATCGCAACTCTTTCGCCTTGACGAATATTCACAGACATCGGTTTTAAAGACGGGATATCCGCATTTGGGTATTTAAAACTCACATTATCAGCATTAATATTACCCGCAAGCTTATTTCTACTGACTAAATGTGCTTTATCTTCAAATTCACCTTCTTGTTCCATTAAAAGATCAAGTTGCTTTAACGCACTAATGGTTTGATTAGAGCGCGTCATTAAACCTGCAAGTTTGGCAACAGGTGAAATAGCTCTGCCTGTTAACATTACTGCCGCGATAATTCCGCCCATTGAAATTAAGTTATCCGAGACTCGATAAACCCCTAAAACCACTACAGCAACAACTGATATTTGCACAATAAAACTAGCAAAATTTAACACTGAATTCGTAATAATTTTTGATTTAAGCAACCAAGTAGAGGTGTGCCCTATCATTTGTTGCCAGGCATTTTGAACAACACCTTCGGCTCCATTGGCTTTGATCGACTCTAAAGTGCTTAAACACTCAATTAGATGGCCGTGTCGTAAGCTGGAATACTTATTCGTTTCTTCAATTGCTTGCTTGAGCTTTGCTTGATTCAACAAGGTATAACCAATAATCAAGATAGAGGCAATAATAGGAAACATCACTAAGTCTCCAGCAACAAGCCAAATACAAAACATAAAGAGCAGTGCGAAAGGTAAATCGACAACTGCACTGATAGTTGCAGATGATAAGAACTCTCTCACATTATCAAATTCACCTATTTGCTTAGCCATTCCACCAACACTTGGAGATCGTTTTTCAAGGGGCATACCTATGACTTTTGCGAAAAGCTTCGAGGAAACTTCTATATCAATTTTTTTACCCGCGACATCAATTAAATAACCACGTAGTTGCTTTAAAATCAAATCAAATATATAAGCAATTCCGGCACCGACAGCAAGTACCCAAAGTGATTCAAATGCAAGATTAGGAACGACTTTATCATAAACATTCATAACAAAAAGAGGCGAAACTAACGCAAAAATATTTACCATGATAGAAGCTATAATCACATCACGGTAGATAGAGGAAGTGTTTTTAATTCTTTTCCACAGCCAATGCTCTTTCGAACTATCGTGCTGAACATCAAAATTTCTATCGCCACGATATTGTTGCTTTACTAAAAACAAGTAGCCGACAAAATTTGATTCGAGCTCTTCAATAGTTAATAGCTCTTCTCCACCAGTTTCAGGCAAGGAGACTATTGCTTTATTATTTTCAATATCAAGCTCTTGTAAGACTATTGCTTTTTTATCTTTGAGCATCAAAATACAAGGTAGCAACATTGAAGGCAGTTCGTTCAAGCCTTTACGTACTAGCTTGGCACTTAGCCCTGCCCGAGAAGCTGCTTGAGGTAAAAGTTCAGGCGTTAAATTTGTTTCTGTCAGTGGTAAACCTGCTGAAAGAGCATCAGCAGAGCAGGGATTGCCAAAATGCTCAGTGAGGAGCACTAAGCTATCTAATAAGGGATCTGAACTTAACTTTTGTGAAGCATTGATTGACCACTCAGATGACGGTTGCACTGTTGATTGCACGAAGTATTTGATCCCTTAAAATAAATTCACTGTCTAACTAACCTGAACTTGGCTAATGACCTAATGATGTATAAATACATATTACACCATTAGATCATTTTTAATATCATTTACTAATATTATCAGATTAATTATATATGGTCGTTGGAGTCAAGTTCAATTTGTTGTGGAACATTCTCTGGAGACGCATCACTGATCAATGTAGCCCCTTCTTTTAATAGGCTATTTGTCACTATTGTTTCAGTATCTCCCGCTTTAGCTACATCTTGAGTATCTGTTTCTAATATTAGTTCTTCTTTATTAGACTGTGAAGTATTTTTTAACGCACTATTTTCAACTAAAGCGTCAAACTGCATGTATTCTTCAATACTTTCATTGTTTGTTTCGCTAAAAAGCTCCGCCATATCATAGCTAATTAATTGATCCGGCACTTCTTGATCTTGGTCCTCAATAACATCTGGTATCTCTATCAGCTTCTCTTCTGAAGAAGTCCGAGATGAACTAGTCACCTCATTCGAATATGTAAAGTTTATTTCTAGTGTTGCATCATCTGTTTCAGGATTATTTGTATCACTATCCTCTATTGTATAAACAATATTCAAGTTATCAGGTATTTCAACAACTTTAGTGCCTAATGGTAACTCAAAAGAATACTCTCCTGTGTTATCCATTATAAAAGTACCAAAAGTAGTTATAATAGTATGAGAGGTTACATCATCATTAAAGATAAAATCTGAGCCATTATAATTAAACTTAACTATCGTGACTAATCCATCATCTGAAGTATCCATATGGTCGTCTGAAGTTCTACCGGTTATAACATTACCACCAATACTTGAACTACCTGTGATGTCACTTCTACCAAAATCACTTAAATCAGAAAAAGTTAAATAATTATAATCATTGACGGCAACAGGTGCTGAATCATCAATATCAATTGTCACCGTCGCTATATCTGTGTCAGTTCCATCACTTAAAGTGTAATTAAAACTTGGATAATCACTACCTAAAATATAACCATCACTATTATTATAAGTGAAATCACCTGCCGCATTAATGGTTACTGCTCCACCATCAACATTCACAGTCGCAAAACCATCAGCCCCAAAAACCAAATCAACACCATTAACTTGCGTTATGGTGAGCACTGCCCCATCACCACCATCATGATCGGCAATACCATCATTACCATCGACATGTGTGATAAGGTTACCGCTAACGCTTTCCCCTTGATAAATACTAAAGCCATCATCTTCTGCCACAGGTGGAATATTATCAGCAGGTGTCACCACAATCGTTAACGTTGATTCATTAGTATCACCGATACCATCTTCAACAAGATAAGTAACAACAGGCACTGCTCCGTTAAAGTCTGGCAGTGGCGTAAAAGTATAAGTGCCGTCTCCATTTAATAACAAGGTGCCTTTATCTACTATCGTGACAGGTACACCAACAGGATAATTAGTTTCATCTACACCATCACCGTCACTATCAACACTAAAGCTTGTTACTTTCAACCCAGCTTCAGGGCTTGAGGCATTGGTTAGTACACTACCTGAAGCTACTTCATCTTCCGCTATCTCAACATACTCATTATCATCAATAAGATCTGACTCAGGTGTCACCACAATTGTTAGTGTTGATTCATTAGTATCACCGATACCATCTTCAACAAGATAAGTAACAACAGGCACTGCTCCGTTAAAGTCTGGCA
>NZ_JAUOPP010000019.1:0-98686 GCF_030547765.1 Colwellia sp. 6_MG-2023 | reverse complement strand
ATGATGAACAAAGCGATGTAGGGCATGGATGCCCGTTCAGCGCTGTTACGTCGAAGATATTACCTTGAATGGAGGATTACACTTGATTAGCAGCTCCGAGGGAGTCCAGAGGGATGCCGGAGGCAGTATCCCTTTGGGTGCTGTCGGCACACCGACAATATAACAACCACATAAAAGATAAAAAATGAAATACGAAACTTATTCAAATTAAGCTTTTTATGTTATTGTTTTATAAAATATACATATGGAAATTGTATGGAAAGTTATAAAAACAAGTTGGATATAAAAGACTTACTTAATCTCAAAAAAGAAGAATTAAAAACTGATGATTCTGTCGAAATTCATAGTCTAAATTTAGCATTACAATCTATACAAAAAAGGCTCGATTACTGCGAATATTATTTTAAAGAATTTATAGACTTCAGCACTAAGGATGATTTACTTCTCGAATTAACACCAAAACATCACCCCAATTGTATTAGTTCAAGAACAATATTCGAAGCAAGTACCTATGCTTTCATACAAAATCTACACGCAGTTATTGATTCATTACCATACGCTCTAAATATTATTTTTACTGTTAATCAGACAATTGAAGATAATAAGGTTGGCTGGTACTGGGATTTTATAAAGCAGTTTAAGCCACAACCATTTTTTAAGTCTCTCAATCTTATGTATAATGATGAGTTGTTTTTAAAATTAAAAAAGCTATCAAATACAATAAAGCATAAACACCTTATTCGTATTAAAAATAATGGATATGCACTTACGTTTGATCCTTTTTCATATGAAAATAAAAAGGAAATAATAGAAGTAACAAATCAAAATGTTAAAGAACTCATTATTGATACTCACGACAAATTAATACCAAAACTCCTAGATTTATATACTCAAATCAAGAATGCTAAGCAGAAAGAGTTAGCTGCTTTAAAATAAAAAAACCCGCTAGCAGCGGGTTTTTATTAAGAATAACTGTTTGCAATCAAAAGCTGACTACCAACCTGTTTTCTCTTTAAGTGCATTACCAATTTCAGCTAAAGAACGAACAGTTTTAACACCAGCCGCTTCTAATGCTGCAAATTTTTCATCAGCAGTACCTTTACCGCCAGCGATAATTGCGCCAGCATGACCCATACGCTTACCTTCTGGTGCAGTAACACCAGCAATGTAAGATACAACAGGTTTAGTAACATTAGCTTTGATATATTCCGCTGCTTCTTCTTCAGCAGTACCACCAATTTCACCAATCATTACAATTGCTTCAGTTTGTGGATCGTTTTGGAACATTTCTAAAACGTCGATGAAGTTAGTACCTGGGATAGGGTCACCACCAATACCTACACAAGTAGATTGGCCAAAACCAGCATCAGTAGTTTGTTTAACGGCTTCGTACGTTAATGTACCAGAACGTGAAACAATACCTACTTTACCAGGCTTATGAATGTGACCAGGCATGATACCAATCTTAGTCTCGCCCGGAGTAATAACACCAGGACAGTTAGGACCAATCATACGAACGCCTGA
Source organism: Colwellia sp. 6_MG-2023 (assembly GCF_030547765.1). NCBI lineage: Bacteria > Pseudomonadati > Pseudomonadota > Gammaproteobacteria > Alteromonadales > Colwelliaceae > Colwellia > Colwellia sp. 6_MG-2023. Next base: position 97,162 of record NZ_JAUOPP010000019.1, on the reverse strand, counting down.
TTGCTCAAGCTTAGCTTTAACGTCAACCATATCTAAAGTTGGAATACCTTCAGTGATAGTAACGATAAGCTCGATGCCTGCATCAATAGCTTCTAAAATAGCATCTTTACAGAACGGAGCAGGAACATAGATAACTGTTGCTGTTGCGCCAGTTGCTTCTACTGCATCACGTACTGTGTTAAATACTGGTAGGCCTAAATGCGTTTGACCGCCTTTACCTGGGCTTACGCCACCAACCATTTGTGTACCGTACTCAAGAGCTTGTTCTGAATGGAAAGTACCTTGACCACCAGTGAAACCTTGACAGATAACTTTAGTATCTTTGTTAATTAATACAGACATTATTTGCCCTCCGCAGCTGCTACAACTTTTGTTGCTGCATCAGTTAATGATTCAGCAGCAATGATGTCTAAGCCAGAATTTTTAAGAACTTCACGACCTAATTCAGCATTAGTACCTTCTAAACGTACAACAACAGGAACTTTAACGCCTACTTCTTTAACCGCGCCGATAATACCTTCAGCAATCATGTCACAACGAACGATGCCACCAAAGATGTTAACTAAAACCGCTTTAACGTTGTCGTCAGAAAGAATGATTTTAAATGCTTCAGAAACACGCTCTTTAGTAGCACCACCACCAACATCTAAGAAGTTAGCTGGCTTGCCGCCGTGTAAGTTAACGATATCCATAGTACCCATTGCTAGGCCTGCACCGTTAACCATACAACCTACGTTGCCATCTAAAGCTACATAGTTTAATTCATATCTTGCAGCATGCGCTTCACGTTCATCTTCTTGAGATGGATCGTGGAAAGCACGCATTTTAGGTTGACGGTATAAAGCATTACCATCAATACCAATTTTACCATCTAAACAATGAAGATTACCTTCGTCAGTAATAACTAACGGGTTGATTTCTAATAAGGCGAAATCAAAGTCTTCAAACATTTTAGCTAGACCTAAAAAGATCTTAACAAATTGCTTCATTTGTGTAGGGTTTAAACCTAACTTGAAACCTAATTCGCGAGCTTGGTATGGTTGTGCGCCAACAAGTGGATCGATTTCAGCTTGGTGAATTAACTCTGGAGTTTCTTCAGCAATCTTCTCAATATCAACACCGCCTTCAGTAGACGCCATAAATACTACTTTACGACTTGCGCGATCAACAACAGCACCAAGGTATAATTCGTTAGCGATATCTGTACAGCTTTCTACTAATATTTTAGCAACCGGCTGTCCATTTTCGTCTGTTTGGTAAGTAACTAAATTCTTACCTAACCAGTTTTGAGCGAAATCTTTAATTTCGTCTTTAGATTTAACTAGTTTAACACCACCAGCTTTGCCGCGTCCCCCCGCGTGTACTTGAGTTTTAACAACCCACATAGTGCCGCCAATTTTATCAGCAGCCTCTGCAGCTTCTTGAGGTGTATCGCAAGCGAAACCTTCAGAAACTGGTAACCCATATTCAGCGAATAATTGTTTCGCTTGATATTCGTGCAAATTCATGGTGTTTTATCCATTTATCTGTAAATGAAAGCTATTGAAACTTTTTTATTTATTAAAATTATAAAAATTTACAAAAGCCAAGGAAAAGTCGACTAATTATAATACAAAAGCTCTAATGACGGTAGTCAAAAGAGCTAATACTATAGTCTACTTAATTACTGTTTTCGTTACTCAAAAACATATAGCTAATATCTATACATCTAAAAGTAAACGAGCTGGATCTTCAAGTAACTCTTTAATAGTCACTAAGAAACCAACTGATTCTTTACCATCAATCAAGCGATGATCATATGAAAGAGCTAAATACATCATAGGAAGTATTTCAACTTTTCCATCAACCGCCATAGGTCTATCTTGGATCTTATGCATGCCCAAAATAGCTGCTTGTGGTAGGTTTAGAATTGGTGTAGAAAGCAATGAACCAAATACGCCGCCATTAGTAATGGTAAAGTTACCACCCGTCATGTCTGCCATTGAAAGCTTGCCATCACGACCTTTAAGCGCTAAGTCGCGGATACCATTTTCGATACCAGCCATGCTTAATTGGTCTGAATCACGTAATACTGGTGTAACTAAACCACGAGGAGTAGAAACAGCAATAGAGATATCGAAGAAGTTATGATAAACAATATCATCACCATCAATTGATGCATTTACAGCAGGGTAACGTTTAAGTGCTTCTGTTACTGCTTTTACGTAAAAAGACATAAAGCCTAAACGTGTATCATGCGTTTTCTCGAAAATATCTTTATATTGCTTACGTAAATCCATAATTGGCTTCATGTTAACTTCGTTGAACGTTGTTAACATAGCTGTTGAATTTTTCGCTTCTAATAAACGCGTTGCAATTGTTTTACGTAGACGTGTCATTGGTACACGTTTTTGACTACGCTCACCAAGGTCTTGTGCTACAGGTGCTGCTTTTGCAGGTGCTGCTGCTGTGTTCTTCGCTGCAAGTGCTGCTTCAACATCTTCTTTAGAGATACGTCCACCTTTACCTGAACCAGTAACATCGTTTGCTGATAAACCTTTTTCAGTCATTAAACGACGAACAGATGGGCTAGCTAGTTCATCAGAACTTACCGCTTCATCAGGCGTTGCTGTAGCTGTAGTGCTAGCTGCTGCGCCAGCATTTAGTTCACCAATTTTTTGTGCACCTAATACAGTATCACCTTCAACATGGATTATTTTACCAATAACACCATTGTCTTGCGCTACAACTTCTAGCACTACTTTATCAGTTTCAATATCAACAAGATTTTGGTCAACTGATACAGTATCGCCTTCAGCTACATGCCAAGTGGCTACCGTCGCATCAGCTACCGATTCAGGTAAAACTGGTACAACAATATCAATTACTTTAGCTGCACCGCCACCATTACTAGCTGCTGGAGCTGGAGCCGCATCTGCTTTAGGCGCTGCAGCTTCTGCACCACCTTCAGAGTATGTACCAATAACTTGCTCGCCTAATACAGTAGCACCTTCAATTTGGCTGATATCCGTTAAAACACCATCAGCTGTTGCTGGCACTTCAAGAACTACTTTATCAGTTTCAATATCTACTAATACTTGATCACGGCTAAATTTTTCACCTACTTGTACATGCCAAGTAGCAACTGTTGCATCTGCAACTGATTCAGGTAATACCGGAACTTTGATTTCGGTTGTCATTTTATTTTATTCCTTACAAACTTTTTAGCACTTCACTGTTACTTATCTTTTTAAACAGAGTAAGCAGAAGCTAATGCACTCAATAGTTAATCTAATTTTATCTAACATTAGCGCTTGAGTGACAAGCGCTTGTTATTCACTAATGTTAGTCCAATGTTAACGCTTGAGTGACAAGCGCTTGTTGTTCTTTTACATGTAAAGCCATATAACCTACCGCTGGGGCTGCAGAAGCATTACGTCCAGCATAACTTAAATAAGTTGCATCAGGGATAGCTGCTCTAAAGTGATGTTGCGAACAGTACCAAGCACCTTGGTTTTGCGGCTCTTCCTGACACCAAACAAATTGCTTCACATGCTGATAATCTTTAATCGCATCTTTAAGCTCTTTCTCTGGGAATGGATATAGCTGTTCTATACGAACAATTGCAATATTATTTAACTCATTTTTACGACGTTGTTCAAGTAGTTCGTAATAAACCTTACCACTACAGAATACAACACGCTCTACTGCCTTCGGATCTAACTCGTCTATTTCACCGATTACATTTTTAAATTCACCTGTAGCAAGCTCTTCCATAGAAGATACTGCTAATGGATGACGTAATAATGATTTAGGTGACATTACAACTAATGGACGACGCATTGGACGAACAACTTGACGACGCAGCATATTAAATACTTGCGCAGGTGTTGATGGCACACATACTTGCATATTGTGATCAGCACAAAGTTGTAAGAAACGCTCTAAACGGGCTGATGAATGCTCAGGACCTTGTCCTTCGTAGCCATGTGGCAATAACATAGTTAAACCACATAAACGACCCCATTTTTGTTCACCTGAACTAATAAACTGATCGAAAACTACTTGTGCACAGTTAGCAAAATCACCAAATTGTGCTTCCCAAATAGTTAAACCGGCTGGTTCAGCTGTCGTGTAGCCATATTCAAACGCTAACACTGACACTTCTGATAATACTGAATCATGTACATCAAAAGGACCTTGGCCTTCACGGATATTTTGTAACGGTAAATAAGTCGACGCATCTTCTTGGTTATGTAAAACAGCATGACGATGGAAGAAAGTACCACGGCCTGAATCTTGTCCTGTAATACGAACTCTTTGTCCTGAGTCAACAATAGAAGCATAAGCGATATTTTCAGCCATCCCCCAATCTATTAACTTTTCACCTGTTGCCATTTTCATGCGATCATCGTAGATCTTTTTAACACGAGAATGTACTGGGTGATCTTCAGGATAAGAAGAAACCTTAACAGCTAGTTCTTTCAACTTATCAACGCTAACTTCAGTATCGTAGTCATCATCCCACTCATGACCAAGATAAGGTGTCCAGTCAACTGAATGTGCAGTCATTGGACGCCATTGCTCTACAGTACATTGACCTTCATCAAGCAATTTTCGATAGTATGACGTTAACTCATCAATTTTATTTTTGTTTAAGCTACCTTCAGCGATCAATTTATCTGCATATAATTGACGTGGCGTGGCATGCTTTTTAACAATTTTATACATTAATGGCTGTGTAGCACTTGGCTCATCAGCTTCATTATGACCATGACGACGGTAACAAACTAAATCGATAACAACATCACGTTTAAATTCATTACGGTAATCTAATGCTATTTGTGTTGCTAAAATTACCGCTTCTGGATCATCACCATTAACATGAAGAATTGGTGCCTGAACCATTTTAGCAATTTCTGTACAGTATTCACCTGAACGAGTATCTTGTTCTTTTGAAGTAGTAAAACCTACTTGGTTATTAACTACAATACGTACAGTACCACCTACTTTAAATGCACGCGCTTGCGACATATTAAAGGTTTCTTGTACAACACCTTGACCTGCAATAGCAGAATCACCATGAATGGTAATAGGTAAAACTAAGTCACCTTGGTTGCCGCCACGTCTATCTAAACGTGCTCTTACGCTACCAATAACAACAGGGTTTACAATTTCAAGATGAGAAGGGTTAAACGCTAACGCTAAATGCACATTACCACCAGGGGTAACAAAATCAGAAGAATAGCCTTGATGATACTTAACATCACCTGAGCCTAATATTCCGTCGTGCTTTCCGCCAAACTCATCAAATAATTTTGATGGGTTTTTGCCCATAACGTTAACTAAAACATTTAAACGGCCACGATGAGCCATACCCATTATTACTTCTTTCGTACCAGCAGCGCCAGCACGAGTAATAAGTTCCTTCAACATAGGAACAAGTGCATCACCGCCTTCTAGAGAAAAGCGTTTAGCACCTGGAAATTTAGCACCTAGATATTTTTCTAAGCCATCAGCTGCAATCAAGCCTTTTAGAATTTCAGTTTTTTCATCAACCGATAACTTCGGTACAGACTGTACAGATTCTAAACGATTTTGTAACCAACGTTTTTCATCTGTTGAAGTAATGTGCATATACTCTGCGCCAACTGAACCACAATAGGTTTTTTTCAGCACTTTGTATAACTCACCTAACTTCATTGAGTCTTGACCAACATCTAATGAGCCGACATTATATTCTTTGTCGAAATCATTTTCTGATAGGTCATGATGAGAAAGCTGTAAATCACGGACTTTATCACGTTGCCATAATCCTAATGGATCTAGATTGGCGTTTTGATGACCACGAACTCTAAAAGCATTGATAAGTTGTAAAACTTTAACTTGCTTGGCGTCGCCGCCACTCGTAACAACTTGTTTTTTTTGTTGTTTAGCTAAAACTTTAAACTCTTCGCGTATAGCGCTGTGGCGATATTCCACATCACTACCTTCAACTTTAGGAAGTTCTGAAAAGATTTCTCGCCATTCTGCAGATACAGAGGCAGAGTTATCTAGGTATGATTCGTACAATTCTTCAATATAAACGATGTTGCCACCGTTTAAGTGGGAAGACTCTAGCCAAGCCTTCATTACACCTTCTGGCATTGCCTTTTCCTTGCTGGGGTAAAGCAAAAAATAAATAATCGCGTTATAAAATACGATTACGGTTAAATTGTAATATTACGTATTTATTCAAGAAAATACATAAAAAACTTTATAACGGGTAATAGTTAACGTTAAAGCTAACTATTACCACTATACGTTAATTTAAGCAGTTAAACAGCACGACTTAATAGCATAGATTTAATATGGCCAATGGCTTTAGTTGGGTTTAATCCTTTTGGACAAACATCAACACAGTTCATTATGCCATGACAACGGAATACACTATATGCATCTTGTAAACCATCTAAACGTTCTTCTGTAGCAGTATCACGGCTATCAATTAAAAAGCGATAAGCATGTAATAAGCCTGCAGGTCCGATAAATTTATCAGGATTCCACCAGAAAGACGGACAAGATGTAGAACAACAAGCACATAAAATACACTCATAAAGACCATCTAATTTATCACGTTCTTCAATAGTTTGTATATTTTCACGCGCTGGTTGTTGAGCATCGTTAATTAAATACGGTTTAATCTTTTCATATTGCGCGTAAAACTGGCTCATATCAATAATTAAATCACGTACTACCGGTAAACCAGGTAAAGGACGTAAAATAATTTTACTAGACTTTAACTCTGATAATGGCGTAATACAAGCTAAGCCATTTTTACCATTCATGTTTAAACCATCTGAACCACAAACACCTTCACGACATGAACGACGGAATGATAAGCTTGTATCTTTTTCTTTTAACAGAATAAGTGCATCAAGTACCATTAAATCAGAGCCGTCAGGAATTTCTAACTCATACTCTTTCATGTATGGCTGAGCATCTACATCAGGATTATAACGGTAAATCGAAAATAACTGTTTCATACCAATTACTCCTTAGTAAACACGTGCTTTCGGTGGGAAAGCTTCGCGGTGAACAGGTTTCATATTAACATCACGCTTAGACATAGCACCAGTTTCAGGCGTGAAAATAGAATGGCATAACCAATTTTCATCATCACGTTCTGTAAAATCTTGTCTTGCATGTGCGCCACGAGATTCAGTACGGAAGTTAGCTGCTTTAGCTGAACAATACGCAGTTTCCATTAAGTTATCTAATTCTAAACATTCAATACGTTGAGTGTTAAATTCTGATGACTTATCGTCTAACTTAGCATTTTGAAGACGTTCACGAATTTCAGTTAATTCTTTCATACCTTCAGCCATTGCTTGACCTTCACGGAATACTGAGAAGTTCATTTGCATACACTGTTGTAAATCTTTACGAATCTGTACCGGATCTTCACCTGTTGTTGAAGATTCCCAACGTTTCGAACGTGCTAATGATGCTTCTAAATCAGATTCAGAGGCTTCTTTACCAATTTGACTATCGTTTAAGTAAGTGCCTAAGAAGTTACCTGCAGCACGACCAAATACAACTAAATCAAGTAGTGAGTTACCGCCTAAACGGTTAGCGCCATGTACAGATACACAAGCGATTTCACCTACAGCAAATAAACCTTCAACAATGGTTTCTTTGCCATCAGGACCAATATTAAGTGCCTGACCATTAACATTACACGGTACACCACCCATTTGATAGTGACATGTAGGGATAACTGGAATTGGCTCTTCAGCTGGATCAATATGAGCAAAAGTCTTAGATAAGTCACAAACACCTGGTAAACGTTTGTATAACGTTTCACGACCAAGATGATCAAGTTTAAGCTTGATATGAGGACCATATTGAGGGTGATCACAACCACGACCTTCACGGATCTCGGTCATCATTGAACGAGCAACAACATCACGACCAGCTAAATCTTTAGCATTTGGAGCATAACGTTCCATAAAGCGCTCGCCGTCTTTGTTAAGTAGATAACCACCTTCACCACGACAACCTTCAGTAACTAATACACCTGCGCCAGCGATACCCGTTGGGTGGAACTGCCACATTTCCATATCTTGCATTTGAATGCCAGCACGAAGTGACATACCAACACCGTCACCAGTATTGATGTGAGCATTAGTCGTTGAAGCAAAAATACGACCTGCGCCACCTGTAGCTAATACAGTTGCGCGTGCTTTGAAGTAAACTACTTCACCAGTTTCAATACAAATTGCGGTAGTACCAACAACTGCACCATCACTGTTTTTAACTAAATCTAATGCATACCACTCTGAGTAAACATTAGTTTTGTTTTTAACATTTTGTTGGTACAAACAATGTAATAACGCATGGCCTGTACGGTCAGCTGCTGCTGCTGTACGAGCGGCTTGCTCACCACCAAAGTTTTTAGATTGGCCACCAAAAGGACGTTGGTAAACTTTACCTTCTTCCGTACGAGAAAAAGGTAAGCCCATTTTCTCTAATTCGATAACTGACTCAGGGCCAGTTTTACACATATATTCGATTGCGTCTTGGTCACCGATGTAATCAGAGCCCTTAACTGTATCGTACATATGTTGTTCCCAGTGATCTTCATGAGCATTACCTAAAGCAACGGTAATACCACCTTGAGCAGATACTGTATGAGAACGAGTTGGAAATACTTTAGAAATCAAGGCACAAGATTTGCCTGACTCTGAAATTGCTAATGCAGCGCGCATACCTGCGCCGCCTGCGCCAATAACAATGGCGTCAAATTCACGAATTGGAACGCTCACTTACACACCCCACACAATTGAAAAGCCAAACACTACGTAGGCTAATAACAAAACTGAAAAGAAAAATTGCAGTGCACCACGCAAAAATGCTGGCTTGATGTAATCTGACAATACTTGCCAAACACCAATTTTAGCATGCACAAGTAACGCGAATAGCGCTAACATTGTAGCAATTTTTACACTAATACAAGCAAAAAACCCTTGCCATAAATCATAAGTAACTGTTGGTGTTACTACAAAAAAACCGGCAATAAGTAAGGTGTATAGCACAAGAATAATTGCACTAGCTCTTAGAAGAATAAAATCATGTACGCCATTACGGCCTACTGATGCGACGACACTTACCATAACCAAACTCCTATTGCTGCCGATACAGCTAACCAAATAATCATAATCAATTTGGCACTTGCATTACCCGAGGCTAACTCTTCAAAGTGACCTAAATCCATTAACAAGTGACGAACACCCGCTAATAAATGGTAAGTCAGCGCAGAAAGGCAGCCGAAAATAATAAATTTAAAGAAAAAGCCATCAAGACATTCTTGAATACTGGCAAATCCTTCAGCAGAAGAAAGAGAGGTAGAAAGCGTTAGCAATAAGATACCGATAGCAAATACCATAATCACACCGGAAATTCGGTGAAGAATTGAAGCATTAGCTGACGGATGCATCTTGATTGTAGTTAGATCTAGGTTTACAGGACGTTGTTTTTTCACAATTGTTGCCTAAAGAGCTCGAAAGCCTTCAACTTTTATTATTGTTACTCATGAACTACCTTTTAGAATATTAGTATTCTTACATTTGCATATACAAATAGAATACTAATAGAGATTACTAAAGAAGTAATTCCCGAAATGAACGGTAACTGCTTTTTATTAATAAAAATAATCTATTATTACTTATAGAGTTAACCGAACCGCATAATAATAGCGAACTTAGTCTACTTTGGCTAAGTAATTCAATTAATACTTTAGTAAAAGAAGAAATTATTTTTATTATTAAAATAACCTCAAACTTAACAAGACATTTATTGTTTACATTCTTATTAAAGCCACGAAATATAAAAAACACTTACAGAACGGATTGATTATATAGTTGATAATACATAAATTCAATTTTCCTATAACAATAAAAATTTGTAATTTTTTAAATCAACCTTATTCACGGTTAATTATTATACAATTCCATCAACAGCTACAAACTTTAGTCGAATGGCTATTACATTTTAATTACAAATTGAGGTAGAATGTCGGCTGTTCAATTTACCCAAGTTAAGTATAAATACTGATTGTTATTTCTTAATTATTTTAAATAAGAATAAATCTTATTTAAAATAATTAAGAAGATGATCGGAACTCAAAATTGTAAATTTTAAAAATTATAGGGGATAAACATATGGCTGAATCTAAAGCCTTGCTAAGTATTGACGGCAAAGAAGTTGCTGAACTGCCTGTTCTTAAAGGCACTGCAGGTACCGATGTAATAGATATTAGAACCTTAGGTAGTCACGGTTATTTCACTTATGACCCTGGCTTTTTAGCTACGGCATCTTGTGAGTCATCAATCACATTTATTGATGGTGGCAAAGGTATTTTGCAGCATCGCGGATATCCTATTGATAACCTTGCTAAAGAAGCTGATTATCTAGAAGTTTGCTATATCCTTCTTAATGGCGAAGCGCCAAACAAAGAACAATATGAAGAGTTTAAAGTAATCATTACTAACCATACAATGGTTCATGAAAAAATAGCTCATTTCTTCCATGGTTTCTTACCTGACGCTCACCCAATGGCTATGCTTTGTGGTGTAGTTGGTGCTCTATCTTCTTTCTATCACAGTGATTTAGACATTAACGATGCAGAACAACGTCATCGTAGTGCTCACCGTTTAATTGCTAAAATGCCTACCATTGCGGCAATGGCTTATAAGTATAGCGTAGGACAACCTTTTGTTTATCCACGTAACGATTTAACTTATGCTGAAAACTTCTTACACATGATGTTTTCTGTGCCTGCTGAAGAATATAAAGTAAACCCTATCATTGCTAAAGCAATGGACAGAATCTTTACTTTACATGCAGACCATGAGCAAAACGCTTCAACGTCTACAGTACGTTTAGCTGGCTCTTCTGGTGCTAACCCTTATGCATGTATTGCAGCGGGTATTGCTTCTTTATGGGGCCCTGCACATGGTGGCGCTAACGAAGCATGTTTAACTATGCTTGAAGAAATTGGTGATATTTCTCGCGTTGATGAATATGTATTAAAAGCTAAAGATAAAGACGATTCATTCCGTTTAATGGGCTTTGGACATCGTGTTTACAAAAACTTCGACCCACGCGCTACAGTAATGCGTGAAACGTGTCATGAAGTACTAGCTGAATTAGGCATCAATGATCCATTGTTAGACGTTGCTATGGCACTTGAAAAAGTGGCATTAGAAGACGAATACTTTGTTCAAAGAAAACTTTACCCTAACGTAGATTTCTACTCAGGTATTATTCTTAAAGCAATCGGCATCCCTACAAGCATGTTTACTGTTATATTTGCTATGTCTAGAACTGTTGGTTGGATTGCTCACTGGGATGAGATGTTATCTCAACCAGGTCAAAAAATTGGTCGTCCTCGTCAAAAATACACCGGTGAAATTGATCGTAAATTTACACCTTTATCTAAATAAAAGTATTATTGATGGCTAATATATAGCCAAAATAGAAGATGTAAAATACGAAAAAAGGTAGCATTTGCTACCTTTTTTTATTGTTAATAATTAAAAAACACCTTTTTATTACGATAACAACCCAGTCAAAAAAGTCTATTTTTTAAACAAAATTAAAACAAAAAAGGAGTAAATACTCTACTCTAGTCATTCACAGTAACAATACTAATTATTCATACAACTTATGAAAAAAGTAGAGTTTTTAGTCTAAAAAGTATTATTTCAATATAAATTTCTCTTATATTTTTGCCTTAAATTTATCACTTCACTATAAATCATTAACAAAATACCGCTCAAAAATTTCTTTCATTACGCTTTACTAACCAAATTAGTTTTAACGATAAAGCTTAAGACGTTATAATAATGCCAATTTCGTATCACTTTTTAAGAACAAAATGTCTGATTACTCTCTAAGGTTTGGTGGTATTGCCCGCCTTTATGGTTTACAAGGCGCACAAGTTATCAAAGCATCACACTTTTGCGTTATCGGCATCGGTGGCGTTGGATCTTGGGTAGCCGAAGCACTAGCAAGAAATGGTGTTGGTAATATAACGTTAATTGACCTTGATGATATATGTATTACTAATATCAACCGTCAGATACACGCCTTAAGCGACACCATTGGTGAAAGTAAGGTTGAAGTCATGGCTGAACGTATTAAACAAATTAATCCAGATTGCCAAATTAATGTTATTGAAGACTTTATTACTACTGAGAACTTATCTGAATTACTAAGCAAAGGTTATGATTATGTCATCGATGCTATTGATTCGGTCGATATAAAAACCCGGCTAATTGCTTTTTGTAAACGTAATAAATTACCAATAATTACTATTGGTGGTGCAGGTGGACAAGTTGATCCTAGCAAAATAGCAATTACAGACTTAAGTAAAACGTATCAAGATCCTTTACTGGCCAAAGTGAAAAACCAATTACGCCGAGAGTTTAACTTTCCTCGTTCAGATATTAAAAAGGCCAGTAAAAGAAAGTTTTCTATTGATGCCGTATTCTCCACAGAGCAATTACGCTATCCAACAGAAATTGGAGACGTTTGCTTAGCAAAACCGGATGTTAGTGAGGGAAATAATAGTTCTATGCGACTAGATTGCAGTGGCGGCTTTGGTGCAACCACACATGTTACCGCGACTTTTGCCTTTTTTGCCGTGAGTAAAGCAATAGAAAAGCTATTACAAAAATCGGCTTAAAATCTCAGAAAATTAAAGTTCAGTAATTCATGTATATAGCGTCTTATCTTATCCTTAACAGTTAGCAATAACCCATTATCGCTAACTGTTAATACAACGCATTACAAGCTTTTGTTAAACGACGCAACTGCATCGACGACTTCTCTAGCCCCCACTTGGATCTCATTTATAACACTTCCTGCATTATTTGACAGCTGAAGTGCTTTTTCTGCCTCATTCATACTTGTTTCAATGATAGACACTGCATTTTCAGTAAGTTGTTTATTCTTAGCAACTACACTAATAATTTCTTCTGTTGCCGTGCTGGTCCGTGAAGCCAATAGCCTTACTTCATCTGCAACAACAGCAAAGCCTCGCCCTTGCTCACCTGCTCTAGCAGCTTCAATAGCAGCATTAAGTGCTAATAGGTTAGTTTGATCGGCAATACCTCGAATATTATCGACAAGCTGTGATACTTTCTGTGATTGCTCGTCTAATTCAAATATCCCTTTACTTGCTTCACTCATTTGCTTTGATAGTTGCCCCATAGTCTCAATGGTAGAATCAATAACATTAATGGCATTTAACGTATCATTATCTGTTTTACGCGACACTTCATAAGCAATCTCAGACGTTTTAGCTATCGCTATTTCCCTATTTATTTGCTCGGTAATTACCGTTGCAAACTTAACCACTTTATATAAATCACCACTATCGTCATGAATAGGATTATAAGATGCTTCAAGCCAAACAACATCCCCATTACTATCTAAGCGTTTAAATCTATCTGAAACAAACTCCCCTCTTTTGAGGCGCTCCCAAAACGCTTTATATTCTTGAGACTTACTATGCTCTGGCTCACAAAAAATACTATGATGCTTACCTAAAATTTGATTCTGTTTATATTTAGTCCCTTTAAGAAAGTTGTCATTTGCATATAAAATAATGCCATCTAAATTGAACTCTATTACAGCCGAAGAGCGTGTTAATGCCGCGAGCATATCTTTTTGTGCTCGGTATTCAGTTATGGTTTGAGTAAGTTCAGCAGAATATACAGCTAGTTTTTTTGAACAAGTTTTAGGCTGGATAATTGTTCGATACCAAATGCTTGTATTTGATTTCGAGATTAAATGCATTGCACCATGCCAATGAACACCTTTTTTAATAGAGTCCAACATTTTTTTACAAATATCACTGTTTTGTATCTTTGTAGACAGAAACATTTTAATAGGCTTATTAAGGATCTCATGTTCTGCATAACCACATGACTTTAAGAAAATGTCGTTAACTTCGGTAATGTTTCCTTGAAAGTCTAAGGAAAAAAACGCCATTTCACATTGAAGATCATCTTGAATATCATGAAAGCAATTTAACTCGTGTTCTAACTCTTCTATTCGTGCTAATAGCTTACTTTTACCAAATAACATATATTCTACCCTAATAATGATTATTTTTAATTACATACTCTACACCCTGAGTCGTATTTAATGTAAAGCCACATTAAACATATTATCCATTAAAAGAATAAGTGTAGAAGATAGGTTTATGCTTTACCACACAATTTATAAATTTAAAGCCTTTACACTTGAGGTAATTTAGGAAAAATAGTGGTTTGTTATACCGAAATATAAACAGAGGAATAAAAGAGAGGTGTATTAACGACGTTATTTTCTTATGATTTAACATAGAGTAAACAACGTCATTAATATGTTATGACTTAGCTGTTATGGGTTAGCTATTATTACTTGTACTTGCTAATTGGTTGTTACTACGGCTTAATTTCCCAAAGATTATCTTGTGCAACAAGATCATATAAAACTTCCGCTTTACTAATTAATACTTGAGCAAATTTTTCTTGTTCTTTTTCGCCAGTTTGCAATAACCCTTCGGCTTGCATTTGCCATTTTAATGAAAAATGACGTGCTGCATCTCTAGCACTACCAGCAACATTGACAGCATTGTAATCACTTGGCAAATCACCACAAATAACCCAATAATAATTACCGTCAAGTGCCTTTAGTTTCCACACCGACATAAAATTCATAAAATAACGACTTTCTTCGGCTGAAACACTATTCGTTACCAGCCCTTGACTCGCTAAATACTTAGTTGCTATTTGATATTGCTCTCTAATCCATTGCTGCTGTTGTTCAACCGTCATTTTTTCTTCTTGTGCCATGATAACCTCTTAATATTTTTAATAATAATGCTAATAAAAGTGAATAAATATAAACTAATCAATCAACTGATATTGCTCACGTAATATACTGACGATCTCAGCTTTTGGGTTATCACTTAATACAATTTTTTCACCGGTAATTTTTTCTGCTATATCAATATAGGTTTTAGAAACATCCATCAATACTGATAACGGCAACTCATTATCACGTGCCAACGCTTCACGCTCAGGCATACGCTCTTTATTTAATAATATATCGGCATCAGGAAAATGTTGCAGTAATAGTTGGCGAAAACCTTCTTTTGAATTTTCAACAACGTTGCCAGCCTGATACTGCTCACCATCCCAAATACGAGATGAATCAGGTGTACCAACTTCATCCATATAAATTAACTTATCATTACCTGCTTTGTCTTTTACATAGCCAAACTCGAATTTTGTATCAACAAAAATTTGATCTATTTTGTTTAACGCCGTAGAAATAACATTAAAACCTTCCGTAAGCAGTTTTTCATATAAGCTAATATCGTCTTTAGATTTGAAATTAAATGCTGCAAAGTTGTCTTCAATATTCTTACGAGTGATATTAACATCATCGGCTTCTGGCACACCTGGTATTCCTTTTAGAATACCCTTAGTTGAAGGTGTTTGTAATAACTCAGGTAACTTACTATCTTTCGTTAAACCTTCAGGTAATTCAATACCACAAAAATCGCGTTCACCTTTTACATAACTTCGCCACATAGATCCGGTAATATATTGACGGCAAATGGCTTCAATCATCACAGGCTTAGCTTTTTGTACTATCCACACAAATGGATGAGGAATATCAAGAATATGGCTATCTGCAAGGCCTTGCTCTTTAAACAGCTTAAACCAATGGTTTGAAATAGCATTAAGAGCTGCACCTTTACCAGGTACACCTTTCATACCACCCTCACCTTGCCAAATGCAATCAAAAGCAGAAATTCGATCACTAATAACCATAATAGCTAATGGTGTATCGCTAGGCACATTATAGTTCTTTTCTTCAATTAAGCGCTTACTGTCACTTTCAGTTAACCAATAAACAGAGCGAACCTTACCGCTATGAACGGGGGCATCGGTACGAATAGGTAAATCATTATTTATCGCTAAAACTTTATCAGCTAAATTCATGGAGGTAGACCTTAACATTAAGACTTAAAAATAATTGTAATGAATAATATCTTTAGTATTTATTAGGAGCAAATAAAATAGTATTTATTACCTTAATCTTTGTTTATTAATATCATTTAGTGTTACATAACAGCTTTTATGCCGTTGAATTATACAATTGCGATTTAATCTAATTGAATTAATTTAGAGTAGTTTTTACACGTTAGTTCAATTTCAAAAATAAATGTACGAGGATTATACTTACTTATTAAGTATATTTAATGTAGAAATCAGCTTATACCAGTTTCATTAATTAAGTGAACAATTTTATGCGTAGAAAAAATTGCCAAATACAAGGCATTTATTTCAATAACTAGTTGTTCTAATTATTAAATAAATAACGATGTCGTTGGTGATTTTAGCAAGTAGGAATGATCACATAGTTAGTGAGATTGGTATTAATACCAGTTTCATTAATTACTTAAAAAAGAAAAGGACGCCAATAGGCGTCCTTATCTAGTAAAGCTAATTCAATTCTTATGCAGCTAAAGAAGCTTTCGCTTTTTCAACTAAGAATGTGAATGCTGCTTTATCGTATACTGCGATGTCAGCTAGGATCTTACGGTCAATTTCAATCGAAGCTATTTTCAAGCCATTGATGAATTTGCTGTAAGATAAACCATTTTGACGAGCTGCTGCGTTAATACGAGCGATCCAAAGCTGACGGAATTGACGTTTACGTTGACGACGATCGCGGTAAGCGTATTGACCTGCTTTAGTTACTGCTTGATAAGCAACACGATAAACACGACTACGTGCTCCGTAATAACCTTTAGCTTGCTTTAGAACTTTTTTGTGACGTGCACGAGCTTGTACACCACGTTTTACTCTAGCCATTTTCTATATCTCCTAATTAACCGTGACGTAAAAGTTTTTTAACTGACTTAATGTCAGATGCAGCAATCATGTGCTTAGCACGAAGATGACGCTTAACTTTAGTACGACGCTTAGTCAAGATATGACGAAGGCCAGCTTGTTTGAACTTGTAGCCAGAAGCTGTTTTTTTAAAGCGCTTTGCAGCACCTTTATTGGTTTTCATTTTAGGCATGTGAATAACTCTCAAATGTATACCTTAACCATAAATGGTAGGTATATGCCAAATATTAAGTAGCGAGGGCGAAATTGTTATCAGCAAAAATGATAATAAACAATTTACTTGCAAGCCTGTACTACCAGCGTAAAGATAAAATTGGTGAATTAAGTTCTCAGTATTATTTAAAAGAATGAAAACTTAATTACTTGTCAAACCAAAGATTATCTATTTTTAGGGGCTAGAACCATCACCATTTGACGTCCTTCTGCTCTACGCGGAAAGAATTCTAGAACCGTTAAATCTGCTAAATCGTTTTTAACGCGAGTTAGTAGCTCTAAACCAAGCTCTTGGTGGGCCATTTCACGGCCACGGAAACGTAATGTTACCTTGACCTTGTCGCCGCCTTCTAAAAAGCGTTTCAGGTTACGTAATTTCACCTGATAATCGCCTTCATCTGTACCAGGACGGAATTTAATTTCCTTAACCTGTATTTGTTTCTGCTTTTTACGTTGCTCTTTCTGTTCTTTAGATTTTTCATAAAGAAACTTGCCGTAATCCATAACACGGAGTACCGGAGGCTTCGCCGTTGGGCTTATTTCAACAAGATCAACACCTGCTTCGTCAGCTTGGTTCATAGCTTCATCTAATGTAACTATGCCACCTGCTTCGCCGTCAAACTTAATTAAACGAACTTCGTTATCAGGAATACCTGTGATTAACTCATTTAAACGATGTGCTGGCTCTTTTTGCCCGCCTCGTTGTCCACCTTTAATAGCCATGTTCCTCCAAAGAACTTTGTTCCAAGTAATCGACGTTGTTAAAATTTAGCGATTACTCAGATTAAAAAATATTTTTATGTTTGTTTTATACTCTATTATAAGTAATTTTAACGCTAAGTACGAGAACTAACTTCTTCACTTAGTTTCGAAATAAAGCTATCAACAGACATTTTACCTAAATCTTCACCACTTCGAGTTCGTACTGCAATTTCGCCAGATTCCATTTCTTGATCACCAACTACTAACAAATATGGAACTCTCTTTAAAGTGTGCTCGCGGATCTTAAAGCCTATCTTCTCATTTCTCAAGTCTAACTTTGCTCTAAATCCATTTTCTTTTAGTTTTTTCACTACTTTTTGACAATATTCGCTCTGTTTGTCCGTAATATTCATTAATGTCACTTGAATTGGCGATAACCACGTTGGGAATTTCCCAGTGAACTCTTCAATTAAAATACCAATAAAACGTTCAAGTGAACCTAAAATTGCACGATGAATCATCACCGGAATGTAACGTTCGTTATCTTCACCAACATAAGTTGCGCCTAAACGCTCTGGTAAAGCAAAATCTAATTGCACTGTGCCACATTGCCAAGCACGACCTAAACAATCCATTAAGGTAAATTCAATTTTAGGACCGTAAAAAGCACCTTCACCAGGTAAATATTCAAACTTAATATTACTGTCAGTTAATGCTTGCGCTAAACCAGCTTCCGCTTTATCCCAAACTTCATCACTACCAATACGATTTTCTGGACGAGTAGACAATTTAACAACAATATCTTCAAAGCCAAATGATCCGTAAACGTCATATACCATTTCGATACATTTTTTCACTTCATCTTGAACTTGTGATTCCATACAGAAAATATGTGCATCATCTTGCGTAAAACCACGAACACGCATTAAGCCGTGTAAAGATCCTGACGGTTCGTTACGGTGACAACAGCCAAACTCAGCAATACGTAAAGGTAAATCACGGTATGATTTTAAACCTTGGTTAAATATTTGCACATGACCTGGGCAGTTCATTGGTTTTATTGCGTATTCACGCTTTTCAGATTCAGTAGTAAACATGCCATCAGCATATTTATCCCAGTGACCTGACTTTTCCCAAAGACTTCTGTCCATCATCATTGGCGCTTTAACTTCGTCGTAATCATACTCATGAAGTTTTTCACGCACAAATTTTTCTAATTCGGTATAAATTGTCCAACCGTCGTTATGCCAAAACACCATGCCTGGCGCTTCTTCTTGCCAGTGGAATAAATCGAGTGTTTTACCAATTTTACGGTGATCACGCTTTTCAGCTTCAGCTAAACGCACGATATACGCTTTAAGTTGTTTTTTATCAGCCCATGCAGTGCCGTAAATACGTTGCAACATTTTGTTGTCTGAATTACCGCGCCAGTAAGCACCCGCAACTTTCATTAATTTAAAATGATGACAATGACGCATACTTGGTACATGAGGACCACGACACATATCAATATATTCTTGATGATGATATAGCGCAGGTGTGTCTGTTTTCTCGATATTTTGATCAAGAATTTCTAATTTATAAGTTTCACCACGTTCAGTAAAGGCATCGTATGCATCTTGCCAAGAACCGGTTTTTTTCACAACTTCATAACCAGTGCGGGCTAATTCAGTCATGCGTTTTTCTAATTTCACTAAATCATCTTCAGTGATTGATTCTTCTAAATCAACATCATAATAAAAACCATTATCAATGGTTGGGCCTATAGCCATTTTCACATTAGGGTATAATTGCTTAATAGCATGTCCTAATAAATGCGCACATGAATGACGAATGATCTCAAGCCCTTCGCTATCTTTACTGGTAATAAGTTGTAAAGCGGCATCTTGGGTGATTAATTCACAGGCATCAACAAGATTTCCATCGATACGACCAGCAATTGTTGCTTTCGCTAAACCTGGGCCAATATCAAGTGCTACATCCATTACAGATACTGCATTGTCAAATGAACGTTGTGAACCATCTGGGAGAGTAATTACAGGCATTAAATTTCCTTGTCAGTGGCGACACACACTAAGTGCCGCTTGATGTTTATTATGTTTAAAGTAAATGAAAAATCGATAAATATTGAAGATTATTCTAACGCATTGAACTCACTATAAAAGCGCAAAGAATAATTCGAGGTCAGCAATATAGGGCAATTTAGCTTAATTTGCAATTTTTTTAGCAACTATTGTGACGATTCAAGCATTGATAACGCCATTGCTTCAGCTATTTTAATACCATCAATGCCCGCTGATAAAATTCCCCCAGCATAACCTGCACCTTCACCTGCTGGGTATAAACCTTTAGCATTTAAACTTTGCAATGTTGTTCTATCACGCGTTATTTGAATAGGTGATGACGTACGTGTTTCAACAGCAGTTAACGTAGCATCTTTCATTGAAAAACCTTTAATCTTACGTTCAAAAGCAGGCAACGCTTCTCTAATGGCAGTAACAGCATAATCAGGTAATGCTTCACTTAAATCACAATAAACCACACCGGGTTTATAAGAAGGTATAACACTACCGTGCTCGCCGGTTTTATTTCCAGCTAAAAAATCACCAACAAGCTGCACAGGTGCATCATAATTTTCACCGCCCATCTTAAAGGCTTGCTCTTCTAATCGACGTTGAAACTCAATACCTGCTAATACTGAGTTATCTTTAGAAGCAAATTTACCCGAGGTATAATCTTTTGGCTCTATACCGACCACAATAGCACTGTTTGCATTACGTTCATGGCGAGAATATTGGCTCATACCATTAGTAACTAATCGGCCCTCTTCTGATGCTGCTGCTACTACCGTACCACCTGGGCACATACAGAAACTATAAACACTGCGACCATTACTCGCATGATGCACAAGTTTATAATCGGCTGCGCCTAAGATTTCATTACCGGCATTTTTACCAAAACGTGCTTCATCAATAACAGATTGTTCATGCTCGATACGAAATCCAACTGAAAAAGGCTTAGCTTTAATATAAATACCTTCATCAAACAGCATTTTAAAGGTATCTCTGGCGCTATGGCCTATCGCTAAAGCAATGTGGCTTGTTACAATATGCTCACCACTGGCTAACGTTAACCCTGTTACTTGTTTAGCCGTAAAGTCGCTTAATTCCTCTTCATCAAAAATAACACTATCATCATTTTCAAAATGAATTTGTTCAACTTTTTCACCAAAGCGCACTTCGCCGCCTAATTCAAAAATTTTAGCACGCATTTTTTCAACCATAGTCACTAGTTTAAACGTACCAATGTGAGGCTTGCTTACATATAAAATTTCTTCTGGTGCGCCCGCATCAACAAACTCATGCAAAACTTTACGGCTATAATGTTTAGGATCTTTTACTTGGCTATAGAGTTTTCCATCAGAAAACGTACCTGCCCCACCCTCACCAAACTGTACATTTGACTCTGTATTTAATATTTTTTTACGCCAAAAACCAAAGGTGTCTTTAGTGCGCTCTCTTACTTCTTTACCACGCTCTAGAATAATCGGTTTAAAACCCATTTGTGCCAAAACTAAACCAACAAATAAACCACAAGGTCCCATGCCAATAACCACAGGACGCTGCGTTAGTTTTTCTGGTGCTTGTGCGACAAACTTATAAGCCATGTCAGGTGTTAATTTCACATGTGGATCTTTAGCAAAAAAAGCAAGTAATGCCTCATCCTTAGTTGTAGTAACATCTAAGGTATAAATTAAGAAAATATTACTTTTTTTACGAGCGTCGTAACCACGTTTAAATACGGTAAAATTAACTAATTCAGCGTTAGTTATGGCAAGTTTGTCAAGTATTGCCTGCTCAATAGCATCAGCTGGATGATCTAAAGGTAATTTAATATCGGTTAAACGCAACATGGTCTGAGATCCAAAAATAAGGGCTGTATATAAATATGGCGGCATTTTACCTGATAGTAAGACGCATACCAATTAAAACAAGAGATTGAATTTAAAATAAAGCAAGGTATGATCCACACAAAATTGATTAAAGAGTAAATAAATTATGGCTTTTGTTGTTACCGATAATTGTATTCGTTGTAAATACACAGATTGTGTTGCGGTATGTCCGGCAGACGCTTTTTTTGAAGGTCCAAACTTTCTTGTTATTAACCCAGACGATTGTATTGACTGTGATTTATGCCCAGTTGAATGCCCTGCAGGTGCTATTTATCAAGAAGATGAAGTCCCCGAAGATCAACAAGAATTTATTAAACTAAATGCTGAGCTTTCACAAATTTGGCCTAGAATTACCGACGTTAAACCTGCTCCTGAAGATGCAAAGGAATGGGATGGTGTTGAGAATAAATTAAAATTTTTAAAAATTGAAGATTAATAAATATTTATATATTCAAGATATCCACGTAAAGGCCGATATAAAATAACTGAGGCAATCTCACTGATAAAAATTACAAAGACCTTATCAGCTCATCAATGTTATAAAATAGGACGTCGTTATGGATAACATGACTGTTAATATAAAAACACCAAATCATCAATCGAATCAAATAAACAAGTTTTCTACAATAAAAGATGATGAAGCATTAGATACTAACCCCCTTGCTTCTACTCAAATTAGCAAAACGGATGAAGTCACTATTTCCCAAGAAGCAAAAGACAAACAATTAGAGGAAGTAAACTCCGCCGCACTTCAAAAAATATTAAAAACAGAAGAAGGTGAAGAAAAAGAAGATCCATTAGACCAAATGATAGAAGAATTAGAAGAGCAAATAGTAGAATTAACACAAGAAATAGCCCAACTTAATACCAATGATGAAAGCTCACAAGAAAAAGCCAAAATATTAAATGCTGAATTAGCCGGACTACAGGCACAGTTAGTAGAATTGGTAAGCCAGAAACTTGGCGCATAAAAAATAATTGTTAATGATAACTGACTATTATTGTGTCTATTTAAGTAATTGTTCACTAATAATATAGCTAACAGTAAACATTTTTTGAATAGTTAGCTGTAATGGTTGCCTGTGTTTAGCTTCTTCAATATGATGGCCTACCTTTAGTCCTTTTATTTTATAGCCTACAGTCAAAATTTAATGAACCTAACTCCCTTTTACACAAATGTTAAAAGTTTAGCTAAACTTTCTTACCCTATTCTCATCGCACAGCTTATTCAAAATTTAATGGGATTCATTGATATTGTAATGGCTGGTCGAGTTAGCGCTATCGATATGGCAGCAGTCGCTGTAGCAAATAGTATTTGGTTACCATTAATATTAACCATTTATGGTTTAGTTATGGCGCTTGCAGTCATTGTTTCCCAGCTTGCAGGAGCAAAAGACTATTTAGCCATTAGTGAGCAAACTTATCAAACCGCTTGGATTGCACTCACATTAGGCCTATCGCTTATTGGATTGTATTATCTACTGGCCCCCATGATCGCGCCAGCCATTGAATTAGAAGGTAACTTAAAACCATTATTGTTTGATTATTTACGATACATTGTTTGGGGCGCGCCTGGTTATTGCCTTTATTTAGTATTAAGAAATTACGCCGAAGGACTTTCTTATACCAAACCAACCATGGTAATTAGTATTATTGGCTTGTTGGTAAACATTCCGGCTAATTATATCTTTATTTACGGAGAATTTGGTGCGCCTGCTTTAGGTGGTGCTGGCTGTGGTGTTGCCACAGCAATTGTATACTGGGCAATGTTTCTTGGTATGTTCTTATATGCCTTTTATTCAAAAACATTAAAAAAATCATCGCTTTTCGATAAATGGTTTTGGCCAAGCTGGTCTAAAATTAAAAATATTTTAAGCTTAGGCACACCTATCGCTTTATCCTTATTATTTGAAGTTAGCTTATTTGCCGTTGTTGCTATTATTTTAGTTCCTTTTGGTGCTGAAACCGTTGCAAGTCATCAAATAGCGCTTAACTTTAGTGGCTTAATTTTCATGGTGCCATTAAGTTTAGCTATGGCGACTACGATAAAAGTTGGTAACGCATTAGGTGATAAAAATCATCAACAAGCTAAAGCGTATACCACACACGCAATTATTCTAGGCTTACTACTTGCTGTTTTTACCGCAATAATCACCTTAGTATTTAGAGTACCTATTGTTGGCATTTATACTGATGAACTTCCTGTTATAGAGCTTGCAGCAAACATTATGCTTTTAGCAACCCTGTATCAATTTTCAGACACAGTACAAGTGGTTTCTGCCGGTGCATTACGTGGCTATAAAGATACCAAATCTATTTTATATATCACGTTTGTTTCTTATTGGTTAATTGGCTTACCTGTAGGAATAGTATTAGGCATTACAGATTGGGTTACTGACAAAATGGGACCTTATGGTTTTTGGATAGGTTTTATCGTCGGTTTATCTACTGCAGCCATCTTACTTGCATGGCGTTTAAAGGTAGTTCAAGGCCGTCTTGCGTTAAAAACAATCAATTAAACTTTATTTCAGTGAATTTAAACAAAAGCGCTTGCAAGGACATAAGTTGACGGCTAACATAGCGCCCGTTGATTAATTCAATCAGCATTTTGCTCGCTTAGCTCAGTTGGTTAGAGTACTTGCATGACATGCAAGGTGTCACTGGTTCGAGTCCAGTAGCGAGCACCAAATTTTAAAAAGGCTACCTATGGGTAGCCTTTTTTCTTTCTAATGCTATATCAAGATGTTAGCTACTAATTTCTTGTTTTTAAATAGTTAACTTTTCATAATATATTACACCTTACTTAAGAAAGCCTCCTCTAAGAAACCCCAATTTACTACGGACGTCCGTAATTGTCACTACGTACATTTTTATATGAGGAATATATGATATTAAAAGGAAGTATAAATTGGTATGGGTGGCAACCCTAATAGCCAGCTTGCGTTCCAGAGTAAATGGCTGAAACCGCTTCAGGTCTGGCCTTCAATGAATCACACAAAGTGAGTTCGGACTCAAAATGTAGCAGTTTATGTAGCAAAGAGAAAGCGATTAAAAAACCCTGTGACATTTAAATTCATATCACAGAGCTTTAGGCTAAATTGAAATTAATTGGTTTGCAAGAGCACCGAATAGCTAAATGTTTTATTTGTTCCTTCTATAGAAAAATAAAAATTAAGATTAGCCTGAACATTACGAGTTAAAGGGCTTCGTAATGAAAACTCAACTGTTGTTCCATCAGCGATAATTTGACCATTTCTTAACCCTTCAAAATAAGGGGCTACAACTAAGTTAGCATCCGTTGCACTCAGGTTTCTAATGACAAAATCTTTTCCCGCCGCTGTAAGTTTGAATTTACTAACCTCATAATAAGGTACACCAATAATACTCCCTGTCGCAACTCCACTCATAGAATAGGGTATAGCTACTTCAGACCATTCTGAGAAAAAGCCATTTGCAAACAATTTTATGCTTTCTGCTTCAGCGAATACAACAACACTATCAACTACACTACTAACATCACCATCATTAACTGTTAGCGAAATTACGTACTCACCACTAACATCAGGAGTAAATGAAGGTGTTTCAGTTAATTCATTAAGCAATACAGCAGAGCTACTATTAGGGATAGAGCTAAATGACCAAAAATATGTCAATAAGTCATTATTAGCATCAGTACTTAAACTACCATCAAGAATGACCTCATTATTTATTAAAATACTACTATCATACCCCGCGTTTGCTATTGGAGGAGTGTTTTCTTGAACAACGTCTATCTCAACAGTACTTATTTGACTATTATTTTTACCATCTGTGACAATTAAGTAAATTTGATATTCACCAAGCTCAGTTGCGACAAAGTGAGGGGTTGCTGATGTATTATTTTCTAATTCAGCATTATGAATTGGCCAACCTATGATAATACCAAAAGCATTAAGTAAGGGAGATTCGCCCTCAGGGAGACTTCCCTCACCACCTGAAGGTAAAGGAAAACCCTGATCACTTACTCGATTACTCCATGAGTAGGTAATGTTATCACCATCAGAATCAAAGCTAGCTGTCCCATCTAA
The DNA here is from genome assembly GCF_030547765.1 of Colwellia sp. 6_MG-2023. Lineage (NCBI taxonomy): Bacteria > Pseudomonadati > Pseudomonadota > Gammaproteobacteria > Alteromonadales > Colwelliaceae > Colwellia > Colwellia sp. 6_MG-2023. The sequence continues at coordinate 71,288 of NZ_JAUOPP010000019.1, read as the reverse complement.
GTAGACAGTATCCCCTAGTTTAACAATTTGATATGAACCTGCATTAGCAACAGGTGTCGTGTTGTTTTGTTCTAAAATAATGGTTGGGGCCTGCGCAACAAAACCATCAATGAAGCTAGTATTATCAATTGGAGTCGTATCCTGTCCTCCAGTATTTTGGACTTGATGAATTGGTAATACTTCTATGGCAACCATATCAGTTTCACTAGTAGAGGTTTGCACAATAAAGCTGTTCTGACTTGCAGAAAAAGGTACATCTGAAAAAATGTAATAACCAGCTGCATCTGTGATAACAACTAACATATAATCCACGGTATCATTTGTTGCTGTTCTCTTAAGAGTAACTTCCACTCCCACCATTGGGATACCGTATTCATCTTGAACGATACCAGCAATAGAACCGTGACCATTCAATTGAGCTTCAGGTGCCTCAGCTTCAAATTCAGGGATAAAGGAAGTACTATTTTCTGTGTTATTAGTTTGGTTCGAAGGTGATACTTCGACTACAATCGAACCATAATTTGCAGATATAATGGTTACGGCATAATTACCTTGACCTTCAGGAATAGGTACATCAGAGAAATAATATGATCCAGTCTCATCTGTGGTTACTTCAAACCCACCAAGATAGACGCTTGCTCCTTCCACAGGTTCACCAGATACATTAATCACGACTCCTGTAATTGACCCCGTATTATCTTTGACTGTTTCTATAGGAGGCGTAACCTCAACGGGAGGTGGATTAGTTGAATTGTCACCTCCTCCCCCACCACCACACGCTACTAATGAGAGAATGAAAAAAAAATAAATTAAAGTCTTCTTGAATATTGATTGGAAAATATATGGCTTCAAAATTAGATTCCTTCTAATTAATATGAAATATGGAGAGATATAAAATAAAGGAAGGATTTCCTTTTTTAGCTTTTTATTTACAAATCAAGTAAATAGTTCACTCCGTCGAACTTAAATAATTGCAGTTAACTTCAATACTGTCAACAATTTCAAAGATTTAAATTGAGCAAAAGTACATAAGCTTACTCTATGTCATTAATTATGAATATAATTTAAAACCTCTTATAACTATCTCGAGCATTTGCTTCTAGTTGTAATTCAGCTAACCATTTATTTGTTTCGGCTGCCATCTGTATAACATCATCTTCTGATAGAAGAATTAACAGGGGACAGTCGCTCCAAAAACATTTAAGCGACTGTCCTTTTAAATTTTTTTAAATTTACCTTAAGCAACACTTCTTATATTTCTTGCCACTGCCACACGGACAAGGATCGTTTCGGCCAACCGCAGGTAATGAATTAACGGGCACACTGTTCTCTAAAATGGTATTTTCATCATAAAGGAGATTAGCCAATAAACCGCCCTCTTCCATTAACGAAGCAAATTCATCGAAGTCTTCATTTACAAGACTATCAGGTTCTTCATCTTCTAACTCTTCTAACTCTTCATCTTCTAAATAATCATCAGCCCAAGCACTTAAGGTATCAACAACATTAAATTGGGTTTGAATGATGCCCGCTTCAATCAACTTAGGCATACCAGTGTTACACCATGCTTTTACTTCGCATTGCTTAAAACGGTCTTCATCAAATAAGCCTTTAACAGCTGAATTTTTGCCAACAGAATCAATGTCATCTGAACTATTGTCACATAACTCAACAAACTGTTTTTTAAATTCATCAAGTTGATATTCAATGCAATAATCGGCTAATGCACTAATTAAAAAGCTATTGATGGCATTTGGCAAAGCCAAGAATGCAGCCAACCATCGTGTTACATGTGCACTTAATATAAATTCATCGATAATACCCGCTTCGTACTGAGCAAATACAGCTTCCATAGCCGATGCTTTGCAATACATCGCTTGATTACCATCTACAATATAATTACACAATGCTTGTGTATTACCATCAACCACATTATAAAATAAGGTTGGCGTTAATTCAGTGAGTGCATCTCCAAATACCGTTTCAATAGGCGTTAAAAACGTGTCGCTTCGAGCAAATAACTGCAAACATTTTTCTAACGCTGGAGAATATTTTAATTCCGCTAATAGTAAAGTGCCAAAAAATAAAATGGTCTGCTGCTCATCAGTTAACGAGGTATCATCTGCGATAAATTGGTCAATCAAGCGTTCTAATTTAGGATAAAATTCTGACCAGTTATCTTTAACTATTTCGAGACCTGCAATAGGTAATTCGTTATCTTGTGCATTACCTATTGCCAATAAAGCTTGTTCTAAATTCATGTGGATTCCGTGATAAATAATTAATGATGAGCGCAAATGCTCAATATTATATACCCGTTATCATTCAAAGTGCAGAATTTCAGTGGTAACGGGTATATGAACCTTTGGCTTTATCAAACTAAACTTAGTTGTTTATGCCAACAACCTTCATTAAAGAAAAGCTTATTATCATTTCTCGAATTCATGTTCTATATCCACCTAAATTTGCTATCATACCGGCTTTCAAAACGACGTTTAAAGCGAAGTTTAAAACCATAAGGCAATAGTACTGAGTGGCAGCTTTCCAACTTAGAGATTATCAACAAGAAGCAGTATCGAAGGTACTTAAACACTTTAAAAAAACCAACGAATCTGCAGTGATTGTTTTACCTACGGGCTCAGGTAAAAGCCTAGTAATCGCCGAACTTGCTCGCTTAGCAAAACGAAAAATACTCGTGTTAACGCACGTAAAAGAGTTGGTCGAGCAAAATCATCAAAAATTTGAAAGCTATGGTGTTACTGCCGGTATTTACTCTGCGGGATTAAAACTTAAAGAAACTCAACACCAAGTCACGTTCGCCAGCATACAATCGGCAGCCCGCAATTTAGATGACTTTAATACCCCTTACTCCTTAATTATTATTGATGAATGTCATCGCGTTAACCTAGCCAGTACTGACTTGACTGGTGAGCACTCTGTTGACCCGTCTAAAGGCTTGCTTATAGATAAGTCTCAATCCCTGCTCAAAGATAAGGCTAAAAACGCGCCAAGTGACGAATCAAAAGAAAGCGCAGGTAAACTGGGCAATAGTAATCAGTATCAACAAATTATTGATAAGTTGATGCAAGTAAACCCCGAATTGAAATTATTAGGGTTAACCGCAACCCCTTATCGTTTAGGCATGGGCTGGATTTATAAAAAGCATTATCGTGGTTTTGTTCGAACCCAAGAGAAGCGACCTTTTGAGCACTGTATTTATGAACTACCTCTGCACTATTTAATTAAAAAAAACTATTTAACCAAGCCCAATTTAGTTGATGCCACCATAGAACATTATGATTTTAGTAGCCTGCGAGCAAACGCTTCTGGCGACTATAGTCCTACGGATATAAATCACCTATTAAATAAAAACCCAAGGGTAACACAAAGCATTATTGAACAGGTCATTGAACTAGGTGAAAAGCGCCAAGGTATTATGATTTTTGCCGCGACAGTTGAACATGCTAAAGAGGTTTATAGTTATTTACCCGCCACATTAAGTGCATTAATTACTGGCGCTACCGACAATGCTGAGCGCGATGCGTTAATCAAAGCATTCAAGCGAAAAGACATTAAATATCTGGTTAATGTGTCGGTATTAACCACGGGGTTTGATGCGCCCCATGTCGATATGATTGCGATATTACGTCCAACACAATCAGTTAGTCTTTATCAACAAATAATTGGTCGAGGCCTGCGCTTAAGTGAAAACAAGAAAGATTGCTTGGTGATTGACTATACCGGCAATGATTTTGATCTTTACCAACCCGAAGTCGGTGAGAAAAAGCCAAACAGCAAAAGTCAGCCGGTGCAAGTTGTTTGCCCTAGTTGTGAATTTCCCAATATATTTTGGGGCATTTGTGATGATGACGGCTATTTAGTAGAGCACTACGGCAGACGATGCCAAGGTCTGGTTTATGCTCCCCATATCGAACAAGAGCAGCAAGAGCAACCAGAGCAGAAAATCAGCGAGAGCCAATGTGACTACCGCTTTGTTTTTAAAGAATGCCCTCACTGCGGTGGTGAAAATGACATAGCTGCGCGTACCTGTTTACAATGCTTTGAGGTATTGGTCGACCCCGATGATATGTTAAAAAAGGCACTGCAACTTAAAGATTCAAAAATAATTCGCTGCGCAGGTCTTAATTTAACCAGAGTAACTGATACAGATACTGGTAAAGGCGCTGATAAGTTAAAAATCATTTACCATGATGAAGAAGGTACTGAGCTTAATGAGTCTTTTGACTTTGCTAGGCCTATTCAGGTTAAAGCGTTCAACGCTATTTTTGCTAAACGCCTTAGCGCTAAATTAAATGTTCAACTGGGTTCAACTGAGTCGTTTGAAGTGACTACTTTAGATCAAGCATTAAAGCTAGAGAACGTACTGCCGTGTCCTGATTTTGTCATTGCCAGAAAACAAAAATACTATTGGCGTATTAAAGACAGACTTTTTGATTATCAAGGTAAATACCGAAAAGCCAATGCGCTTAAATAACCTGAACTATTGATAAACAATATGACTTAAGTGATTTAAGTCGATTTATTTGATAAGATCTAAAATCGTATTCTGTTTGTATAGCTATTCATGAGCCAACCTATATGAACAGTATCAGTTTCAACCTCTTTGACTTGAACCTTTAACCAACTTTTTCCTTCTTTATCTAGAACATATAGCATTGTGTTCTTTTCAGGCTCAAATATTATTTCAGATTTTCTACTATGGTCAGAGTATAATTTTGCGTTATTTCTATTGATATTTCGACAACGGTTCAAGCATTCTGTCGGGAATATCGACTGCATTTGAGATATTTTAGGTTTTGACGAATCTTCATAGCTTTCCCATTGGTTTTGAAGGATCAATCCGATTACCGCTCCCGATGTGATTTTTAATAAAGAAATTAATACTTTATATAAAACAGTTTTAACTTTGGGTGATAGTGTTGAAAAGTCATTGCTATTGTTAACTACTGTTATAGCTTGATTAACTAGCCCCTCTGACTCATCTTCATCTAAATTGTTTAGTTCATCGTCAAGATCATCAAAATCTTCATATTCATCTGCAAAACCAGAAAAACTAGAAATTAAGCTCTGTAAAGATCCTGACTGCATCGATGAGATCTCTTTCATCAGTGATTCAACAGGACTTCTAGGTAAAGAAAGTTGATTGAATAAGTCATATTCATTTAGATATCCAATTAACGATAAGTTACGCTGGATACCTAATGCTTGTTGAACTGTCGCAGATGTTGGCTGAGGAGCTTTTAAGTAAGAGTCTAAATTACTTAGCTCCACTACATTAGTAATACTTTCTTCAATTGTTGGAAAATCAAGTGAATATAGATTTTTTAGAGAATCTTGCAGCTGTTTAACTTGGCTACTAATTCCAAATTGATCTTGCCACAACCCAAGAGAACGTTCTAGTTCATTATATGGCGAGACATAATTTCGGATAACATCATCATATGGGTTTTGATGTATGCCTAACTGGCGAAGGGTATCATTAATTTGTCTTAGATGCTTAGGGTAAATCTCATCCATGATATTAAATATACTCGGCAACTTATCCATATTGCTTCCTGCTCTCAATTAAAAATTCACGACCTAAAAATTTCATTAAATTTTTGACTTTTCCATCTTTGAATTTATTTCCTGCTTATACCTAATCATTCGCTGCTCATCATCAGATGTCGAATAATACGGGTATCCTGATAAGGAAAACAAACAACTCACCTGCGACTCTATATCTTCAGGAAAGCGCTCTGCTTCACCTTCTGACCAAATTGTAAAAGTTTTACTGATAAGGTTATTTTCATGTAAAGGAACTAACAAAGTAGATATTATTTCATCGGCGCGAATATCTTTATATGCGCACCAATGAGGCCTTAAGTTCAAAATACCATTTTCTAAATATAATGAACATTCGATAGTGGCTTTAACAGAGTCATTTATGTCAATTCTAGCGCCAATCTCAACCATCCCTATTTCACTCGAATGAGTTCTGTTTAGTAGTTTATAAAGTGAAGGCATAGAACTACCATGATCTACAATGAGATTCCCACCAACACTTGCTAAAAGACGATTTAGTTGTTTAGTAAAGTAATCAGCATCAGTCTTTTCAGCCATATCAGTTAATTGTTTTAATTCAATGCTATAGATGTTCTTGATTCGTTCTTTGTTAATATTTCCAAAGAAAAAGTCTTTCATATTTCATCCCTAAAATTTTATTATTAATAATTACTTGTAAAACTACTTAATAGAAAGGCTAACTTCAACAAGAATTATTCAAAATAATCACTTTATTTTACTAATTGTTATTCAACCATAATAAAGAGCTGTGATTTAATCAAATCTTATAGGTGTACAAATGTTCTAAGAGTAAGAACAGAATAAATAAAAATATTGAGAGTACATCTGAACTTAACTATTAATTTTTTCTTACGGATTTACTAACAAAATACATGTAATATATTTTTCAGCGTATTTCATTTACAAAACAATTAAATTTAAACATGTGGATAAACAATGAAAAACTTCAATCTTACTCATGGTCTTAATTGGTTAATGGCCATTTTTACACTATTAGCATCTGTTGCCGTATTACAAACCTTTATTATTGGACGACACTTTATTATTCCTACTATATTATTGGTTATCACTATATTTATTGGCAACTTGGCTTGGTATGGTTTTAAGCAGGCTAAATGGGCGCAATATATAACTTTTTGGTGTGGATTTATTTTAACTAGCCATTGTTTTTTCGCTTTGTTTTGGGCAAAAAAATACCGAGAAATATTAGGTAGTGCATTCGAACCAGTAGCCGTTATTACTACCTTGTTATTATTTATATTAACGTGGTTTTATGCTCGTAAAAATCAATTATTTAATTGAGCATAAAACACAAATCATGATTGTAACTAAGCAGGCTAATAATTATTAGTTACAAGCTCTTAAACGGCTTAAATATCGTAGTATTTGTTAGTCTTTCGTTACTTTACAACAGTCTATGCGTTAAACCATACTTCAAATTAAATACGTAATACGGCCGATAACATTTTAAAATGATATCTATTTTCATGGATCAATGCCTCTTTCAAATGCTTTATTAGTTCACTTCAGGAGTATCAGAGGTGCCCACCGTTTTACTTCGTCTTTCCATTAAAACCACATCTCGCCAAACACCATTCATTTTGCCAAGCTTTTCACGCAGTCCGACTTGACGAAAACCAGTATTTTTATGCAGCTTAATACTCCCTTTATTTTCTGGAAAAATAGCCGATTGCAACATCCAAATATTATTGGCTTCTGACGCTACAATTAATGCAGACAGTAGCTTCTGGCCAACCCCTTGACCTTGGGCGTTCATGGCAACATAAACACTAACTTCAGCCACACCGGCATAAACTTCTCGATTTGATATGGGTGAAAGCGCAGCCCACCCTAGAATTGTATTATTTTCTACTGCAACAATACGCGAGTGACTGTGCATGGAGTTATTCCATTCGTCCCACGTTTTCGCTTTCAGCTGAAATGTTGCATTGCCAGTATCAATACCTTGCTGATATATGTCTTTTACAAAAGGGTAATCGCTTTGTTCAAATTTTCGAATAAACACTTACTATGTCTCCATCAACTATTTTTTACCTAACGCTAATCTATAACGCAGTTATAAAAACAACCCGTCAATTACACGCCTGCTATTTTGCCATCTACTATTCGTACAATGTCATCACAGTTTGCGGCAACGCTGTTGTCATGAGTAGAAATTAAAAACGTGGTGTTATCTGTTTGGTTTATATCACGAAGTAAATTCATTACTTGCTTTGCTGAGTCTTGATCTAAATTGCCCGTGGGTTCATCGGCAAAAACAAGTTTGGGGTTATTTATCAGCGATCGGGCAATAGCAACACGTTGTTTTTGTCCTCCCGATAATTGACTTGCCAAAAAATGACTACGGTGGCTTAGGCCAACTTTATCAAGTAATAATAAAGCACGTTTTTTAATCTCACTGGTTAACCGCCCTGTTGGCGCTGCTGCAGGAAAAGCGACATTTTCTAACGCGGTAAAATCAGGCAATAAGTTGTGATATTGGAAAACAAAGCCAAGATGTTGATTACGATAAGTAGACAACTGCGCATCAGATAAATTGATTAATGAATGATCTAACAGCCTTAGCTCGCCTGATGTTGGCCGCATTAACAAACCAAGAATATTAAGTAATGTTGACTTACCTGAGCCTGAAGCACCCTGCAATGCCATCATTTTTCCGTGCGGGATAGATAAATTAATGCCCTTAAGCACACAAGTTTCGTGCTCACCATTACGGAAAGTTTTTATAATATTGTTTGCGAACAGCAGTGTGTTTGTCATTGTTGAATAGCCTCAACAGGATCTACCGAAGACGCCGATCTTGCAGGTAATACAGCCGCCAAAGCAGAGCCAACAATGGTCAATATTATAACTAACATATAACTGCCCTCACTTGGCGCTATTGGTAACATTGCACTGCCATCAGCCTTGGTAATAGAGGCTAATTGAACGCATAATTGATAACCTGCCGCTGCGCCTAAAAAAGCACCTAACGCGCCAATAAAAACACCTTGTAAAATAAAGACAGTAGCAACAAATTGTCGAGATATTCCTGTTGCCCGCATAATGCCTATTTCAGCACGGCGGCGATAAGTCGATAATAAAAGCGCGCTAGCAATAGAAATAACAATGGCTAACAGTGCAAAGCCTTGTATAAAATTACCTGTGCGCCCTTGTGCATCGGTAGCGTCTTGCAAGCTCTTGTTTTTTTCTTGCCAAGGGGTCGATTTTAACTGTGTCGAATTTTGTAATACCATAGCAATCGCTGGTGCGTCAGCGGGATTATCCACTTTTAGTCCTAATGACGTTATACCATCTGGCAATTCGAATAATGGCCTTGCGACATTAATTGATAAAAAACCAACTCGTTTGTCTAAACTGGCTAAATTCACTCTAAAAATTCCTGTAATCGGCAACAAACGTTCTGGGCCTCGTTCCGACTTCAATAATACTGGAGTACCAACAAGTAGCCCTAATTCATCAGCTAAATCAGCACCAATAATTAAACCGCCCGTAGTTAACTCAGCAGTCCCTTTGATGATATAACGACTAATATTTGTAATCGCATCTACCTTGCTTGGCTCCACGCCTTGGATAGCAATGGGTTGCGTTGCTTCACCGCGAACCAAGAATGCATTGCCATCAACAATTGGGCTGATCACACGCACGCCCGGCGTTGATTGTGCAATATCGATAACTTGCTGCCAATTTCGTATTTGTTTTCGTTGTAAAGTAGAGACTGGTTGCGCCACAAAGCGGTTGTCGTTGGTTAATACACTTGCTATTTTATTTGCTGGCTCTAGTTCTATGTGGGCAATTTTACTGGTAGTTTCTTGTGTTAAAAAGATACTTAGGCCGTTAATTAACGCGGTGATAAATACAAACACCACAACGCTAAGCGATACACCAAGCACTAATAACAGTGTTTGTAGGCTGTTGGCTGTGATATAACGCCACGCGACTATCAGTGAAAATGGCATTAATCGTTATCTTTATTAAGGTTCATTTCAGCCGTATTCATAGCCGATGTAGAAGTATTAGCCGCATGAATATTAGGAACATTAGGAACATTAATTTTATGGGGATTAACACGCTTATTTTCAGCTAACGCTTGAGCGGCAATAGTGGCATCAAGCACAACGAGCGCTTTAGAATTCAGCCCTGTTTTTAATACCACTGAGCTTCCGGGCCAGTCAATAAAAGTGACAACTGTAGGTTTTATCTTCTGCTCAACAACAGTGTAAACAAGCCAAGTTTCTCCCTCTTTTTTCAGTGCACTTCTTGGCACACTTAACGCTTTATCAAAAGATTTTACTAAAATATTTACATCAATTGAACGCCCAGGTACAAAGTCAACATTCGCTTTGTCTAACATTATGCGGGTAAGTCTTGAGCCATTTAACGAATTTACCCTTGGTGATATTTCAGAAATAAAACCATGCTCAATTTGTTGTTTACCTGTAGGGGCAAGTAATGCTTTCATTTGTAATGAGAGCTCTGAAGCATAAACTTCATCAATTTCAGCTTCAATTTCAACAGGACCAAGCGACCCTATTTGAAAAAGCGTATCACTAAGGCTAACAACTTGCCCTTGATCTATTGGGCGGGACAGCACAATACCGTCAAGCGGACTTTTTATCAGGTAATCGTTAACACGAATAAAGGCTTGATTACGCGCTTCTTTTGCGCCAATTAATTTTGATGTAGCGGTGGCAAGGTTAGTGCGAGATTGATCAAGTAATAAATTAGCAACTAAGCCTTTTTTTGATAATTCAGCAATACGGTCAAAGTCTTGTTGGGCAAATTCCAATTGTGCTTCAAGCATATGCAAATTAGCTTCTGCTTCGGCAAGTACCGCTTGTTGAGAGGCAGAGCGCAATTCCGCAATAATTTCTCCATTTTTTACTTTATCGCCTTCATCAGCTAACAAGCGGATAATTTTACCAGGAAATTCAACTCGAACATTCACGACATCTTTAGTACGAACACGTCCCACTACGGCTAATACTAATTCTGCTTTACCAGCATTCACCTGTAAAACGTCAACATTTAATGGCGCGCTACTTTGTTTATATACATAGTTAGCAATAAACACGATAACGAGTAAAAAACACATGATCAAAAATGGTTTTTGATATTTACTCATAGCTAAAAGCAACTTCCACTTATTTGAATTGATTATAATTATAATAAGTTAAAGTAAGATTCACAAACTTACTATCTAAATCGTCAATGTCTCAATTGAAATACAATTAAATAAGGCTATCCGTAAGTTAGCGCTTGTAGTAACTCCAGAGAAACGTCGCTCTGTGACACCTTTGTACCTGAAAATCGCACTAAATCAGTGCTACGATTTGCTACTTATTGGTACAAAATAAAAATAAGTGTCAGTTGCTTCATACCTAAAAATTAAAACGTAAGTTCCATATTACATAGCCTTGCAAGGAGTTTTGAGCCACAAATTTTGCAATCAGTATTATCATAAATTGGTAGGCATGATATTTGCTGACACTATGTTCAACTTTTAAATAATTAAGGTGGGTAAGTTACGTATGTCGTATTTAAAATATGCCAAAAAGGCATTGTTTGTGTTGTTGTCCCTAAGTGTCTTTGGTAATCAAATTGCTAATGCTGCTTCTACAGAAATTATTCCTATTAAAACAGTGGTTGTCACTATGTTTGAAGATGGTGAAGCAATGGGCGATGATCCTGGTGAATTACAACTATGGTTAGAGCGAGGAAATTTCTCTACTAAATTAGATTTTCCTTTAGGTATGTATGATTTATACCTTAATAAAGACGGCGTATTAGTTATTTGTGTTGGTGGTGGTATTCCTAATGCAACAGCTTCAATTATGGCGCTTGGTCTTGATACTCGCTTTGATCTTAGTAAATCGTATTGGTTAATTACGGGTATCGCTGGTGGCGATCCGCAAGATATATCTTTAGCGAGTGCGGCTTGGGCTAAACATATTGTTGATGGTGATCTTATTTATCAAGTCGATGCTCGAGAAATACCAGCGTCATGGCCTTATGGTATTATCCCACTTGGTGCAAAAGCGCCAGCTGAAAAACCCGAAGATATCTCAACAGGCTGGTCTTTAGACACCGTTTCTTTCGCGTTAAATAGTGAATTAGCTGATTGGGCTTATGCACAAACAAAAGATGTAAAAATTGATGATTCAGCAGCCATTAAAGAATTTAGAGCATTATACAAAACTTACCCAAATGCACAAAAGCCTCCGTTTGTTACTATGGGTGATACCTTAAGTGCGAGTAAATACTGGCATGGTAAACATTTGAATCAATGGGCCAATGATTGGTTAAAACTCTACGGTGGTAAGTCTGCAAACTTTATGACGAGTAACATGGAAGATTCAGGTACATTAACGTCTTTAATGCGCCTTGCTCGTATTGATAAAGTTGATCCAAGCCGAATAATGGTGCTAAGAACGGTAAGTAATTACACCATGGCACCAGCAGATAAAGAAACAAGCTGGAGTATTACGGCTCCTTATCCTGATGGCGGTTTTCCAGCACTCAATACAGCCTATGTAGTTGGGAATAAAGTTGTTCAAGAAATAGTTAACAATTGGGATAAATATGAAAACGCCCTGCCTTACGAAGTAAAATAACGAATCTACATACGAGGCGATACAACCCATTTCCTTTAATAAATACAACCCTTTAGGCTCTCGCGAGTTTAATGGGTAATCAGCACTAATTACTTGATTTAAAAACATCAATTGTCATGATTGGTGTTTTTTAGTGTTTTAGAGTTGTTGGATGCTATTATACCAATCTCACTAGCTATGTGATCATTTATACTTGCTAAAATCACCAACTACATTGTTATTTATTTAATAATTAAAATAACTAGTTATTGAAATAAATGCCTTGTATTTGGCAATTTTTCTACCTATAAAATTGTTCACTTAATTAATGAAACTGATATTAAAATTTTTCACCTTTTCAATATATTTATAGACTCACATTAATAACATTAGTGCTCAAAACAACGCTATTTAAACCAAACCTTTCCACCAATCATTTTATAGGCGGGTGTGCCCCTTATTAGCATTTCTCTAGCAAAAACCGTTTCACATTTAGGGCAAGTGCAAGGCTCAGTTGTATAATCTTTAAATATACGTTCTTTAAAGCATTTCACCAACGCGCCTTTTCCACCTTTTTTATATTTAAACAGTTGCTGTTGGCACTTATTACAATAAATATTCACTGTTTTAGCGGGAGCTTTGCTATTAGGTTTTGACATAATTTAACTGTTTGATTTAGCTTTTTTATTCAACTTTTTTATTCAATTGCATGCTTTAATTAGGTGAGGCTACACTAATTTGTTGTTGCGAGTTTTCAGTGCCACAATTCCAACACACTTCAAATGACGATGCATTTTGTTCAGAACACTTTTCACAAACCCAATCTTCACCTTCATTATTGTTTTGTGATTCATTTATGATTTTTGTCGAGCGTTCAAAATCGTTGTCATTGGTAACCCAAACTTCGGGCCATGAATCAAAGACTGAAATTTCACCGGTCGCGCCCTGTGAAAACTCATTTTTTATAAATGAACTTATTCCTTGTGCTTCAATAAGGTTTTTTACATTACTTACAAGAAAGATACTTTCATTGGTATAAACCATTTTCATACTTTAGTACTCTTCATTAAATAGCAGCTACAATCATACCTCAATATTACCTAAATAAAGCCTCAATGATCAGACTAAAGATCATTGAGGCATTAATGAAGCATTATTAATTGTAACGATTTTTAAACCTGTATCACAATGACAAGCGGTCTAAATGCCGTTGCACTCATACTTTATTTTAGCCGCCAAATTGAAAACGTATACCGGCATTAACGGTAAAGCCATCATTTTTAGACCAAATATCTGTCGTCCATCGGCCACTTGCGGCTTGCTCTGGCAATAATAAAGATTCTTCTTTGGTTTGTCGTACATTTAGCAAGTTTTCAGCATTAACAAACAGACTGACTTTTCCTATCGTTATCTGGCCTAATAATCCTAAATGCCAATAAGGATCACTTTGCTGACGATAAGGGTTATTCTCAAGGCGTTGTGTTCCCGTATAGTAAGCCTCAAATCCAAGTAAATGACTACCATGCTCTTCCCACATAACAACAAGTCCAGCTGAGTGTTTAGGTGTTAGTGCTAAAGGTATTCTGCCAGTGCCTACCTCATCTTCTTTCGTCGCATCGGTATATAAATAACTTCCTGTGAACTTAATGTCTCGCCAGCGATAACGTAGTAATAATTCAGCACCATTAATTTTACTTTTACCTTCAGCGTTAACAATGCGAACTTGCTTATTAAACACATTATCAATATCGTTTATAGCCTCTAACTCTGTCACGTTTTCAATGTCTGACCTAAATAATGTCATGCTTGTTTCTACACTACCTAAGACATAGCTGATATCGATAGAAGCGGTTGATGCTTGCTCTTCTTTAATATTTTCTAAAGGGGCAAGTTGTGATAAACCGGCTTCATCAATATCTTCAATAAATGGGCTTGGCGCAAAAAAACCTTGTCCATAAGCCCCTCGAATAGTCCAGTTTTCTGGGCTATATAATAATGAAATACGAGGACTTACTTGTGTACCATATTCGCTATGCCAATCAGTACGAGCACTAAGTGACATAGAAATATCATCACTAGCTTCATAATCTAATTGCGAAAAAAGCCCTGGCACTTGGTATGAATAATTAAATTCTGAAAAGGTATCAGAATCGAATTTTTCTGATTGAAGCGCGACTCCCACTAACCACGCTGTTTTATCTGAGTATCCAGATACGCTCGATTCAATGAGGTAACTTTGGTGGCTGTCCTCTTCAAGAACACTACCAAATTCATGTTCATGATCTTGATTCATTCCTGAACCTCGGACATTAATGTTCATCACCTCCCCTAACGGTTGATCGTAGATAAAGCCAAGGTCGGTTCTGAGTGTTGATTGGGTTTGTGCAAATGTATTGCCATCAGGTAATGTTGCATTACCTAAAGTACCACCTTCTCTTTCCTCTTTCATTGCCCCCATCGTAAGGTAAAGATTAGCACCATCATCACCTTGCCAATAAAGCCTAGGACGAACACTGCCTCTTTCGTAGCCAGCCATATCAATCCAGCCGTCGTCGTCTAAATCTTGTTTTTCTTGATGATGAATACCAGCGGTAACTGAACCGCTTAAATCATCGGTTAGAGGTGATGCAACGTACGAAGTAACATCTTGACCATTTTTAGAAGTAACATTAACTAACACCTCGCCTTCATAAACATCCGCAGGTGTTCGTGAAATAAGGTTAATAACGCCTCCTAGCGCAGAGCCTCCGTATAATGAAGAAGCCGAACCTTTAATAATTTCGACATTAGCAAGATCTGTTGGCGGGATTTGCAATAAGCCAATGGAAGCTGTTTGACCGCCATATAAAGGCAAACCATCACTTAATAATTGTGTATAGCGGCCATATAATCCTTGTAGCCTAATATTGGCACTACCTAATGTAGGTGACGTGGTTTGTACTCTAACACCACCGGTTTCAGCCACTAACATAGAGATGTTACCCGGTCGCATTAGTGCTTTTTCTTGTATTTCTTCACCATTAATAACTTCAGTTCTTGTTGCAGACTCGGTGACAATACGTCCTAAACGAGAAGCGCTTACTTGTATTTTTTCAATACTATTATCGCTATGTTCATGGTGGTCATGCTCTTCTTGATGGCCTTGTTTTTCTTGATGACTATGTTCATGTTTTTCTTGATGAGCATGTTCGTGCGCATCTTGTTTATCATTTTCGCTTTCATGTGCAAAAGCAAGTGTGGGAACTAACAGTGCTGCTACTGCTATTGTTAACGTTTTTTGAAACATTTTTACCTCAGATATAACGTGGTAATACTTCAGCGCAATAGTTCTGTTGACTAGCGTGCTGATAACTTTATGAAGTGATAAGTCGTAGGCAGCTGAGCCTACTATAATCGGTTCCACTTGGAGCGGGTATAAAGGTGTTATGAGATAAAAATGGGGGGACGATACAGTAAAGTTATAATAGATTTAGATTGTTCAACATTGTAAGTATAAAGCTTTTCACCTACCACAGCTGTTTTATTTAAACCAACATCGGTTGAAAAATAGGTACTCGATGAACAGACATGAGCCATACAAACACAATCCATATCGCAACATTCAATGTTGCAACAATCTTCAGAGTTATCCGTATCTATAATGCTTGGATCATTGTTTTCTAACGTATGATTCTTAATAAGAGAATGAGACTCAGCATAAGTTTCGCAAGACATAGAGGTATTAAACGCTAATACTTGGCCAATAAAGGCAACAAGCATAACCGCTAAAAATAATACTCTTGAAACTGCTTTAACCATCTTAATCTCTTAACCTCTACGTACTATCCGTAGTTTATGCTTTTCTTACGTATATGTGAACAGGGATTCGTAAATTTATTCGTTAGCGTTTAGCATTATATTGGCATAATTATCAGTACGCTGAGACCACCTTGTTCTCGGTTTTTAAACACTAATCGACCTTCATGTGCTTCAATAATCTCTCGACATAGCGCTAACCCCAAACCTGTTCCTGAATGCTTAGTGGAATAAAAAGGCAATAAAGCATTTTGAATAACTTCGGCCGACATACCGCTACCGTTGTCACTGATGCTAATTTCAACAACATCACTAGTCTCTTGAAAAGACAAGGTAATATTGCCTGTTTCATCGGCTTCATGTGCATTTTTAAGAATGTTTATTAGTACTTGTTCAAACTGTGCTATATCTACATTAATGCGTGAGTTTGGCAATGGTGTTATCAGAGAAAAAGAATAAAGCTCTTGTAATTGTTCAATTAATGCTACCCAATTAAGTTCTTGTTTGTTTGGAAGTTTAACTTTTGTCAGTGTCGCATAACCTTTAATAAAGTCGTTAAGATGATTAACTCTACCGCTAATAGTATTGAAAACCCGATTTAACCTTGGCTCTTCTAAATTTTTAGCCAACAATTCGCCGCTATGACACATAGAGCTAATAGGCGCGATAGAATTATTAAGTTCATGACTAATAACGCTGATCACTTTCTTCCAAGTCGCAACTTCTTGCTTTGAAAGCTCTTGCGTAATGGTTTTTAGTAAAAATAATTGATGTTTAGCTTGGTGAATAACAACGCTTGAGCTAGTTACATGCCACGCTTGTTGTGTTCCTTGTTCGTCCGTTAAGGTAAAAATAGATTCACCTTGATGAGTTAACGCATGTTGAAATTCTGGGGCTAATGATTTAAGTAATTTACTCCATTTAAGCCCTACAATAGAGCCATTTAATTCAAACGCCTGTTGTGCACTATTGTTGGTAAAGGTGATGGTATCGCGATGATCAACTAAAATAGTTACCATGGGCGAAGCATTCAACACCTTATCTAACATCATTTCACGTTGATAAAGCCGTTGACGCTCTTCACGTAATTTATTACTGGTTTGGTTGAACGCATTAATCAGTGAGTTATAACTGGCTTCTTTTTGTTGATTTAAACTCACCGAAAAATCATTGTCACGTAAGCTTTGTAAACCATGATCTAAGCTTTGTAAAATAATTTGGTGGCGCTTATATTGTTTTTGTAATAATAAAAATGTCGCCAATAATGAAAGCACTAACAACGAACTAATATAAATAGGATGCTGCGCAACAAAGTAATACACCATCACCATTAATGTAGCGTGTAATACACCTAAAAGAATAATTAATCGCATTTAATGCTCTTCTGTTTGGCTAAGTTGGTGTTTTTCAATACGTCGGTATAGCGCTTGTCGGCTTAATCCCAATTCATTAGCCGCTCTTGAAATTACCCACTCATGTTTGTTTAACACGGCTTTCAAATTATCTTTATCACTACTCGCTTTTTGCGCTGCACTTTCTACTTTATTTAATGCTAAAGAGCTCTCTACATTACTTGAATTTACTCCAAGCATAAAATGCTCAGGTAATAAAATTTCATCGGCACATAACACCATTGCACGTTGACAATGGTTTTCTAATTCTCGCACATTACCTGGCCACGGCTGTTGTTTTAGAAGCGATGCCGCTTGCTCGCTTAATTGATGACTACCTGAAATAAAATGACGTGCTAAAGGGATAATGTCATCTTGTCGCTGGGCAAGTGGCGGTAAATTAAGTTCAACAACGTTAAGACGATAATATAAATCTTCACGAAAGGTATTATCTTCTATTGCTTGCGGTAAATGACTATTGGTAGCACTAATAACACGCACGTCTACAGTAATTGTTTCGCTCGAGCCAACCCGTTCAAATTGCCCTGTTTGTAATACCCGTAGTAGTTTCATTTGCCCTGCTAACGACAAGTTACCAATTTCATCTAAAAATAATGTCCCGCCATTTGCTGCTTCAAAACGCCCTTTTCGCATTGCTGTTGCGCCTGTGTAGGCACCTTTTTCGGCACCAAATAATTCCGCTTCCATTAATTCACTCGCCAGCGCCCCCATATTAACTTTAATAAAAGGATTAGCATTACGCGGGGAGTTTTGATGAATATAGTCAGCAATACGTTCTTTACCACTGCCATTTGCACCTGTGATTAAGACACTAATATCACTGTTAGCAACTTTATCGGCCATAGCAACAAGCTGTTTCATCGGTTGGCTTTCGACAATAAAGTTTGACGATGACTTGATCTGGCTGGCGCTATTTTTTCTCTTAGCTGATTTTTCGTTAATATTATTCCCTGAATCAACAATATTAGCTGAATCAACAATGTTTTCCGCGATAATATCGAGTAGTTTCATATCATTCCACGGTTTAGGTAAATAATCGGCTGCACCTGCTTTAACTAATTCAACCGCAATTTCAAGCTGACTCCAAGCAGTAATAACAATAATAGGTGTTGTCGGCGATATTTCTTTAAGTTGATAAAACAACGATCGTCCTTCTTCACCCGATGTGGTTCCTTGGCTAAAATTCATATCTTGAATGATTAAATCAATACGTTGATTATTTGCCGCAAAAGCAGCATCTTTTATAGTACTCGCGGTGCTTACTTTATAGTTATGTAAGCTCAGTAATAAGTCTAATGCATCTAAAATATCAGGATTGTCGTCTACTACTAACACTCGCTTCATTCTATCAATCCTTGGTTATTCTTTATTTTTATTAGTTGTTGATTATTCATTAGAGTTATTGACCATCACAGCGAGTGACGGTCAACCTTGTATTTAAAAATGGAAGTAAAAAACTTGTATCAAAATTCTATTATCACGTTGTGCTACAGCGTTTTAGTTGCAATAACAGGCGATATTTTTGTTGTTTTATATGCAGGCAACCAAGTCGCTAATGAACCAGAAACGAAGACAACAAATACTGCTAAAGCATACAACAATGCTGTTGGCTTTTCGATAGTGATCACTTGTGATAGCGCAATATTTAATCCTATCATAGTTGCTATGCCGACAATGCTAGCGCCCAAATTAAGTAACCAATTTTCACTAAATACATACAACATAATATCTTTTTTACGCGCACCAAGCGCACGACGAATACCAATAAACTTACGTTGTTGTGTTACATGAAAGTGGGCATGTGCAAAGCTACTAACAACCGTAACTACAATCATTAATAACGACAACATGCCAAACAAACTCGCTAGACCTGCATCTTGACTGTAAAAATTTTTCAATCGCTCTGCCATACTTTGCACGCGTATAATGTCACGTTCTGCTTGTACAGATAAAATAGTATCGCTGAGCTGTGCTTGCACTTGCGCTAACTTTTCTGGCTCAACACGTATCACATAATGTTGCTGATAGTCTGCTTGTGAATACATGAAGTTACCAAATAAACCAAAAGTCTTATCTATGCCTTTACGTGTAGGGCTAATAGTAAAATCTCGTGCTATACCCACTACTCGTCCATTATTAGTTAACTCACCTAAGGCTGACCTATTTGGGAATATTGCTTTAGCTAATGATTGCGTAATAATAATATTTTGTTCTATTTTCCCTCTATCTTGCAAAGTATAGAAATCCTTTGTTATATCATCAGCATCAGTTAGTTTTCTCCCTTCAATAATTTCCACGCCTAAATTTTCTAATCCAATTTTACTACTATAAAACTGCGGTACATAACGTAATTCCACGGGTAAAACTGCATCTTCAGGGAAGTCAGCAGCTTGCATATTACCGTTCCAACCTCCTCGTTGAATTGGCAATTGGTTATAATGAGCAGCGCTAATAACACCGTCTATCGCTGATATTTTTGCAATATCTTGTTGGGTAATCGATTGATAATAATCAGTATCACGATAGGCACCAGAGGTTGGCATTAAGTCAACGGTAATAAGCTGTTCAACATCAAAGCCTAATGGCTTATTGAGTTTTTCAATCGTACTCGCCGTTAATATAACCGTATTAACCATTAAACCTATGGTTAAACTCAGTTGTAATATTAATAGTGTAGTGGCGAATTTACGAAGACGTAACGCCTTAAATAATGCTTTAATATTCATAATAATACCTTATTTCAACGTCGTTGATAAAGACGTTCTACAAGAACGAATTAACGGATATAACATGCTAATAAATGAAGTAACTAGCGCAATGCCAATCCCCATCAATATTAATGTTATGTCTATATCACTGGTTTGTTTTAGTGCTGGAAATAATGTCATTGATATTTGCAAAAACAACCAGCCAAATAACAGCGTTAAAACTGCACAACATGATCCAATCAACATGCTTTCAACAACACCTTGATAGAAAACATCTTTCATTCGAGCACCTACCGCACGTCTAAGTCCAGTTTCGAATCTTGCACTATGATAACGAGCAAGTAATAAACTACTGGCATTAAAAATACAAACAGCTAAAAAGAGTGAACTAGCTAAAGCGAAGGCCAACATCCGTTCATCAACTACCTTTTGGTGTGTCAGCCATTCATTAACGTCTAACAAACGGTTGTCATTAGCTCGCAAGTATTCACCTTGTGCTTTACGGTGTTGTGAATAGTTATCAAGATATTGTTGCATTAACTGCTTCTGCTCAAGCGTATCAAGTTGTACAAAAGCTTGTAAAAAGAATCCATTTTTTCCACGATTGTCAGACACTGAATGAATTCGGTCAGTTGACATGTTTCGCAAATCAATAGCCCATTCATTATCCATTGCCGTTTCTATGGGGGCATAGATATCATCAGTCGAATTAAACGCTTGCTCAAATGCGGCATTATAAAAAACAGGTTTTAAATTCCATGGTTTCAGCACACCAACAATTTCAAAAGGTTTACCACCAATTTCAAGGGTTTTACCGACACTATTACCACCACCAAAAACTTGTTGATTAAAGGTGTCACCAATAACAATCTGCTTGGCATAGTCTTGCTGCCAAACACCGCCAAAGGCAAAAGGCGCATCAGTTAGCGGGAAAAAGCCTTGCGTAGTGGCTCTAACTATTGCCTGATGGCGCGTTAGGCTTTTAGCATTGATATCTCTGGTGTAAACTTTTGATTGGTAATGCACCATAGTGTGAGTTGCTATGTCATTTTTTAAAATATGCATAGCATCGTTATATCGCATAACTTCAATTAATTCTGCATCTGGGTTGTCCAGTGACCAAATATTCAGTGATACATTAAAAATACGATCGCTTTTATAAGGAATTGGGTCTGATGACATCGATTTAATAATGGCGATGTTAGCTAAGAACACGCCAACGCCTACCGCTAAGGTTGAGATCATTAAAATAAAAAACAATCGATTACGGATTAAGTTTCTAAAACTCAATTTGAGGTAATAATTAAACATTTCCATAAGAAGTCCTTAAACCTTAACAGCGATCGATGCATTATCATGCGTTGGCGCATAAACACTATGATCGGTAATTTGGCCATCAATCACTTGTACATTTCGACCTACTGCACGCGCCTGGTCAGGATCATGGGTTACCATAATAATAGTGCTGCCTTCAGTATTTAATGTATGTAGTAACTCCATTACTTGCCGTGCCATTAGAGAATCTAGGTTGCCCGTTGGCTCATCGGCTAATAATATTTTAGGCTCTCCTGCTAGGGCTCGAGCAATAGCGACACGTTGTTGTTGTCCACCTGATAGTTGACTTGGTAAATAGTTAGCGCGACTAGCTAAACCGACTTGCTCTAGCGCATTAGTAATGCGGCGCTTTCTCTCGGCAGCATTAAAACCACGATATCGTAATGGCATGTCAATATTGTCAAACAGGTTAAAGTCAGGGATTAAGTTATAGTTTTGAAAAATAAAGCCAATTTTTTCGTTACGTAAGCGCGATAATTCATCATCATTAAGTCCTTGAATATTTACACCGTCGAGTTCATAAGCACCTTGGTCAAAGCTATCTAATAGCCCCGCCACATTTAAAAATGTAGACTTACCTGATCCCGAAGGCCCTGTCACTGCGACAAACTCACCTGCATTAACTTGCAAGTTGAAATCACGCAATGCGTGGGTTTGAATAGTATCACTACGATAAATTCGACTAATGTTTTTCATGTTAAGCATAATTATCTTCCTAAATAGTCTTTTGTAGACCTGTTGATTGTTACTTTTATAATTGGTTTATTTACTTGTACGTTATTTTTTTCTTAATTTAGCGAAATCGTTGAGTGCATATCAAACGTTTCTGTAGATGAAATAATAATAGTGTCTCCTGACTTTAATCCCGATGTTATTTCAATAAATTCAATGCTTTGCGAACCTGTTGTTATAGGGGTTAACTTGGCTTCGTCTCCTTTGATAACATAAGCAGCTTGGCCACCGTGGCTAGCTTGGAAGCCACCACGTTTAACCATTAATACGTTTTCTTTATTTTCAAATTCGATACGTGCATTCAAACGTTGATTCTGGCGTAGTTGAATTTCGGCTAAGTTATCGATTGACACTCTAACCATAACTTGACTGTTTTTAACTTCAGGAGAAACTGAAATAACTTTACCAATAAGTGATTTTCCTGATATTTGCATTTTCACATCAAGTCCAAGTCCTAAATCATCCGCGTAAAATTCAGGTACATTAAGCTCCGCTTCATACTGGCTTAAATCAACAATAGTCATAATGGCTTGGGTATCGCTAACTCGTTCTTTTTTCTGTACTAACCAGTTACCAACAATACCATCAACGGGTGCTCGAATATTCAGTAGCTCAACACGTCGCTGTAGTTCATCAACCACTAATTGCTGACTTTTAACTAAAAGATCACGTGTTTGGTTTTCAAATTCAAGACGTTGTATTGCTAGTTCGACACGTTTTTTGGCATGTTCGAATAGTAAGTCATCCTCAAGCTTTGCATCACGTTTACTAACTAAGTAAAGCTGACTAACCACTTGTTTTTCATATGACAGCTCTGCACGGGTTAATTCTCGGGTACTCGCATTAGCACGAACACGCGCAGTATCAAGCACCTGTTCGAGATCAAGCTGAGCTTCACGATCACGTAATTCACTTCTTCTAGCATCAATTTTTAAACTTTCTAACTTGGCTGTTGCTTGTTTAACTGTTGATTGTAATTCGGGGCTTAATATAGTTGCCACAATGGCATCTTTTTTAACAATATCACCTGGTTTCGCTAATAAAGTAACTTGCCCCGGCTCTGAGCTATAAATGGTAGGGGCATTCGCAGCAACCAATTTACCATTAACAGCAATGTCACGAATTAAGGTACCGTTAACAACGGTAGCACGGGTAATAGTTTGTGGGTTAACACTTGGAATGCCGCCAGACCATTGGCTTAAAGTTGGTAAAATAAACCAAATAATCCCAATCACTACAACAGCACCTATGATTAACTTAATCCAAGGTTTTTTATTGGTAGGGTTACTTATTATTTCGTCTTGTCCGTCGGTAGAGCTAATCATATCAATTTCACTGTATTGTCATATATATACAGGATATAGCGAGTAACATGCCAACAGTAAAATAAAAAAATAACCGACTGTTTTTAAAGGCTTTAAATGAAAAACGTTACAACTAAAGTGTCCGATTTTTTAATAATAAGTGTCCGTTCGGACGGTGTGAGTGTCCGATTTATTTAAGCGGACATTACTGTAAGCGGACCATAATTTAAGCGGTGACACTGTAAGTAAGTGATAACTTAAACAGACAACAATTGCGTAGATGCACACGTAGTATGATTGTTTGACGATGAAAATAAAAAGTAGAAAGGCAGTTGATGAGAGACTGAAGTGGTTTATGTAAAATAAATGAGTTATCGCTATTTACATACAAATAACGATAACTCAACTTAATGGCTTAAAAACATTTGTGTTATTTAGCCAAAAATAGCGCGCATAAGCTCGATAACTTTCTCAACACTTTTACCTTTTTTTACTTGGGCAATAATCGAGTCACGCTTGCTTAACATATATTCTGGTAGATCTTCAGACATTAATGCTTTATCTACCATTTCCTCTACCGTCTCTTTACTATTTTTTCTAAAGGTAGAGTTTGATTTTTTGGGTGCTTTGTTTAGCGCTTTATCACGAGCACGAATATAGTTCGAGTTTTGTGATAAGTCAGCATCGGCAAATAAAAATAAATCAATTAATATGGCACGATTTTGCCAAATAATAAGCTCAAGACCAGGGTTTTCTTTTTCGTCAATCGCTTCCTCTTGTTCAGTAATCAGGTCAGAGTCAACATCAGAGCTATCATCAAGACTTGTTGTCGTACTACTCTCTGTAATACTTTGCTCAGGCTCTGCTTGATTCCACCATGGCAACGTACGTAAAGTACCAATCATATCGTGCCAATATGATGAAAAGTCAGTGTTTGAAAACTTCACAATAGATAGCCCTTTGCAGAACATATCAATTTTATTATTGTTTAAAGCAATAAATTGATCCGGACGACGCATCGCGAGTAATCGCGTTGCAGCAGGTAATGGCGCTTTGCTTTTAACAGAGCTGTCTTGCGATTGCTCTTGAGCATAGTCTGAAAATATTTTCTGAAAATCCGTAACAAACTTTTGATATTCGTCATAGTTTACATCACCCGTTAACGGAATATGTGCTAACGCCGCATCAAACTTTTCAGGGCATTGCTCAAGTAACAGATGAAAAAGCTTAGCCCCTTTCGTACTGGCAAACCATTCTGTATCAAAGTCATAGGTATGATATACGTGACTGGCCGTATGCTTACCAGCAAATACTAATCGGTCTTCCATACTTAGCTCAGCTAGCGGAAGTTGACAATTGTTCTTAACATAATTCAATAAACGTAAACGCTCATCTAACGCATGTAATTCATGTTGCTGTTCAATAAAACCAACAAATATCGGCCAAGGTGCAATACGTGCCATTTTACATTGACTAATAGTAAAACCGGCTTCCAATGACTCTTGTAATTTTTTTAATGGTAAAAATTGTTCTTCATCTAAAAGTTCCATATTAAGATCTTCACGGCATAGCCTAATGAACTCTCGACACCACCCTGTAAATTCATCAGGTCTATTTACTACTTTCACTGCCATTAAATTTAAACTTAACGGCGTAAAATATTTAAGTACATTTTGATAAATCTGGTTTTCAGCGGCAGACAATGGCATTTTTACGGGTGAAGATAACAATTTTCTCATTAAATTTTACACACTCTTATTGATGATTTATTTCTAGCTATACAAGCTAATATAGGCTAAAAATAATAACGAAAGTCGCGCATAATACGGATTTATTGAGGCATTGCAATGAATAGTAAATATTATTCTATTTTAGCTTTATAGTTGTACTATTGTTGATTGAAAATAACACTAATAAATAACTTGAAAGATAAGATTGAATAATTCTTCAGAAAAAATGATTTCGATTAACAAAACTAAATCATCCGCTATGAGATAAACCGCTATTTTTTTGCTTAATTGACGCTATTTTCATCCTTTACTTTACTTCCTTAAAAAAAGTCACTGATTTCCTATATAAAATAATATCGACTCCCGTATAATCTACCAATAAGCCTTAGTATAATCATAGAGCCTAATTAATGAGCTACATCCCACTAGAACAATTAAAGAATGCTTGGATCTTTAAACATAAAAGTCTTCCTATTAGTGAAAACGATTTAACCAAAATTAAACCTATGGCCAAAGATCGCGCGAATGTATTGTGGGATACTTTTATTAGTCGCCAAGTAGATCATCCTGACTTTTTTAAAAAAGGCGACTGGCCTTTCGACAAAAGTAATTGGAAAGAGCAGGGAAAATGGGAAAGTATTTGGGACAGCAACGATGAAGAATTACCTGAATTAATCAATACTCATATTGCTTGGGATAATAACACTGTGGTTTATTATTGCTCAAATAGAGAAAATGTTATTGAAACAACATGGGCGGTATTTAAACGCTGTTGGAAAAATTTCTTATTTATGGATGATGGCTCTATTTTAATAGGAAAAAAACGTCAACAAGTCGTACAATTTACCAGCAATGGTTACTTTAAAATTGGTGATAAACCAAAGTAATGACAACAAAAAATACACTACATCCATCTAATAAACATCGTCATGGCTACGACTTTCCGACGTTAAAAAAGGTCCATACTCCCTTATCAGCATTGATCATAAAGAATCCACATAATCAACAAGACACTATTGATTTTAGTAATGCTGATGCCGTAAAAGCCTTAAACGTTGCTTTGCTGAAAAAACACTATCAAATAAAACAGTGGGATTTTCCTCAAGGCTACTTATGTCCTCCTATCCCCGGCCGTGTTGATTATATTCATTACCTTGCTGACTTATTGAAAGATAGTAAGGCATTAATCGCAGAAAAAGATAAAGCTATTAGTGGTAAAATAACGGCATTAGATATTGGTACTGGTGCTACCTGTATTTACCCTATTCTAGGTGCTAGCGAATATAATTGGTCTTTTGTTGCTTCAGATATCGATCCTGTTTCAATAAAAACGGCAAATGCTAATGTTAATGCCAATCGCAAAATTAAGCAGCAAATAAGCTGTCGCTTGCAACATAACAGCACTAAGATTTTTGAAGGTATTATTAAAACAAATGAATTTTATCATGTCACTTTATGTAATCCTCCCTTTCATAAATCATTAACTGATGCTGCAACAGGCACTAACCGTAAATGGAAAAACCTCAATAAAGGCAAAACAGCTAATAAAAAAGAGCATAAAGTAGATACATTAAATTTTGGCGGTCAAAAAGCTGAGTTATGGTGTCAAGGCGGAGAATTGGCCTTTATTCGTCAAATGATCAAAGAAAGTATCGTTTTTCAAAACCAAGTGCTCTGGTTTACCTGTTTAGTGTCAAATAAAGATCATTTATCTAAAATAAAGTTATCGCTAAAAAAAGCGAAAGCGTCAGAAATTAAAGTTTTTAACATGGCTCAAGGACAAAAAGTCAGTCGTTTTATTGCTTGGCGCTTTGTTAAAAATAACCTAACTACAATGTAATTTAGACTTAACTACCATTAATAAAAATATTTAACCCCGCAACTAAAGATTAAATATCAATAACTTAAAATAAAGTTATTGATGTTATATTAAGGGAGGTATAGCCCTTTAAAATCATTAAACGTAACCCATTAACAGTAATTAAAGAGATAACATGTCCTAAATAAATAGTTCATTGGCATAGTTTAAGCATAACTCCTATTGGAAATGAATCTTAAACCAACTAATAACTATAAAAGGAAAAATACATGTTAAGTTCAATTGTACTTTCAATGGCGATGTCAGTTTCACCTGTTCCAGCAGCAGATGCTAATATTCTAGATATTCAAGAAGTTAGCGCTAAACGTGGCTCTCGTAGATTAAGTGATGAATTCAATTTAGATGTTCAAGAGGTTAGTGCTAAACGTGGCTCTCGCCGATTAAGCGATGTATTTAATTTAGATGTTCAAGAAGTGAGTGCTAAACGTGGTTCTCGTCGTTTGAGTGATGAATTCAACCTAGATGTGCAAGAAGCTAGTGCTAAACGTGGTTCTCGTCGTTTAAGTGATGAATTTAACCTAGATATTCAGGAAGCTAGTGCTAAACGTGGTTCTCGTCGTTTAAGTGATGAATTTAACCTAGATGTGCAAGAAGCTAGTGCTAAACGTGGCTCTCGTAGACTTTAATATTTAAAAATAAGTTTAATTTCAGAGGTCAACCATGTTCAACTTATTAAAATCGTTTTTCAATACTAGCAAAGCTAAAAAAGGTAACCCTATTGCTGCTCGTATCGAAATAAAAGAAACCTCTGCCAATACTTGGTGGAGATAAGTTATTAATAACTTATCTTTTATTTGAAAAGCGTAATTATCTGGTAAATCAATTGTCAGAAATGATAAATAAATATCTAATATGGATGTTAGATATTTATTCAATAGTGACACGTTCACTTAGCATAAGACCGTATACAATAGAAACTAAGCCCTAAAAATAAGCTGTTCAAAACCAAACAAGCTATTTAACCGCATACGCTTTTTCATAACAAACATCGGCCATATAAGCGGGCCAAATATTATTCCAGCAACAGTCCATCGTTTACGATCAAAACCTACAACTAATGCCTGACAATAGAAAAAGGCACCGCAAACAACGCTTAATAATGTGCCTAAAAACACTAAAAATAACGACATAGTTCCTCGCCTAAATACCTATATTCAACAGATATTTATCTACACTTAAAGACGTCAAAAAATCGACAATAATATAGTTAACTGCCCACTTTTATTCAAGTTAAAATACCTATAGTTATTATTCATACCAGAAATAAAGCGGCATATTTTATCCGCCTTCGTGGCTAATTATTACCACATAACGGCCAAATATAATCCTAAATAGTCTTATACCAATCTCACTAACTATGTGATCATTTCTACTTGCTAAAATCACCAACTACATCGTTATTTATTTAATAATTAGAACAACTAGTTATTGAAATAAATGCCTTGTATTTGGCAATTTTTTCTACGTATAAATTTGTTCACTTAATTAATGAAACTGGTATTAATAAACAGAGATTAAGCCAACAGCATTAATTCAAAAAGTTAGTATTATAACCTTTAATAAAAGGAGTAGCATTTTAACTGACAGAATAAAAAGTAATATTAATTTTTTTGAGAAGCACTCAGCATACTAAGGTAATTCAATATGCTGAGCTAATTTGGTATGTGAGCATTTTGCTCAATGAATAGAGTAAAGCGGTATAGTCATGTCACTTAACTATACCGCTTAACTATACAGATTAACTATGCCGCCTAGTTATAGGGTTAATAAAGTGACACTTTTTTAACACTCTTAATTTCATTTACAGCTTTGTATAAGCTTAATAATAGCTAGTACCATTTTCAGCCATTGTAATTAAAGCTTCACATGGTGCGTAACGTTCTCCATGCTGTTGTGACCATTGCGTTAATTGTGCAACTAAAGATTGCGCACCAATATTGTCAATATAACGTAAAGGGCCGCCTAAAAATGGTGGGAAACCTATACCAAAGATGGCGCCAATATCACCGTCACGAGCATTACGAACAATACCTTCATCAAGACAACGTGCCGCTTCATTAAGCATCAAGTAAGTACAACGTTTTACTATTTCATTACTTGATAAGCTACCAGCTGGATTTAAGTTTAATAAAGTATAAATTCCTTCATCAACTTGCTTCTTACCTTTTTTAGCTTGCTTGCCGTATAAATAAAAACCTTTATTTGCTTTTTTACCTAAACGGCCATCATCTAATAACTTTGAAAAAGCAGGTGGAGCAGCAAATCGTTCACCTAAATCAGCTTCTAAAATAGGTCCTATTTTAGCGCCAACATCAATACCTACTTCATCAAGTAATTGCATTGGCCCGACCGGGAAACCAAAATCAACTAATGCTTTATCAAGCTTATCAATTGGCTCACCTGCCAATAATAATATAGCGGCTTCGTTCATATAAGGCGCTAAAATACGGTTAACATAAAAACCCGCTTTATCTTTAACAACAATAGGTGTTTTGCCTTGTTTTTTAGCAAAAGCTACTGTGGTCGAAATAGTTTGATCTGAAGTTGTCGCATGAGGGATTATTTCTACCAATGGCATTTTATCTACCGGTGAAAAATAATGTAAACCAATAACGTTCTCAGGTCGTGCTGCTTTTTCCGCTATTTTGCCAATCGGTAAACTAGAAGTGTTACTAGCAAAAATGGTTGAATCTTTAGTTTTACTTTCTATTTCAACAACCATATTTTGTTTTAATTCTAAGTTTTCAAATACGGCTTCAACAACAATATCTACATTTTTAAAACCAGAATAATCAGTGCAGCCAGTGATCATGGACATTTGTTTTTGCATTTCACTTTTTCGCATAAAGCGACGCTTAACTTTTTTATTCAGTAAGTCGTAGCTATATTTTAGCGCATGGCTTATGCCTTCGTGACCAATGTCTTTAATACGCGCTGGAATATTGGCTTTAGTTGCGGTAACAAAAGCAATACCGCCCCCCATTAAGCCACCACCAAGTACACCGGCTTTGAGGACTTTGCTCGGCATAACATTTTCAACACCTTGCTCTTTCTTCATCTCTGTTGTCGCAAAGAAAATATTACGAAGTTGTGCCGATTCTGGGCTCATCGCTAGCTCGCCAAAATGCTCAGCCTCAACTTGATAACCTTTTGCCGCTGATTCTTCTACACCAGTTTTCACACAATGAATAATTTTCATTGGTGATGGATAGTTACCTTTTATTTTAGACAAAACTGATTTCTCAGCCTGTTTATAAACAATACCGCGACCAATAGATGTGCCTTCTAAAAACTTATTAATCAATGAAGATTTAAACTTCACTGTTCGTTTAAATTTACCCGAAAGCGCCATTTTTTCAGCTGTTTCAATTAAGATGCTATTTGGAACCACATCGTCAACCAAACCTAATTTCAACGCTTGTTTTGCGCGAAGTTGTTTGCCGGTTAACATCATATCTAACGCTTTTTGAATACCAACAAGTTTAGGTAATCGTTGTGTTCCACCGCTTCCTGGTAATAAGCCTAATTGAACTTCTGGCACACCTAACGCTGTTTTAACATTGTCACTACACACACGTGCATGACATGCCATCGCAAGCTCTAAACCGCCGCCTAAACAAGCACCATTAATCGCGGCTACAACGGGTATATTCAATTGTTCAAGCTGTGAAAAAATCATTTGCCCTTGACGAGAAAGCGACACTACTTCTTCTTTTGTTTGGCAATTATTGATCATATTAATATCAGCGCCAGCAACAAAAGAGTCTTGCTTACCGCTACATAGCACAATACCCGTAATAGCTGCATCCGCTTTGATTTCAGCTAAGACATCAGCAACCTGCTCTGTAAATTCAGCTTTTAGCGTGTTCATCGTATCGCCAACAACATCCATAACCAAATGAGCAATACCATTTTCCTGACGGACTAAGGTGAAAGCGCTATTGCTATTGATTACATTATCATCAGTTGAAACTGATGAAGTTTCACTCGTTACTACTTCTTTGTTATCACTCATTAGGCTGTCTCCACTACCATAGCTGCACCCAAACCACCCGCCGCACAAGCAGTTGTTAATCCAATACCACCGCCACGTCGATTTAATTCATTTAGCGTTTGTGTAATTAAACGAGCGCCCGTTGCCGCAAACGGATGACCGTAAGCTAATGAACCACCCATAACATTAAATTTACTCATATCTATTTCGCCAATAGCTTTATCACGTCCTAAATGCTCTTGTGCAAATTTGTCACTAGCAAACATTTTCATATTCGCAAGTGCTTGAGCTGCAAAGGCTTCATGCATTTCTATTAAATCTAAATCTGCCAATTCTAATCCAGCACGTTTTAAAGCAATAGGCGTTGCGTAGCTTGGCCCCATCAACATATCTTGCCAAACATCGATTGCAGCAAAACCATAACTACGAATATACCCCAATGGCGTATAACCTAGCTCTTTGGCTCGTCCTTCGCGCATTAATAAAATAGCCGCACCACCATCAGTTAACGCAGTACTAGTCGCAGCTGTTACAGTGCCGTGTTTTCTATCAAAACAAGGACGTAATTTTGCATAACCTTCTAATACTGAATTTTCTCGAATACAGTTATCTTTATCAATAAAGCGATTATAAGGTTCACTGTGTGTACTCATCACTTCACCGGCTAATTTACCTTCCGCCCAGCTTTGAGTCGCTAACGTATGTGATCTATGAGCAAGTGCATCTTGGTCTTCACGCGAAATATTATATGTTTTGGCCATTTGCTCAGCCGTTTGTCCCATAGAAATTCCCGTTGAATATTCAGCAACAGCGGGGGCTACCGGTAAAATATCTTTAAAGCCTAACTTACGAATCAAGGCTATTTTTTGTCCAAGTGTTTTTGTTTTACTTAAATCTAATAAGGTACGGGCAAATTTTTTCGATACACCAATAGGTGCTACTGACGAGGAATCTGCACCACCAGCAATACCAACATCAACAAAACCAGCCATTATAGACTCAGCAACATTTACTGTTGACTGAAAACTTGTCGCACAGGCTCTTGATACGCTATAAGCATCGGTATGCACATTCATACCTGTGCCTAAAACAATTTCACGTGCAATGTTTGGGGCTTCAGGCATCTGTACTACTTGACCAAATACACACTGATCAATAATTTTTGGGTCAATATCATGCTTTTGTAATAACTCGTTGACTACTAACTTACCTAAATCAACGGCTGGTACACCATGAAAAGCAGTTGCTTGTTTAGCAAAGGGGGTTCTAAGCCCTGCTACAACAGCAATTCGCTCACCTGCTGATGTGGTCATTTTTATTGTCATGTATTTTTTCTCCTAATTAGTAGCGCTTCTTTTAATAAAAAGGCGAAGCACGAAGAGGTCTGACCTCTCAATTGTTACCCTGATTTTAACTCACTATACGAAAATATCAATGCCTGATTTTTTTCTTAGTATAAAAGCATAGTTTATTAAACCACCACCAAAAGAAAAAAATTGTTACAACTAAGTCAAAGAATGCTTGTTTTCTTTAACAATACCCTTATATATACTCATGTCACTTCAATATTCGGGCTTAGTACGTCGAACTATTTAAATACCAGAATGTATTTCAATGCATTCTTAAACAATTAATAAAGATAAAATAATTATGGCAATTGAACATTTTTCAGCATTAAAACAGCATTTATCACAACAAATCATTGGTCAACCTGCTTTTGTAGAAAATTTACTTATCGCTTTATTAGCAAATGGTCATTTAATTGTTGAAGGTCCTCCTGGGTTAGCGAAAACACGTGCTATAAATGCCTTAGCTGATGGGCTTGAAGCTGATTTTCATCGTATTCAATTTACGCCTGATTTATTACCTGCCGATTTAACAGGTACTGACATCTATAGACCAGAAGATGGCACTTTTGTTTTTCAGGCTGGCCCTTTGTTTCAAAACTTAGTATTGGCAGATGAAATTAACCGTGCACCAGCAAAAGTCCAATCAGCCTTATTAGAAGCAATGGCTGAAGGGCAAGTAACTGTAGGTAGAAAAACATATCAATTGCCTGATCTATTTTTAGTTATGGCAACACAAAACCCGATTGAACAGGAAGGTACTTATCCTCTACCTGAAGCGCAACTTGATCGCTTTTTAATGCATTTAGAAATTGATTATCCTGATGCGGCTAGTGAGTTAGAGATTTTAAAACTCAATCGTGGCGAAGCGCGTACGAATACTAATGAAGAAAAGCCAAAATTAAGAGTGTTAAGTCAAGCTGAAATATTTAATGCTCGTGATGAAGTGCTTAATATCCATATGGCACCTTCCCTAGAGACCTATATGGTTGATTTGATCATGGCGACGCGTCAACCCGAAAAATATGATGAGAAACTTAAATCATGGTTAGCTTTTGGTGCTAGCCCACGTGCAACAATTGCCTTAGACAGATGTGCTCGTGCTCGTGCTTGGTTACACAACCGTGATTTTGTTAGCCCTGAAGATATTCAAGCAGTTTTACATAATGTGTTAAGACATAGAATAATACTTAGTTATCAAGCAGAAGCTGAAGGTATCTCGTCTAATCAATTACTTGATCATCTTTTAAGCTTAGTTGCAGTGGCTTAGCATTGAGTAATACGGTCGGCAATAACTATGTGGTTTAAACAAAAAACAACCCGCAATAAACAGAATTTAGCGATAAATGACTGTCAAAGTCAGCTAGCAAGCATTGATAGCAATGGTGTTGAACTTGCCATGACAGAGCTATTAAATTATCAAAATAAAACGGCACTTATTGACTTAGCTGCACGTAAGAATATTCAAGGACAAATGTCTGGGAATTACTTATCACGCATTAAAGGTCGAGGTATGGAGTTTGACGAAGTTCGTCATTACCAAACGGGTGACGATATTAGAGCAATTGACTGGCGTGTTACGGCAAGAACAGGTAAAACTCACACAAAATTATTTCGTGAAGAATTAGAACGCCCTGTTCTTATCGCCACAGATTTAAGTGCCAGTATGCATTTTGGTAGCCAATTACTTTTTAAATCTGTTCAAGCTGCTCATTTAGCCGCTTTAGTTGCTTGGCATGCTAAAAACCGTGGTGATCGTTTAGGTGGCATTGTTTTTAACCAACATGATCATCTAGAGCTAAAACCGAGAAGTCGCAAGGAAGGCGTGTTACATTATTTACACTCACTAACTGCTATTCATCTTGCTCAACATAAAGCGCAATATGACAATTCTCCTCAAGAAAACCAAGCTGAGATCAATAAAAAACCAGATAGTAGCACTGCTAATAAAAATTACTTTAGTGATAACTGTGCTCGTATTAGACAAGTAGCTAAACCAGGTTCTTTAGTATATTTAATTACCGATGGCCAACAGTTAAAACAAGCCCCTAATCGTGCACAACAAGATGCTTTACGACATTTAACACAAATAAGTAAACATTGTGAGTTAGTCGTTTGTTTAATTGACGATCCATTAGAGCAAGCGCTACCAAGCAGTTCTTTAAAACTTAACGTTGTATTAACGGATGGTGAAAATCGCCAACAATTAACCTTAGGTGATAGAAAAGCTGAAGAGAATTATCACAAACAAGCACAAACTATCAATGAACAATGTTCTGAACTACTTACTAAAGCTGGTGCTAGAGTATTTAATTTGAGCGCTGGTCGAACACTAGAGCAACAACTGAAAGAGGGAGCAAAATTTTGCAGTCGATAAACGCTCTACCAACTCAAGCCCCAATGCAAGCGAACACAATAGAATTAAAAGATATTCATGTACCAGAGCAAATATCTAACTTCCCTATTGCCTATGGTTGGTGGTTATTAGCCGCAATGATTGTTTTTATCGCGATTATTACTATCATTAAAATGAGAAAAAATGCGCAACGTAACCAAGTAAAGAAACAAGCATTAATACAATTAAAAAATACGCCTAACCTTTCAATAAATGACACGGTAGCCCTATTAAAATGGGCGGCTATGCATTATTTTTCTCGGACAGAATTGGCTAAGCTTTTTGGTGATTCATTACAGTCATTTTTAACAGCTCAATTACCAATAAAATATCAAGAAACGTTCACTAGTTTAAGTAAAGAAGCCTTTATCAACCAATATCAGTCTCAAAAAGATGAACATAATGTTCCGTCATCAGATAGCGACTTTTATCACGCCGCTATTCTTTGGCTAACGCACGCACTGCCACCTAAACCATCAAAAAAGATTGAGACTAATACCGACGAAAATATGAGTTCACCTTTAAAGAAAAGTCAAGGAGTTAGCGCATGATAACGTTTGCTTGGCCTTGGTTATTACTTCTTTTACCACTCCCGCTATTAGTTTATTGGTTACCTAAGAAGGACAGTACTCAAGTAAGTGCAGCATTAATTATGCCGCAATTAATTGATAGTCATTCTGTCGATGTTACTCATCAACAAAATAAGAAAGCGCCATTAATTGTTTTGACCTTATGCTGGCTATTAACAGTATTAGCATTAAGTCAACCACAATGGCTTGGTGATGCTATTGATATTCCTACCGAAGGCAGAGAAATGATGATTGCCGTTGATCTATCTGGCAGTATGCAAATAGAAGATATGCAGCTAAATGGTAACACCGTAAACCGCCTTAACATGCTAAAAGTAGTGTTAGGTGATTTTATACAACGTCGTGTAGGAGACAGGCTTGGTTTAATACTCTTTGCTGATGATGCTTATATGCAAACACCAATGACCTTTGATAGAAAAACCGTTAAACAAATGCTTGATGAAAGTGTATTAGGTTTAGTTGGACAAAAAACCGCAATCGGTGATGCTATCGGGCTTGCTGTAAAACGTTTTGATGCCAAGCAAAAGTCTAACAAAGTTTTATTATTATTAACTGATGGACAAAATACCGCAGGAAAAATATCACCTGAACAAGCGCTTGAGCTTGCCATTGCCAAAGATATCACTATTTATTCTATTGGTATTGGTGCTGACGTAATGTTACAAAAATCATTATTTGGCACACGCCGAGTTAACCCTTCGAGCGAATTAGATGAACAAACCTTAACAAAATTAGCTGAAGAAACGGGCGGTAAATATTTTCGTGCCCGAGATGGACAAGATATGAGCGAAATTTATCAATTGCTCGATCAACTTGAGCCATTAGAACAAGAGCAACAACAAATGAGGCCACTTACTGCGTTATTTTATTTTCCGTTGGCCTTAGCTTTGCTGATTAGTATGTTCTATTTTTTAGCCATCAATTTTACTCGCTTCAATCGTAAATAACCTAGGTTTAAATATCACAATGACCTCTTTTAATTTATTTCTAAGCAACTTTCATTTTGTCAGACCTTATTGGCTATTGGCACTCTTTGCTTTATTTCTGGTACTTTGGTTATTAAAAAAACACCGTTTTCATCAATCACCTTGGCAAAAATTTCTCCCTAGCCATTTAAGCCAAGTGCTCGTAGAAGGAAGTGCTAATTCAAGCACCAACAAAAACTCATTTAGCAGTAAAACTTTTTTGTTAAAACCCTTTATTATCGGTTTATTGGGTATCATTGCCTTAGCTGGGCCTGTGTGGAAAAAACTACCACAACCGGTTTACCAAACGGAACGCGGCTCCGTTCTTATTATGGATATGTCTTATTCCATGTATGCCACTGATGTAAAGCCTAATAGACTGACAAGATCACGCTTTAAGGCTATTGATTTACTTAATAAAATCAATGAAGGTGATACTGGGTTAATTGCTTATGCTGGTGATGCCTTTATCATTAGCCCATTAACCCAAGATGTAAAAAACATAGCCCTATTACTACCTTCATTAACACCAGGCATTATGCCAGTATCTGGCTCTAATCCTTTGGCCGCATTAACACTTGCCCATGAAATGCTGATCAATGCTGGACACCTTAATGGCGATATTTATTGGTTCACTGACGATATCGATAATGAAGAAATAAACGATATTTATGACTGGTCAAATGAATTTGGTCATCAATTAAATATTTTAGGTGTAGGTACTGAAAGTGGCGCTCCTATAACCTTACCTAGCGGTGAATTATTAAAAGATTCTTCTGGTGCTATCGTTGTGCCACAGCTGCCAAGCCATAAATTACAATCGCTAGCATCGCGTGGACAAGGAAACTATCAAACCATAAAAAATGATGATAGTGATATTAATAATTTAATTGTAAAAGACACGATGTCTGAAAGAAATAAAAGCGAAAAACAACAAAGCCAACAAACTGGTGATCAATGGCAAGAACAAGGGGCATGGTTATTATTACTAGTACTGCCCTTGATGCTGAGCTATTTTCGTCGTGGCAGTACACTTCTACTATTACCTTTAACTTGTATGCCTATGTTATTTTTACTTTCTTTTTCACTCGCTAGTTCTTCTAGTTTTGCAGCAACTGAACCGGCTGAAATTGAAAAAAATAACACTGTAGAAAATTTGCAAATTGCTACATCATCTTTCGCAAGTACCTCCAAAAAATTATGGCAAAACTTATGGGAAACAAGCGATCAACAAGCACAAAAAAAATATAACCAAGAAAATTTTCAAGGAGCTGCTGAACAATTTAAAAATTCACAGTGGCAAGGTAGCTCTCATTATAAAGCCGGTAACTACCAAGCAGCTTTAGATGCTTTTAGAAAAGGCGATGAAGCTAATAGTGCTGACTCTTTGTACAATCAAGGTAATGCGTTAGCTAAAATGCAACAATACGAGCAAGCTATTGAAAGTTATGAGGAAGCATTAAGTAAAAACCCTGAGCTCCAAGATGCTAAAGATAATATAGAAAAAATAAAGCAGCTACAAAAAGAGCAAGAGCAGCAAGAGCAACAGGGTGACCAATCAGAAAACGAGGATTCACAAGAACAAGATTCTGACGAGAATAAAAATCAAGAACAACAAGACTCGCAATCAGAAAATGATCAATCTCCAGGAGATCAGTCTCAAGAGCAAGACAATAAAGAAGGTCAACAAGGCTCTGAAGGAGATGAAAATAATGACAAAGAACAAGATAGTAAGCCTGAAGAATCTAACCAAGAACAACAAGAGCAAGAGTCTGAAGAAAAAGAACAGCAGTCAGAAAGTACAGAGCCAACTGAAGAACAAGGTAATGAAAATGAAGCAAAAACAGCCGCACAAATTGCTGCCGAACAACAAGCTAAAGAAACAGACCAAAAACATCAACAGTTATTGAATAAAGTAACAGATGATCCCTATTTATTACTGCGCAACAAAATGCAATTAGAATATCAAAAACGCAAACAAGATAGCACTAGTCCAGGAGTCAAAAAACAGTGGTAAAAATTATTTTGAACGTATTAGCCTTACTAACCGTCATTACCGCCATAGCAATAAGCCAAACAGCTTTTGCTCTTAGTAGCGTTACGGCAAGCATAGATGCTAATCCTGTAATGAAAAATGACTCAATCATTTTAACCGTTATCGCGGATGACAATGTTGAGCGAGATGCACTTGATACCTCAATGCTATTAAAAGATTTTGTTGTTGCGCGCACAGAAGTCAGCTCACAAACGAGTATGATCAATTTCGAAACAAGCAGAACCACGCGCTGGAAAATTATATTAATTCCAAAAACAATTGGCAGTTTAACAATACCACCTCTAACTATAGATGGGCATAGCTCTCAACCAATTAATGTACAAGTAGTCGAGCAAAGTAACGCAACGTCGACTCAACAAAAAGATGTGTTTATATCAACAGAGCTGTCCTCAAAAGATATCTATGTTCAGCAGCTACTTACACTTACCGTTAAATTACATGTTGGTGTTCAACTTCAACGTGGTAGCTTAACTGAACCAAGCTTACAAGGAGCAACCATAGAGCAAGTAGGTAAAGATCAAGAAAGTGATAATATTGTTAACGGTAAGCGTTATAGAATAATTGAACGTACCTATGCTATTACGCCCGAGCAAAGTGGTAATTTAATACTAGAAACACCAATGTTCTCTGGTGATATTATGGTTCAATCACAACGTCGCTCTGGGTTTTTAAGCTTTGGTGACACTAAACCTATTAATATTATAGGTGAAAAAATAGCGCTTAATGTACGCCCAATTCCTGACAGTTTTCCTTTAGATAAGAATACTAGCTGGTTACCTAGTGAATTACTTACCTTGCATCAAGAATGGCAACCAGAGCCTCAAGAATTTAAAGTAGGTGAGCCGATTACACGTACAATTACATTAACCGCAGCCGGTTTAGCTAAAGCACAGCTTCCTCAAATAATGATGGAAGCACCAAGCGGTTTGAAAATATATCCAGATCAACCTGAATTACATTCAAACTTAACAAAAGAACGCTTAATTAGTCAAAAAAGACAAAACTTTGCTTTAGTTGCCAGCCAACCTGGTGACTATACTCTACCTAAAATAACCATTGCTTGGTGGAATACCATAACGAATAAATATCAACAAGCAATCTTACCAGAGCAGACAATTAGCATTAAGCCGAATCCTGATGCCCCGACTTCTGTAACAAGCAATATGGTAAATACACCTATAGTATCGCAAGGACAAACAGCAGTTTCACCTGTAACCCTATCGCCACCTAACATTGTTGAAAAAACGAGCTCGTTACAGTGGTTATTTTTAGGCTTATGGATTTTAACCACTTTTGCTTGGGCGTGCCATGTTTGGTATTTAAAACGCACTACCACTAAACAAGTAGAGCCTAACAAGATAAAGGCAGTAAATAATCATTATCTTGCCTTGATGGCTGCTTGTAAAAAAAATGATGCCGAACAAACTCTTAATTTAGTTCTACCTTGGTTAAATACCTTACCTTTAAATCAGGAAGGAAGTGCAATATCGACCTTATCTGAGGCTTTAATAAAAATAGATAATGAAGAATTTACTTCAGCTATTGATGAAATTCAGCTATACCTATATGGTAAAGACGTAACTGAACAAACATGGGTTGGAGATAAACTATTAAAGGCAATTCAACAAATTAATGCTTCAGGTAATAAAAATAAACAACAACCTAAATTCACATTAAATCCGTCTTAATACTAAAATAAACACATTTAATAAAGAATTTAAATAAAAGTTGAAATTAATATAATAAATATCAGGTCTGATATATTGAGTCCATTAAGGCATTTGCATGGCGACAAAACAAGTTAGGTATGAAGCTCTGGTAAAAGGGCTTCATAGTGATTTATACCGATACGCATATTGGTTAACTCACGACAAACAGGTTTCTGAAGATTTAGTACAAGAAACCTTTTTAAGAGCATGGCGTGCACTTGACTCATTAAAAGATGAAAAAGCCGCTAAATCATGGTTAATAACCATTTTAAGGCGCGAAAATGCAAGGCGATTTGAACGAAAACGCTTTGATATGAGTGAATATGAAGAGGACAGTATAATGGATACGCAATCCACTAGTACTGAACAAGAGATAGAAAACGAATGGTTAAGAGATAAAATAGCTCAATTACCGCCGGAATACTCCGAGCCATTAGTACTACAAATACTAGGTGGCTACAGTGGTGAAGATATAGCTAAATTATTAGACTTAAACAAAAATACGGTAATGACTCGATTATTTAGAGCTCGAAACCAGTTAAAAGAAGCTTTAGAAAAAGAGCCTGAAAAGGCGAGATTTCTCCATGAAAAATAGTACAACGAGTAAAGATATGACATCTGAAACGAAAATGGATGACTTACAATTTAGGCGCAGCATCTATGCTGACCCTAGCAGCTTAGATGAAGATATAATCGCAGCTCAAAAGGATGATCCTGCGAAAAAGCAATTAGCCCAAGAGCTTTGCATGCTTGATGAAAGAATCAAACAAGCAATGAGTATTCCTGTGCCTGACGATTTATGTGATAAATTACTTTTACGTCAAACACTCAAAAGCCATCAACAAAATAAACGTAAATCACGTATCCATTTAGCTTTAGCCGCATCTGTCGCAATAATTGCGGGAATAGTAGTCAATTACTTACAATTTTCTAATAGCTATAATTATGACAATTTAGGTGATTATGCTCTTGCCCACGTCTACTATGAACAAGGTTCATTTTCTAATAGTACAAATGCTAAAGTCAGCTTAGACTCATTAAATCAAAAAATGGTTACTTTTAATGGCAGCTTTAGTGATTCAATGGGTGAATTGATTGCTGCAGATTACTGCCGATTTGATGGTATGAAAAGCCTACACTTAGTATTTAAAGGGGTAACCGATACTGTGGCGGTATTTGTTGTGCCTA
This sequence comes from Colwellia sp. 6_MG-2023, assembly GCF_030547765.1. Classification (NCBI taxonomy): domain Bacteria; kingdom Pseudomonadati; phylum Pseudomonadota; class Gammaproteobacteria; order Alteromonadales; family Colwelliaceae; genus Colwellia; species Colwellia sp. 6_MG-2023. The sequence continues at coordinate 29,950 of NZ_JAUOPP010000019.1, read as the reverse complement.
AGAAAGAACATCTTGAATTTGTTGATAAGTTTCATGATGATAATTTACAAGGTGAATCTCTTAGTTATCAAGAAAATGATATTATTGTTGTTGCTAATAAAAACGAATCATTAAGCCAATGGCAACGTGCTATTAGCAACAATATTAACTGGTCTATTTAATTAGGACACTAATTAGAAAAACTAAGTACCACAAAAGGTTTGATAATATTGGTCTTTATCTTGCGGTGCGTCTTGGTAATATTTAGTATTCGTAAGTTCTTTATATGGTGAACAGATAACTTGAAGAAAGTCATTTACAATATCGCTAACTTTTGGGTTATCTGATGTATTAGAATTCATGTTATCTGTTACTACTAACTCACAACGATCAAGTAACTCCTCGATATGATGATTTCGAGGAATTACTAATGGATTGTTTTTAGACATCAAGCTTTCTGCTTCTACTTTTGAGATGTTAAGCTGAGTTAGGGTTTCCATCCATGTTTGATACCATTGACCAAATTCAGAGATTAACGCTTTTTCTTGGGCACTATTTGATAATGATTGTGTTAGTGCATAAAAAGTTTGTGTGTAATCCAGTTTTTGAGCTTGCATCATGGCTAAAAGATCATTAATTAAAGTCATATGATTTTCACCTATGTCACTAATACCCAGCTTTTTCGCATACATTGCATAATAAGCTTGATCAAATTTACTTGTATATTGCTGAATGATCGCTTCAATGCTTTCTAACGTTTTTTCTTGGTTAACTTCGTCTTCAATATTATTATCCGCATCTTTTTCAGCTGTGTCATTCAATAACACTAATAGACAATCGGCTAATCTAGCCATATTCCACTGACCAATTTTTCCTTGATTACCAAAAGCATAACGACCATATTCATCAATAGAGCTAAAAGAAGCTTTATTGTCATAGGTTCCCATCATTGCACAAGGACCAAAATCAATGGTTTCGCCACTTATAGCAGTATTATCTGTGTTCATCACACCATGAATAAAACCGATACGTAACCATTGTGTAATTAAGGTTATTTGCTTATCAATTGCTTTTTCTAAAAACTGTAAAATACGTTGTTCTTGCGAAGGCTTTTGATTACTAACCTTTGTACTATCAGCATCTGCATTGTTAAGACTAGGATCATCAATTTCAGGGAAATGACGCTCAATAGTATAATCAAGCAAGGCAGTTAATGAATCTATATCGCCGCGAGCGGCAAAGTATTGAAAGCTACCAACACGAATGTGACTAGCGGCAACACGGGTTACCACAGCGCCAGGTTTAGCCAAACCTCGGTTAATCAACTCACCAGTACCTACTACAGCTAAACACCTAGAGGTGGGCACACCAAGCGCATAGAGAGCTTCACTCATCATGTACTCACGTAAAGCTGGCGCTAATGCACACTTCCCATCGCCGCGTCTTGAAAAAACAGTTTGCCCTGAGCCTTTTAACTGGATATCACGACGAATACCTTGCTTATCAAACATCTCACCAAGTAAATGCGCTCGACCATCCCCTAAATTAGGATTGAAATGACCAAATTGATGTCCTGAATAAGCCAAGGCAATTGAGTTGACCCCTTTAGGTAATTCATTACCTGAGCCGTACTTAGCTAATAGTTTGTGATCTGCTTGCAATGTTTCAGTAATCGATAAATCATCGGCTAATGCCTTGTTCCACAACAAAAGCTTTGGATCTGGCACTGTATCTGGTGATACGTGCTGATAAAATTGTGCACCTAGTTCAAAATAACTATTGTAAAATTTCAATGGGCTGTCCAAGTTATAACTGTATAAACAACATCTGTTAACAGTGATTAATTTACACTGAACAGACATTAAACTAATGCCTGTTCATTTATATTATCCTTCTTTTATGTATTAAGGATGGTGGGTCAACATTTCGTCATGCTTGGCTAAAATAGCGCTATCATTTTGAGGCGCCATATTACTAACAATATAAATAACCAAAGAACATAAAATAAAGCCTGGCACTATTTCATACATTATTGAGCTTAATGATTGCCCATTAATAGTGATCGGTAAATAAATCCACAGCAATACTGTGACTGCGCCGGTAATCATCCCTGCTAGGGCTCCATTTCTGGTCATTTTTTTCCAATACAAGCTACCGATAATAACTGGGCCAAACGCGGCACCAAAACCAGCCCAAGCATTACTCACTAAAGTTAAAATAGTGCTATTGCGATCATAAGCTAAAGAAATTGAGACTAATGCAACTAAAATAACAGAAATTCGCCCCACCATGACTTGTTGCTTATCAGACGCTTCTTTATGTAAAAATGTTTTATAAAAATCTTCTGTTAAAGAGCTTGATGTCACTAATAATTGAGATGAGATTGTGCTCATAATAGCAGCTAAAATTGCAGCTAATAAGAAGCCTGCAATCAGTGGACTAAATAGAATTTGCGATAATAAAATGAAAATCGTTTCCGGATCTTTAAGAGACATACCTGTTTTAGCAACATAAGCTATCCCCGCAAAGCCTGTCCCCATTGCACCAATGATAGCCACTATCATCCAACTCATACCAATGCGTCGTGCTGCGGGCATATCCTTTACACTTCGTATCGCCATAAACCTTACAATAATATGAGGTTGCCCAAAGTACCCCAAGCCCCATGCCATTGCCGAAATAATACTGATTGCGCCAACACCATTAAAAATATCTAATAGTTCAGGGTTAATATTACTTACAGTATGTCGTACCTCATTGATACCACCTACTTCGTTAATCGCTACCACAGGCACTAAAACAAGTGCTATGAACATAATGCAGCCCTGAACAAAATCAGTTAAGCTAACAGCTAAAAAACCACCAAAAAAAGTATAAGCGACGACAACACCCGCTGTTACATACAGGCCAACTTCATAATTCAAACCAAAAGAGCTTTCGAACAGTTTACCGCCAGCAACAATACCACTTGAGGTATACAGAGTGAAAAAGACGACAATAACAACAGAAGACACCACTCTTAATAAACGAGATTTATCATTAAAACGGTTTTCAAAGAAGTCAGGTAAAGTTATAGAGTCATTCGCTACTTCGGTATAAGTTCTCAGGCGTGGCGCGACAATTATATAATTTAAAAAAGCACCAATAACCAAACCAAATGCAATCCACAAGCTACTCATACCTGAAACATACATTGCTCCTGGTAACCCCATTAACATCCAGCCACTCATATCAGATGCACCTGCAGATAAAGCTGCAACTCCAGGGCTTAAGTTTCGCCCTCCTAACATAAATCCTGACACATCATCTGTTGATGTTTTGAAGGCGTAAATTCCGATACCTAACATAATGATAAAATATAGCGCTAACGAAACCATTGTTCCAAATTCCAAGTGTTACCCCTTAAATTGTTTTTATTTTGTGAAATACCTACCTACGCTATCAAGAAAGCCACTAAAAATAAACCTTAGTGGCATAATCTTCCTATAAAAAGTACTTATTAAATAGATTTTACGACAAACAATAAAGCTCAGCTATCTTGCATCTTCAAACAGAACAGGTATATTGATTAGTAACTGCTTTTATTAAAAAAGATATTGCTCAAACTATGTACTTTTATGCCGCTAGACAGCCTATTTTAGATGTAAACAAAAAACTCTTTGGTTATGAGTTACTTTTTCGCGATAGTATAGACAATGTTTTTCCTGATATAGATGGTGATGAAGCAACAAGTAAAATGATTGAAGCAAGTAAATTCAATATGGGTATAAGTGAATTTACAAATAATAAACTCGCCTTCATAAACTTCACATTAGAAACCTTAGTTCAAGGTTATCCCGAGATGCTGACAAATGAAGAAGTAGTAGTTGAAGTTTTAGAAACAGTAAAACCTGGCAAAAAATTACTCGGCCTATGTAAAAATTTGCATAGTAAAAATTACATCATTGCTTTAGATGACTATGTACACCAAAATGTATGGATACATTTTTATCCTTATATAAAAATTATTAAGGTAGATATTCAAAAAACAGCTTTAAGTGAAGTAAATCAAATAATTGAAGCAACTAGAGATTACCCTCACATAGAATTACTCGCAGAAAAAGTAGAAACTTATGAAGAATATGAACAAGCTAAGCAGTTAGGCTTTACCTATTTTCAAGGCTTCTTTTTTGCTAGACCGGAAATGGTGAAAACTAAAAACTTATCACCTTCTCAACTTACAATGGCAGACCTACTATATGAAACGTCTAAACCAGAGTTAGATCTTGCAGGTATTACCCACGTTTTTGAGCGGGACGTTTCTCTATCTTATAAATTACTTCGTTATGCAAATTCTGCCGCATTTAAACGACGTAGTGAAGTTTCAACGATAAAACAAGCATTAATATTACTCGGTTCGAGCGAACTTAAACGTTTTCTTGCCTTAATGTTTGCTGTAACAGTAAACCCTGAAAAGCCCAATGAATTAATAAAAGCCGCACTTGCTCGTGCTAAATTTTGTGAGCTTATTGCGCGTGATATGAGCTATAGATCTGATGTTTCAATTGCTTTTCTTACGGGGTTATTATCCATGATAGATGCAATTTTAGATGAAAAAATAGAGGTTATCTTAGATAAACTTCCACTAACGAGTGAAATTAAAGATCCTCTATTAACGCGAAAAGGCTTGATGGCAGCCATAATAAGATTAGCTGAACTAATTGAGCATGCCGAATGGGATAAAACAAATATTATTATGGAAAAACTTATAATAGAGAAGACTCAAACCCTAAAACATTATAATGAAGCATTAGCATGGGCTGATGAACAAAGTCAGATGTCTGAATAAACCATGACAGGAAACGGGTATTATTTTCAATAATACACTCATTTCCTGTTTAGCAATCTCAATTATAGACAAATAATATTTAACAAGTTATTGGCCTTAATTATTAATTAAAAACCTTCTGGGTTTTCAGACTGCCAACGCCAAGTATCTTCAATCATAGTATATAAATTGCGAGTTGCTTGCCAACCAAGTAATTCATTAGCCAAATCTGCATTAGCGTATACCGTTGCTAAATCACCAGCTCTTCTAGGGGCTATTTTGTATGGAATATCTTGACCACTAATTTCTTTGAACGTGTTAACAATTTCAAGCACTGAGGTACCATTACCTGTACCTAAATTAATAGCCTTACAACCAGATATTTTATCTAAGTTTTGTAACGCTTTCACATGGCCTTGAGCTAAGTCAACCACATGAATATAATCACGAACACCTGTACCATCAACAGTATCATAGTCATCACCAAACACCTGTAATTGTGCTAATCGGCCAATTGCAACTTGTGCTACATAGGGTAATAAGTTATTTGGGATACCATTAGGGTTTTCACCTATTAAACCAGAACTATGCGCACCAATAGGATTGAAGTAACGCAAGCAAGCAATCGACCACTCACTATCACTTTTTGCGAGATCAAACAAAATATGCTCGACCATCAGCTTAGTTTGACCATAAGGGTTAGTCGCCGACGTTGGCATGCTTTCATTTAATGGCGAAACATTATCACCATAAACAGTAGCCGAAGAGCTAAATACTAATTTCTTAACATTATGCTCAGCCATCACTTGTAATAAAGTAACGGTACCTGAAACATTATTATGATAATAACTAAGGGGCTTTTCATTCGATTCTCCCACAGCTTTATGACCTGCAAAATGAATTACCGCATCAATATCATACTGGTCAAAAATAGCATTTATCGCGTTATAATCACAAACATCCGCTTTAATAAAAGTGACTGTTTTATTGGTGATCTGTTTAATTCTATCAAGAACTAGCGTGGAAGAATTAGATAAATCATCAACAATAATGATATCTTGGTTCGATGCTTCTTCTAATGCTAACGTTTGCAATTCAACAACTGTATGGCTACCTATATAACCTGTACCACCTGTTATTAATAAGCTCATTATATTCCCTTGCTTCTAGTATTTAACTTTATTGGTAATATTTTGCCACGCTAGCAAAAAAATCGCCAAGCATTTCTGCTGGCAAGGCATTAATTCCCGCAGCAGCAGCTCGCCCTCCCCCAGTAGGAAAGTTTGCACAGAGTTCCCCTGCTCCTTGTTTATTGTTTAATGGAGCTCTAAGGCTAATAGTATAAGTAGGCTCTTCATCAGCAAGACTTTCATTTAAGGTGACAACAACATGAGCTTTGTTAGGTGCTCCATTAGCAAGTGCATTACCAAAAACACCGCTAACTCTTCTTGCCCAAGGTTGATCAGCTAATTGTACAGCACAGATTTGCTCATTATTCACTAAAACAGGAGACTTATGCGCTTTTTCCATGTCAACTAAATAGGCTGTTTTAAGTTGATAAAATATTGAATTAGTTTCATTAATTAAATCAAATGGATCAGCGTAATCAGATAGCTTTTCTAATAGTTGTGCGGGATGAAAATGTAAATCATCAACACTACGACCGTAGCCATTATAGTTAATATAAATACCAAGCTCTTTTAACAATGCCTGCTGCTCACTTGATATATTATGCTCTTTGGCGAGCGTTTGCGCTGATAATTGCATATTATCACCGAACGCAGCTGCGATAGCCCAGTGAACAAATTCATTCTGTAGATACTTATTTACTATTAGGCTAGTACAAGTGTTGGCATCGGTGTCGATTAAATTTGTTAGATATTTTGATTGTGGAACTTCGCCTGTTCTATGGTGATCGACGTAAAACACGTCAACTTCCTTTTCCAGCAAATTAGATAAAGCTTCAATGTTTTTTTCTAATGATATATCTAAAACAGTCACTGATGTTGCGGATTCTGCATTAACATTTTTAAGCAAACTAATGTCACGTTTTACGCCTGTCACTAAAACCGATTCTTTTGGATGCAGTTTATTTTTAGACAGTCGAAGTTGCAACAACGCGATAATGCCATCGGCATCACCATTAAAAACATCATAATGCATAACTTATCCTTGTCCTAAACGACCAATATTGTCACTATCATTTTTATTCATAGTAATAAAACCTTGCTCAATTAAATAATGAACAATTTGCTCAGCACACTCTTGTATTGATAACTCAGCGGTTTTAACATGAATCTCCGGACTCTGAGGAACATCATAAGTAGAATCTATGCCAGTGAAATCTTTAATTTCACCTGCGCGTGCTTTTTTATAAAGCCCTTTAGGGTCTCGCTGCTCACAAACACTGATTGGCGTATCGATATAAACTTCGATAAACTCACCGTCTTCTAATTTCGCTCTTGCTCTCGCTCTATCTTCTGTAAACGGTGAAATAAAAGCTGTTGAGACAATTAGACCTGCATCTAAAAATAATTTTGACACTTCACTAATACGGCGGATATTTTCTACTCTATCTTCATCGGTAAAACCTAAGTCACCATTCAAACCATGGCGAACATTATCACCATCAAGTAGATAGCTGTGACAACCCAACTTAAATAATAAAGCATCAACAGCATTCGCTACTGTCGACTTACCCGAGCCACTTAAGCCAGTATACCAAAGCAAACAAGGCTTTTGGCTTTTAAGGCTAGCACGTTGCTCTTTAGAAATATGTTGTTCATGCCAAACAGTATTTTCTGTTTTCATTATGTACTCTTTAAAAAATTAACATCAAAAAGGAAACACTAAAGGGATCATCAATAATACCGTAGCGCTGTATGTGATTGACACAGGTAAACCAAACTTAACAAAATCACCCAATTGATAGTTACCTGCGTTATAAACCATAATATTGGTTTGATAGCCATAAGGACTAATAAAGCTTCCACTGGCAGCAAAAGCAACCGCCATCACAAAAGGAATGGGATCAACACCTAAACCTAGTGCGATATTATAAGCAATAGGAAAAATTAATGCTGCGGCGGCACTATTAGTGATTAGCTCGGTTAATAATAACGTTAAAACAAAAATAGCCACAAAAGCAATATAAGGGCTACTACCATTGAGTAGCTGTTCGATACTACTCGCAATAACTGCTGCAACACCAGTATTTTCAACAGCACTAGCTAACGTTAATGCGCCAAGTACTATCATCCAAATTTCTAATGGAAATCGACGTTTAATTTCATTTACCGTTAATGCTCCGCTAAAAATAAGCGCTGCCACATAAATAAATAAACAACTCAATAAAGAAACCGGCGTTAAAACTGAGACTAAAATAGCAAGTACAAAACCCCAAATAGTACCATGATCACGCCAGCCACTCAGCATGTTGACAGCCTGATGACCTGAAAGAATAAAAAAATTCTTCGATAAATTAGTTCTACTTGCAAAGTCTTGCCCTACTGCTAGCACTAAAAAATCACCTGACTGTAAAACAATATCGCCTAATTTTCCTGATAAAGCACAACCTTCACGGCGAACAGCAACAACTGCAGCGTCAAACCGAGCTCTAAACCCTGCTTTTTTCAAGGTTTTACCGGCAATAGCTGACTCACTTTTAATAAGTACTTCTGTTAAATTATCGCGTAACAGATCATTACGCTCTGCAAATAATGTTAGTCCATCAAATTGCTGTAAGGTTAATACTTTAGAAATATCACCACTGAAAATAAGCTTATCGCCTACTTGTAATGTTTCTTCAGGCGTAACAGGCGAGATCAATCGACCATAACGGACGATTTCAACTAAAAATAAAGCATCTAAATTTCTTAAACCATTTTCTTCAATGCTTTTACCAATGAGCTTAGAATCTATAGAGACTTCAGCTTCAAGCAAATAATCTTGAGTCGACAATTCACCCTGCGCCATATTAGGCAAGGTTTTAGCACGTAAAACAACAATTAATAAACAGAAAGCAAGTGCAACAATACCAATACCGGTAAAATCAAAAAAAGCTAAGCCTTGGCCACCTTGTTCAATTAACAAACTATTGACAATAAGGTTAGTAGAGGTGCCCACTAAGGTGAGAGTACCACCTAATATAGCGGCATAAGATAAGGGAAGTAGTAATTTACCCGCATTAATTAGCTTATTACTTTTAACACTGTTAATCAGCGTCGCAACTACTGCAGTATTACTCATAAGTGCAGAAGCAAAAGCAGTACCTATCACAAGTCGTAACATCGACTTTATTTTTGAACCACTAAAAACGCTATTACTTAAACGGCGTAATATACTGGTTCGCTCAAATGAAAAGGAACAAAGCACTAATAAAATTAAGGTGACTAAACCTGGGTTTACTGCATTACTAAGAATATCGTCAACACTTACAAAAGAAAGTGCTAAACAAACAAGTACTGTAATAGAGAAAACCCGTTCGGGTGCTTGTTGATATTTAAGAAGGCCGACAAAAGTGGCGATAAAAACAGCTATAATCAACCACTGTTGTATTGTCATTTTTATCCTAGGTGTTAGATATTCATACTTAGCGTTGTTGATGACAAAGAAAATATGTACGCCTAACTAATTCAAAAAGGCGTCACAACAAACTGAGCTATAGCTAATCTATTTAGTTATATCTCTAGCACCCCAGTGAGGGAACTGCTTACGAACTAATGCATTTAACTCTAACTCAAATGCTGAGTATTCTTTTACTTCTTCAGCGATAGCATGATTAATCATACCTGCACCAACCGTTAGGTTACTTAGTCTATCAATAATAATAAAAGCACCACTACCACGGTTAACTTGGTAATCGTCAAAATGCAATGTTTCACCCATGACGAAATCAACATTACCAATTTCGTTAACAGCCAGTTGCGCTGAAGCCGATTTTTCCATGGTATTAACGTCAAACTTATTCACAATTTTACTTGCGTGACCAGTAGTCATTTTACTGCCATGCTTAATAAAGTATTCACGTCCCGCTTCTAATTCATTTTCATGCATCCATACTACTGTTGCATTTAATTCTTTAGCCGATGTTGGTAAACAACCTTTTTTAACAATGATTTCACCACGGCTAATATCAATTTCGTCTTCTAATGTTAGTGTTACTGCCATACCTTTATCGGCACGGTCTATGTTACCGTCAAAGGTAACAATTTCTTTCACAACACTTTCTTTACCTGAAGGTAAGGCAACAATGGTATCGCCGACAAGTACATGACCTGAAGAAATAGTGCCGGCAAAACCACGAAAATCTAAGTTAGGGCGGTTGACATACTGCACTTGAAAACGTAATTCTGTGAATGCATTTTGTTCTTTTACATCAATGGTATTTAGCAACTTCATTAATGTTGCGCCTGGGTACCAATCCATGTTTGCACTTTCTTCTACTACGTTGTCACCATTAAGCGCCGACATAGGTACAAAACGTACATCTTCAAAGTTAAGTGATTCAGCAAATTCACGGTAATCTTTTTTGATTGCTTGATATTTTTCTTGCGAGTAATCAACCAAGTCCATTTTGTTCACGGCAACAACAATATGCTTAATACCTAATAACGAACAAATAAATGAATGACGACGTGTTTGTGTTTGCACGCCGTAGCGTGCATCAATTAAGATAATTGCGATATCACAAGTAGACGCACCTGTTGCCATATTACGCGTATATTGTTCGTGGCCAGGAGTATCTGCAATAATAAATTTACGTTTATCGGTAGCAAAATAACGGTATGCCACATCAATGGTGATGCCTTGCTCACGTTCAGATTGTAAACCATCAACTAATAATGCTAAATCGATAGCTTCACCAGTGGTCCCTGATTTTTTTGAATCTTTTTCAATAGCGGCTAATTGATCTTCAAAAATCATTTTAGAGTCATGTAACAAGCGACCAATTAAGGTACTTTTACCATCATCTACGCTACCACACGTTAAAAAACGTACTAATTCTTTGTTTTCATGCTGCTTTAAATAAGCTTGAATATCATCTGCAATTAAGTCTTGCTGGTTACTCATAATGTTTTCCTTCGAAAATTTTTAATCAAATAAAATGTTATGTTGAAAATAGAAGCCTTACCTTAGTTATACATATAAGGTTTATATTTAAGGCTTAGAAGTAACCTTCCATCTTTTTCTTTTCCATCGAGCCAGCACTATCATGATCTATTACACGACCTTGGCGTTCAGAGGTTTTTGTTAATAACATTTCTTGAATAATTTCAGGTAACGTAGTCGCTGTTGACTCAACTGCACCTGTTAATGGGTAACAACCAAGCGTTCTAAAACGAACACTTTTCATTTGTATTTCTTCATCTTCTTCAATTGGCATACGATCGTCATCAACCATGATTAATGTACCATCACGTTCAACAACTGGACGTTTTTCAGCTAAATAAAGTGGCACAATTGGAATGCTTTCTAGATAGATATACTGCCAAATATCAAGCTCAGTCCAATTAGATAAAGGGAAAACACGAATACTTTCGCCTTTATGAACTTTACCGTTATAGATATTCCATAATTCAGGACGTTGGCTTTTAGGATCCCAACGATGTTTATCATCACGGAATGAGTAAACACGCTCTTTGGCACGAGACTTTTCTTCATCACGGCGTGCGCCGCCAAAAGCAGCATCAAATCCGTATTTATTTAGCGCTTGCTTTAAGCCTTGTGTTTTCATCACGTCCGTATGGGTTGCACTACCATGAGTAAATGGTCCCATTCCCATGGCAATACCTTCCGGGTTTTGATGAACAAGTAGCTCAAAACCATAGTCTTTTGCCATTTGATCACGAAAAGCGATCATTTCTTTAAATTTCCAATTCGTATCAACGTGCAATAATGGAAAAGGGATTTTACCTGGAGCAAAAGCTTTGCGAGCAAGATGTAACAAAACTGCAGAGTCTTTACCGACAGAATAAAGCATTACAGGGTTATCAAACTCTGCAGCCACTTCACGAAAAATATGAATAGATTCCGATTCTAATTTTTTTAAATGAGTTAAATTCATTGCCAATACACAACTGTTGATAAAATTAATAAGGTAAGAATGCCACACCTACCTTGATTTTTCTATAATAAGAAACAGCTTTATTATAACCAAAAGGAATAACAAGATGATCTGTCTAACTTTCATAACGATAGTTAGACAGTAGTGTTAATTTAGTAGCTCAACTTATAAAAAAGTCAGCGAAATGCTGACTTTTAGAAACACACATTAATGATATCCGTGCTATATTTTCAGGCGACCCATATTATCCTTTAATACTTTTTCGCCTATACCTTTAACATTCATTAAATCGTTAATAGACTTAAAATCTCCCATTTTTTTGCGATATGCTAAAATCGCTTGTGCTTTTTTCTGACCAATTCCTTTTAAAGTCATTAACTCTTCGAGGGTAGATTTGTTCAAATGAACAACTTGTTGTATTGCTTTAACTTCCTTCGTGACCGTTGGTGCAGCAATAGCTAAATTTGAATTGAACAATAACGTAGTAGTGAATAACGCACAGAGCAGTGCTCTCATAATTAAAACTTTCATATTAATTCCTTATAAATAGTCCCATTAAAAGTTCAAACATCGATGCAACTGGTTAGATGTTCATTATTATGTTTAGATGTGAAATATATTTTTGTCAAATGCATTTAAAATTGTACAGAAATAGTTAAACTATACAGTTATAATTTTTGAACTATCATTTAAAGCATTCCATGAGCAAAAAAAGCTATTTACTGGCGCCAACTCTAGCTAAAAATAAAACAACTAATACAAGTACCACAGTTGACAGAAAAACTTGGCACAATTTGCAAGGCTCAAGTGCGAGTATTGCTTTGTATCGAGGAGCGTTAACAAGTGATGTTCCAATATTATTACTCACTCATGACACGCCTTCTGCACTCAAACTAGAGCAGGAGCTACAAAGTTTATCGCAAGACGAAAATGCATTATCGATTTGCTTATTTCCTGATTGGGAAACACTACCCTACGATACTTTTTCTCCTCATCAAGATATTATTTCTCAAAGGCTAGCGACTCTTTACCAATTGTCCCGCATGAAAAAAGGCATTGTTATTGTGCCTGTAACAACATTGGCGCAAAGGCTAGCACCTAAGAAATATATAGAAGCAAATAGTTTAGTCATTAAAAAAGGTGATAAGAAAGACTTACATCAACTTCGACAAGATCTAGAAGCAAGTGGTTACCGCTGTGTTGATCAAGTTATGGAGCATGGTGAGTTTTCTGCTCGTGGTGCTATTTTAGATCTATTTCCTATGGGCAGTAATACCCCATTTCGTTTAGACTTTTTTGATGACGAAATTGATGAAATCCGTTTGTTTGATCCTGAAAATCAACGGTCAAATGAAAAAGTAGACAATATTGATTTATTGCCCGCTCATGAATTTCCAACAGACAAAGAGGCCATTAACTTATTTCGTAGCCAATATCGTGAACTGTTTAAAAGCTCGATTGATAAGGAGTCTATCTATCATCAAGTAAGTAATGGAATTCTTCCTCCTGGGATAGAATATTATTTACCGCTTTTTTTCAAAAATGAAAGTACTGAAGATTGCACCGATACGCTTAAAAATACCAATACACTGTGTGATTATTTAATGCCTGATACGCTAATTGCTATTTCAGGTGATTTAGAAAAATCATTAAAAAAACACTGGCAAGACATTGAATATCGCTATGAAAATAGACGCTACAATCCTACTCGACCTTTATTACCACCAGAGCAACTATTCTTAAGCAAAGATGAGTTATATAGCGCATTAAAGCCATTTGCACGTATTACTATAAAAAGCTGTGAAGAAGAAGCTCAACTAAGCACTGATGAAAATGACAATATCAGTGGTAGTATTGATAACAAAAAACAAAAATCGAGTGCTATTTATTTCGATGTTAATGCCCTGCCCGATCTGACTATTGATCATAAGTTAAAACAACCTTTTGAATTAATAAATAACTTCATTCAGTCAAAAGAGACACCCAATAAAATTTTATTTATCGCTGAGAGTCAAGGTCGACGTGAAAGTGTTTTAGAGTTACTCGCACGTGATAATGTCAAACCCAGCATTTTTAATACTATTGAAGACTTTATTGAGTCAGATGAATTATTAGGTATCAGTGTTAATGCACTTAACCAAGGTTTTAGTTTTCAATCAAAAAGCAGTGCAAAGAAAAATGCGATTGCTTTAATTACTGAAGCTGAGTTATTAGGCGATCATGTTCGCCAATCAAGACGACGTAACAAATCACAAGAAATTGAAACTGACGCTATTTTCAAAAATTTAGCGGAACTTTCTATCGGTCAAGCTGTTGTACATATAGAACATGGTATCGGTCGATATTTAGGTTTACAAACACTAGAAACCGGTGGCATAACCACTGAATTTTTAATGCTTAGTTATGCTAACGACGCAAAACTCTATGTACCTGTTGCCTCTTTACATTTAATTAGCCGCTATTCAGGTACCGACGCTGAGCATGCTCCTTTACATAAATTGGGTACAGATACTTGGAGCAAAGCGAAACAAAAAGCAGCTGAAAAAGTACGTGATGTAGCAGCTGAATTACTTGATATTTATGCCAACCGCGCAAACAATACCGGCTATGCTTTTAAGCGAGATAAAGATGATTATTTAGCCTTTAGTGATAGTTTTGGTTTTGAAGAAACATTTGATCAGCAACAAGCGATAAATGCCGTTATTAGCGATATGCTGTCTGCAAAAACAATGGACAGGTTAGTATGTGGTGATGTCGGCTTTGGTAAAACCGAGGTCGCAATGCGCGCCGCTTTTGTGGCGGTAAATGATGGTAAACAAGTTGCCATACTAGTACCCACTACGCTGCTTGCCCAGCAACATTATGAAAGTTTTCGCGATCGTTTTGCGAACTGGCCAGTTTCAATCGAAGTATTATCTCGCTTTAAAACAGCAAAACAACAAACTGAAATTATAAAACAAGTTGAATCTGGGCAGATAGATATCTTAATAGGCACTCATAAACTACTACAAAACAGTATTAAATATAAAGACTTAGGATTGTTGGTAGTAGACGAAGAGCATAGATTTGGCGTAAAACAAAAAGAAAAAATTAAACAACTACGTAGCAATGTTGATATTCTTACCTTAACTGCAACCCCTATTCCTAGAACACTTAATATGGCAATGGGTGGCATGCGTGATTTATCAATTATTGCGACACCACCAGCAAAACGACTAGCTGTTAAAACTTTTGTTCGCCAGCATGATGATGCCTTAATTAGAGAAGCGATTTTACGAGAAACATTACGTGGTGGTCAGGTTTACTATTTACATAATCATGTCGATAGCATAGAAAAAACCGCCGCAGATATTCAAGCACTAGTACCAGAAGCTAGGGTTATTACTGCTCATGGACAAATGCAAGAACGAGAACTTGAACGTATCATGAGTGATTTTTATCACCAACGGTTCAATGTTATCGTTTGTACGACCATTATAGAAACAGGTATTGATGTCCCTAGTGCAAATACCATTATAATGGATCGAGCTGATAATTTAGGGTTAGCTCAATTACATCAACTACGTGGCCGTGTTGGTCGTTCGCACCATCAAGCCTATGCTTACCTGTTAACACCTCACGAAAAACGCATGACTAAAGATGCGAAAAAACGTCTTGAAGCTATCGCGTCATTAGAAGATTTAGGTGCTGGATTTACATTGGCAACACATGATTTAGAAATACGTGGCGCAGGGGAATTACTTGGTGAAGATCAATCAGGATCCATGAGCCAAGTTGGCTTCAGTTTATATATGGAAATGCTTGACCATGCGGTAGAAGCCCTAAAAGATGGTAAGCAATTATCATTAACACAAGTCACCGCAAAACAAACTGAAATAGAGCTACGTTTACCTGCCCTTATTCCTGAAAGTTATATTTTTGATGTAAGTATACGATTAAGCTTATATAAACGTATCGCTAGTTGTAAAAATAAAAATCAACTGGATGATATTCAAGTTGAGTTAATCGATCGCTTTGGATTGTTACCACAAGCAACGAAGAACTTAATTCAAATAGCTAAAATACGCTTGAAAGCTCAAACTATTGGTATTTCACGTATTGAAGTCAACGAAAAAGGTGGATCAGTTGAATTCAATGACGATACCAGCGTGGATCATATGTTGATCATTGCCTTAGTGCAAAAGCAACCAACAACGTATAAAATGGTGCCTCCTAATAAGCTTAAGTTTAGTCGAGCAAGTGAAGGTGAACAAGCCAGGTTTAGCTTAATCACCACTTTATTAAATGATCTAACCACAGCTAAATAAAGATAACTTAAAATAATTGGACTATTAATGAAAGTAAATCCAGCTTTTTTCTATTCACTATTTGCTCTTGGCATCTCAACAGTAACCATGAGTTCAGACGTGTACGCTAAAAATAAAGCAGCAGATGAACGTTGGTTTGAAGTTGAAGTGATACTTTTCCAACAATTAGGCAACAAAAACGAATTAAAAGAACAATTTCCTGAGGATATTGACGTATCCAGTTTGCCTAATTACCAAAAATCTTTTGATTTATTAGGGCCTCACATCCAGCCCGATTTAACAAACATAAAACAGTTCTTGCCACTTTGCTCTAAAGAAAGTGAAAATAATATTCAGCCAGTATTGTTACACCCTCTTAAACGTACTAATGCTACTTTTGATAAAAAAGTTAATCAAGTTACACAAATCACCGCGATTAATACATTTGAGTTAAGAGAAAGAGCGGATATCTCTTCTCAAAATTTACTATTCGACAACTTAACCCATAAACTTTTATCTACTGACACTATATGTGCTATTTCTCAGCAAGAAATGGAAAGATTATTTGATAAAGAGCAGCTCGCTAATATGAATATAAATTCAGTCGAGATAAATGCGCTGCCAAATAAGTTGAATGCTTTAGGTATACACAATGAATACAACCCTTACTTAATTGCTGATGAATCTTTACTATTAACTGATATTAGTCAGCGACTACGCTGGAGCAAAACATTTAAACCGCTACTACATTTTGGCTGGAGACAAGTTGGCGTAACGCAAAAAGATGCTATTCCACTTAAGTTATTTGCGGGTCAAAATTTAGCGCATGAATACCAAAAAGCATTAGAAGAATATCAACTTGAGGTTGAGAAAGAAAAACTATTAGAAGAAAACTTAATTAATCAACTAACTAAAACACAAAACTCAACACTGACAACAGAGTCGACTAACATTGAAAGATCTCGTAATAATCAGCAAGTCTTAAACCAAATATTTACACGTTTTAATGCGTTTAGTCGAGAGCCTATTGATATAGATACAATTAATAAGACAGTTAACCAAGTTAACGAAATGGATTTGGAAACTATTATAGCCACCAATTCTGTAGAGACTATTGTCAACAAACAACACTCAGAACTAGGTACCCCACTCAAGGCACCAATTCAACCTTGGTTCTTAGATGGTTTTCTTAAAATACACCTAGATCATTATCTTTATATAACTGCTGATTTCAATGTATTTAATGAAAGTGATCTTGAAAAAATAATTAAAAATGTGCCAACTAGTAGTAATGATAGTACAGCAAAACTTATTAACTTTAGCCAAAACCGTCGAGTAATAACAGGTGAAATACACTACTTTGATCACCCTTACATTGGCATGATAGTACAAATAAGACGTTTCGATCCAACAAAACCAGAAGGTGAACAAGTAAGCCAAGCGATAAAATAGTCTTAGCAAGCAACTTCTTCATAAAAATCATATAACAATTAGCTTTAATAGGAATATCATGAACAAAGAAACTGAAATTCAAGCTGCAGTCTTTCGTCGTTTATTAGCTCATTTAGATAGTAGAAAAGATGTACAAAACATTGAACTGATGAATTTAGCGGGTTTTTGTCGTAATTGTTTTAGTAAATGGACAGTAGCTGAAGCAGAAAAACTTGGTGTTTCAGTCGATATCGATAGCGCACGAGAACAAGTATACGGTATGCCTTACAGTGAATGGAAAGAAAAATATCAGCTGCCAGCTACCGAAGAGCAACTTGCTAAATTTAATAAAGGTTAACGAAACAAATTAACGTTATCAAGAATATAAAGTACTCGTTAATTTACACTATTAAACTCATGATAATTCTCTGAAATGATTAGTCTCAGAGAATTATCATTTTATCACCTACTTATCAGCACCTTTATCGATAATGGCAATACAAACAGCTCTTGCTTCTAACTCGATAGGCACGTTATTTAAAGTTTTTAAAATTAATAATTACCGCTCTTAGGACGTAATAACTTGTTACATCTAATAAGTTAAAAAAATTCAATTGTTCTTTTTTTGTACTAGTAAATTAAATTCAAATAGATAAAAACACGCAAAAAAAATATAACTAATTGATTTTTATTTATTTTTCACTAAGTTTAATATTTAAACAACTAGTAACGAAAACTTTACTACCTCCAAAACAAAGTAACATATTGATTTTTATATATTTATCATAATTTAACATGCTAAGTTTACTTTTTCTAAGTTTTTTTATTTAAGTAAATGATACTATATTAAAGTAAAGTCAACTTGTAACCAGTTGATTTAAAATAAAATTACCCGCCCTTCTCCGTTTATCCTTTTGTTGAATTTAAATGTTACAATTAGTGTTGCCTTATTAAGCGCTAAGTACTAGTATTTTAAAGGTTAGTTCCTGCCGTTAGAGCAAAATAATATTAGGATTAACACTTTACTTAAACACTGCAAGTAACCACGTTAGTGGTTCAGGGAGAAAATATGTATAACAATACTAAAATAGCGAAAGCTGTTCGTTTGGCCGTAATGTTCGGTGCAGGCGCAACGGCTGCAATGAGTTCAACCTCATTTGCTGCTTCTGAAGAAAGTGCAGAACAAATTGAAAAAATCGAAGTAACTGGTTCTCGCATTAAACGTGCAAATATCCAAAGTACAAGCCCTA
The DNA here is from genome assembly GCF_030547765.1 of Colwellia sp. 6_MG-2023. Taxonomy (NCBI): domain Bacteria; kingdom Pseudomonadati; phylum Pseudomonadota; class Gammaproteobacteria; order Alteromonadales; family Colwelliaceae; genus Colwellia; species Colwellia sp. 6_MG-2023. Next base: position 11,131 of record NZ_JAUOPP010000019.1, on the reverse strand, counting down.
TTACTACAATATCCGCTGAAGATATTAAAGTTTCTGGTATTACTCGTATCGAAGATGTATTGAATGAAATGCCGGCTATTTTTGCTGACCAAACATCTGGTGTAGCTAATGGCGCAACAGGTACAGCAACGGTTGATTTACGTAATTTAGGCTCTGTACGTACCCTAACATTAATGAATGGTCGTCGATTACCATCAGGTTCACCTGCAGCCGGTGGTACTGGTGCTGATATTAACCAAATTCCAGCAGCGCTAGTAGAACGTGTAGAAGTTTTAACTGGTGGTGCTTCTGCTACATACGGTTCAGATGCTATTGCTGGTGTTGTTAACTTTATCATGAAAGATGATTTTGAAGGTGTTCAATTTGAATACCAAAACAGCTTCTATCAACACAATAATGACCATAGCGATATGCAGCGTGCTGTATCTGAGGCTGGTTTCCCTTTACCTTCAAGTAATGTAACTGACGGTGATACTAACGATTTTTCATTGATTATCGGTGGAAATACTGCTGACGGCAATGGTAATGTTACGTTATATGCTACATACCGTGATATTAAAGCAGTAACACAAGATAACCGTGATTACAGTGCTTGTGCAATGGATATTGATGGTAATGGTCAGCGTGTTTGTGGTGGTTCAAGTACTATACCTGAAGGTCGTTTTACCGATTTTGCTACTTTTGATTACATAGTTCAAGGTACTGATTTTGTAGATCGCAACGGTCTCTTATATAACTACGGTCCTTTAAATTATTATCAACGTCCAGATAAACGTAAAACCTTTGGTGGTTTCGGTCATTATGAAATTAATGAGCATTTTGAAGTTTATGCTGAAGCGAGTTATATGGATGACCGAAGTGTTGCACAGATAGCGCCATCAGGTGCGTTTTTTGTAACTGATAGCTTAAATTGTGATAACCCACTTTTATCAGATCAACAATTTGATGCAATTTGTGGTAGCCAAGGCTTAACCGCAAGCGACAGTCAAACCGTTTATATTGGTCGTCGTAATGTTGAAGGTGGTCCTCGTCAAGATGATTTAAGACATACGTCTTCACGCTTTGTTCTTGGTCTACGTGGTTATATCAATGATGACTGGTCTTATGATGCATCAGTAAACTTTGGTTCAGTTGCTTATTTAGAAACTTACCGTAATGAAATGTCAATAACGAACATTAAGCGTGCGCTAAATGTTAAAGATGTTGATGGCGTAGCGACGTGTCAATCTGTTATTGATGGTTCAGATCCTGATTGTGTACCATGGAATGTATTTGAAGAAGGTGGTGTTACTCAGGATTCCCTAGACTACCTAATTAAAAACTTATACTCTCGTGGTGATACAAAAAGTACACAAATGGTTGGTTTCGTATCGGGTGATTTAACTGAATCTGGCTTTATGGTACCAGGTACCACTACTGGTGCTGGTGTTGTATTTGGTTATGAGTACCGTAAAGAATCATTAACTCTTGAACCAGATAATGGTTTTACTTCAGGTGATGGTGCTGGTCAAGGTGGCCCAACTGCCGGTGTTAAAGGTGAGTACTCAGTAACAGATTTATTTACTGAATTTAATTTACCACTAATTGAAGATGCTAAGTTTGCACAAGAGTTAGGTGTAGAGCTAGCATATCGTTATTCAGATTATTCAGTAGAAGGTACTACTGACAAGTCTACAGATACTTATAAAGCAGCACTTAACTGGACTGTTAACGACGAAGTTCGCTTCCGTGCTAGTTACCAACGCGCAGTACGTACAGGTAATGTACGTGAATTATTTGCACCAACATCAATTGGTTTATTCAACTGGTCAGATCCTTGTGGACCTAACCCTACGTTAACGGAAGAGCAATGTGCACGTACTGGTGTTACAGCTGCACAATATGGTTCTTCTAGCTTAGAGAGTCCTGCTGGTCAATATAACTCTGTTTCTGGTGGTAACCTAGATCTTAGACCTGAAAAATCAGATACGGTTTCATTAGGTTTAATTTTATCTCCTAGCTTCCTTGATGGATTAGATATCACATTCGATTACTTTAATATTCAAATTGAAGATGCGATTCAATCGAAAGGTGCTGCTGTTGTTCATAACGAATGTGCGGTTGATAATCTTCAATCTTCATGTGACTTAATCAACCGTAATGCAAATACAGGTGCATTATGGGTTGGACAAGATAGCATCATTGATACTAATAGTAATATCGGTTTTATTGAAACTTCAGGTATTGATGTTGATGCTTCTTATGAACTTTCTTTAGATGATATGGGTGAGGTTCGCTTCAATTTTGTTGGTACATACTTGATGCAACTTGATACGCAAAATACTCCGGGTATTGCTATTGACTCTTGTGAAGGTTACTGGGATCGTTCAGTGTGTGGTTCTCCTTCTCCTAAATGGCGTAGTAACTTACGTGCTGCTTGGATAACTCCGTGGGATGCAACAGTTACAGCAACATGGCGTTACTTTGGTGAAGCTGAAGAATTCACTCGTAATGCTGAATCAAATACTATTGAAGCAGGTCCAACTACGTTAGGTGCTCAAAACTACTTAGATCTTGCAGCATCATTTAACACGTTTGAACATGTAACAATACGTTTAGGTGTAAATAACCTTCTTGATAAGGCGCCACCAATGGTACCAAATGCACCATCAGGTAGCGGTAATGGTAATACATTCCCTGGCGCGTATGATGCACTAGGTCGTTTAATTCATGCAGGTGTAACAATTAGCTTCTAATTGTCGTTTGTTTGTAATTTAGATAAAAGAGCCAATATTACATTGGCTCTTTTTTTATATAATCATATATACTTTATTTCGTTTATTTTAATAAGTGCTTTAAAATAAACGAAATAAAGTAAAGTTACTTACTCATTAAATTTTAATTATGGACTTATGAAAGCTGAAGTTACAATCGAATATGCTTTACGGCTACTAAATTCAAATAAATTAGACCAAGGCCAAATGGCACTTGAAGATTTATTAATACAAGATCCTACCAATATCCAAATACACCAGTTATTAGTAAAACTTGGTTTCACTAATAAAAATTATAAATTAGCTGAAAAACATTTAATTAAACTGCTAACCTTTCAACCCTTATCCAAAAACTATTTTAATACCTTAAGTGAGCTCTATAGTGCTCAGTCTCGTTGGCAAGATCTAGCAAACTTATATGAAAAACAATCAAAAAGTAACATTACTAATGCCACAACTTTTTTCAATTGCGCCTATTATCAAAAGCTTTCGGGTAATTTTGAGCAAGCCATTATTTTTTATAATAAAGCATTAGCCATTGGTATTGATAAAGATTATGAAGTATCTTTAAATGTAGCAACCATTCTCAGTGAACACTTATCTGAACCAGATAAAGCCATCGATATTCTCACTAAAGCTATTGTTAAGCATCCTGAACAAGATTCTTTATGCTACAACTTAGCCAATTTATATGAACAATTAGGTAATAGAAATAAAGCGCTATATTACTTTCAGTTAGCTTGTACAATCAATCCTAAAAATTATACTGCGCTAGCTAGACAAGCTGATCTTTATAAAATTGAAAATCAAGAGCACCCACTAATTAATCAATTAAAAGATGCTTTCTTAAGCTCTGATATTGCTCAGTCAGATAAAATCAATGTTGGTTATGCTCTAGGAAAGGCTTTTGATGATTGTAAAGCTTATGATCTTGCGTTTCATTATTATCAACAAGCTAATGAATTAGATAAAAAAACGCTACCGTCATACGATGCTATAAAGTTTGAACATACAGTAGACAGTATTATAGCTACTTTTAATAAGCAGTGGTTTTCTACTGTAGATAGCACAGAGTCTAGCAGCACTTCACCTGTTTTCATCTGTGGTATGTTTCGTTCAGGTTCAACACTTTGCGAACAAATATTAGCTGCACATTCAGGTATCAGTATTGGAGGTGAGCAAGAGTTTTTTCATCGTTTAATGTTTAATAATTACCCTGATTTTCCACAAAATGTTCTTGAAGATATACAGGTAGATCGAAAAAAAGATAGATTACTTTCAGAATACTTAACGGAAATTAACCGCTTTAAAAACCAAGGTGATCAATTAACTGACAAACGACCAGATAATTTTTTATACTTAGGGATAATTAAATTACTTATGCCTAATGCTAAAGTTATATGGACTACTCGTTCAATACTAGATAATTGCTTATCAATTTATTTTCTGCGTTTAGGATCTTCTATGGCTTATGCGACAGAACTAAAAAATATTATTCATTTTTACCAGCAACAAGAAAGGTTAATGGCACATTGGCAGTCATTATTTCCAGAAGATATTTTAACATTTAATTATGACAATCTAATCCAATCACCTAAAGAGCAAACCCAACGACTGCTTTCATTTATAGGGTTACCTTGGGAGGATAACTGCCTTAATTTTCATCAATATAAAAATCAAGTTAAAACAGCAAGTGTTTGGCAGGTAAGAAGACCACTATATAATAGCTCTTCAGGTAGGTGCAATAATTACCAAAAGCATTTAGAGACTTTATTCCCCTTAAGTTCACTAAAGAGTATTAAGTAATCAGAGCTTGGCTTAATAATATCAACAATATTAGGTGTAAAAACTCAGTATGCTCTAAATAAAATAATAACTCTGTCAACGTAGAAATATTCGAGAGAGTTATTATTGCTATTGCCCTAGTAAGTGAATATTACCAACCACCATCACCACTATAAAAAGATGTATTTTTTATTACCTGCTTATTATCAACTATATCGACAATATTAAAGCGAATATCATTTCTCCCATCGACTAAAGGCTGCTCAACAGCTACTGTTACTGATGATGTTTTCATATCCCCAGGTAAAACTTGTACCTTTGCTTGTCCCATAATACGAGCATGAGTTAAATCTGCGACAGCAATTTTAAAGGTTTTAGTTTCACTCGATTTATTTCTGATTTTAAAAACATACGTATTTTCGATATGGCCTTCATGGTTAACACGATACAATGCTTGTCGATCTCTAATAATATTCACTTCAAAAGATTGCCAAGTTAAAACCCACACCAGCATAGATAAAATGCTTAAAGATACTATAGCGCCATAAACTATATGCCTTTTCCACCTGTTTTTCGGCGCTTGTTCATGAGTAAAAGAGATTAACCCTTTTTCGTAATTAAATTTATCCATTGTCATATCACACGCATCAACACATAAACCACAATTAATACATTCGTATTGTAAACCGTCTCGAATATCGATGCCTACCGGACAAACTTGAACACATAAATTACAATCAACACAGTCACCTAACGCTGCTGCTTTTTCCTGTGTGCGTTTTCTTTTACCTCGGCTTTCGCCTCGCTTAAAGTCATAGCTGACAAGCTTAGTTGATTTATCAAACATTGCAGACTGTATTCGTGAATAGGGACACATATGTAAACACATTTTCTCCCTTATCCAACCAGCGTTTATATAAGTACAAGCCATGAAAAATAAGACCCACGAAACAACCAATGAAGATGATTCTAATGTAAAAAAATTAATATAGAGTTCTTTAACGGGCACAAAATAAGAAATAAATACTAAGGCAGTAAACAGTGAAATAATCAACCAACAACAATGCTTAACGAGTTTTTTAACTAATTTATTAAAGTTTAATTTTTGTGCATTAAGATATTTACTATGATTATGAGAGCCTTCAATTCTGCGTTCAACCCAATTAAAGAGTAGCATCCAAATAGTTTGAGGACAGCTAAAACCACACCATATTCGTCCATAAATTTTAGTTATGTAAAATAGTAAAAACGCGGAAAAAATAAATACTAGGCAAAGAAGCAGCAAATCTTGTGGGAAAAGTGTTAATGAAAACAAAGAAACCCTTTGCTGTTCAAGATTAAAATATACGGCTTGAGAACCATGATATTCAATAAAAGGAATCAAAATAAAAATAGCCATTAAGGTAAAACTTAAATAACGACGAATTCGCTGAAAACGCCCTTTTTGTTCTCTAATATATATATTTTCATCAACTACTGATGTTTTACAAATAAGATTTTCTTTCGATAAATATGACGAATTCACCTTGCTACTCCGATAGTAAGTTACACGAAGCTTAGTTTAAATATTCAATCTGTTATTAATAGATACAAATAAATAAACTATAATAGGTACAGTTTAATTAATGATAATTAACTTATGACACAGTTTAAATCTGGTTATTATGTATCCCCCGTTAACCAAAATCATAATATACATATTGAACTAAAAAAAATTAGCCAACCTAAACTTGTTGATGTACCTGAAGTGTTTTATGAAATAATGGAACGAAGTGCGGCTTTTGACATTACGCCTCAACACATAAATAACGAACAAGTATCGACTAACTTATTGTTATTAAACAGACATATCAGTCGCGCTTTAAGACAAAAACCACAAAGTAATGCTTTGTATTATTCAGAGCCCCCAGGTGATCGCAACTTAAGACATCAAATTAGTAAGCATTACCGAAAACGGAATCTCAATATAACAGTAGAACAAGTCTGCATTACTTCTGGTTGCCAAAATAGTTTGTTTTTAGCGCTTATGGCAACTTGTGAAGCTGGGGATATTGTTGCTATTGAGAGTCCAGCATTTTATGGCGCCTTACAATTATTCCAGCAATTAAAATTAAAAGTCATAGAATTACCTAGCTCTCTTACCACTGGCTTAACCGTTCAATCGTTACAAAAAGCAGCTGAAGAGTGGGAGATTAAAGCCTGTATTTTAACTCCTAATTTTGCTACACCAACAGGCGCTTTGATGCAAAATAAGGAAAAACGTAAACTCGTTGCGCTCGCCGCAAAGAACAATATCACGTTAATTGAAGATGATATCTATGGTGATTTAGGATTTCATACCACTGTCGAGCCACTTAAAAGTTATGATACACAAGGAAATGTTATACTTTGTAGCTCATTCTCTAAAGCACTATCACGAGATCTACGCATTGGTTGGATAATAACGAATAAGCATTACAAAAAAATCGTTCATTTAAAATTAGTTAATCAACTCTCTACTAGCCAAGCAATTCAAAACGGCTTAACAAGTTTTATGGCTGAAGGAAGTTTTGATCGGCATATTTATCAATACCGCAAAACTTTACTAAAACAGCGTGATCAATTAATTAATGGCATAAAAGATAACTGGAAAATACCGACTAAATTTATGGTACCTGATGGCGGCCTAACAATCTGGATAGAGTTACCGCCCGAAGTTGATACATTTGTACTTTATCATCAAGCAATATCCGAAGGCATTATTATAACGCCAGGAAAACTCTTTTCTACCACTAATAAATTTTCAAATAATCTTAGATTAAGTTTTGCACATCCAACAACAGGCTCTCGTTTACAAGCACTAGTTAGATTAGGGGAATTATGTAAGGAATTAACCAATACCCGACAAAAATATTTACCGGAATATAATGGTTGAGCCAAATCTTTGCTATAATTGCTGATATGACATCTATGTCAATATCAAGCGCTGTTTTTTATAAGAAATATCTGTGCTTAAGGTTAAATACAAAGAATTTTTTGTTAACAAGAAGAATTCACCTCCTATATTAAGTGCGGATATTACTGATGAAAACTGGCTCTCATAAAATAATTTCATTTATTTTAATCTTAACATTGATAACTATCACGATTGTTTACTATCCATTTAATACAGGACGTGACATAGCTGAAAGACACTCCCCCCTAATTAACGCTGCTATAAAAATTAAGCTTGAAGTAAGTACTGCACACTTGTGGTTTGAAGAAGTTATTAGTGGTGATAAAAATGTAAATATTGAAACTGTCTGGCTCCACCTTGATCAATCAGAATGGTACGCCAAAGCAATGCTTGATGGCGCCACTTACGAAGAAACCGTATTCATCCCCTTAAACGATGCCAATTTACGTACACAAATTGAAAAAACGATAGAGGATATTCATTATTTTCGCCAAATAGCACAAAAACGATGGTCGTCGAAGTCAACATCTGGCATAGGGTCTGATTTAGATCAGGCGCTAGATCTCGCCTTTTCTAAACTGACCACATCTGCAGATAATATTGAGATATCATTAAAAAAGTCGATCGCCGCAGATATTAAAAAATTCAAAGAACGACAACTATTCATCACAATTTTTATTGTTATATTATGTACTGTCATAGGTGGCTTATTCCTTCGTTATAATAACAAGCAACTAAAAAGTATTAATGCATTAAAACAAAATAAAGATAGTGCTCAAAAATCTCAACACCAACTACAAAATATCATTAATGGTGCAAAATTAGGATATTGGGATTGGAACTATCAAACAGGTGAAAATATTGTTAATGATGAATGGTTATCCATGCTTGGTCTCACTAGACAAGATATTACTAACCATATTAGTGATTGGGAAAAACTTATTCACCCAAATGATAAAGAGTACATAGAAAACATTATCCAATCTCGTATTGCATCAGGAAGCAACTACATGATTGAATTCAGAATGAAGCATGCCGATGGTAGATGGATATGGCTTAAAGGCTCTGGCTCTGTCATTAAATATGATGAAGACACTAATGAACCTCTGCAGATTTGTGGTACACATCATGAAATAACAGCGCGTAAACAAGCTGAATTACGCGAACGTTCACGCTCTTATGTCTTAGAACTTATTACAAAAAATGAGAAGCTTTCAGTAGTCTTAGAAGCTATTGTGCATGGTGTTGAGGAAGAAAACACAGGTATGCTTTGTAGCGTTTTATTACTCGATGAGGCCTGTAAACATCTATTAGTTGGAGCCGCCCCTAGTCTCCCCGACTTTTACAACCAAGCTATTCATGGAACTGAGATTGGCTTTGGGGTGGGCTCTTGTGGTACTGCAGTATTTACAAATAAGCGAGTTGTCGTAGAAGACATTCACCACCACCCTTATTGGACGTCGTACAAAGATCTTGCAAGCAAAGCAAAATTAAGCTCATGTTGGTCAGAGCCAATACGTACTACCCAAGGAAAGGTACTAGGTACTTTTGCCATTTATCATCGTACAGTCAATACACCAACAGAAGATAACATAGCTTTAATTGAACAATCGGCTAACTTAGCGAGTATCGCTATTGAAAAAAATCAAGCTAACTTAGCACTAAAATCAAGAGATGAACAAATGCGCTTGGTATTGGCAGGAGCTGAGTTAGGGTTTTGGGATTGGAATATAGTAAAAAGCACTGTTGAAAGGAATGAACGCTGGGCAACAATGTTAGGCTACACTCATGAAGAAATCAAACAAACCACAAATCAATGGTCTGACTTTATCCATCCTGACGATAGAGAAAAGGCCTGGCAATCAATTAATGACGTATTAGAGAGCCGTTCAAAATCCCATAGCCTTGAATATCGTATGTTAACAAAAGAAGGTGATGTTAGATGGATACATGATCAAGCAAATGTGATGCAGCGTGATATGGATGGTAAACCTTTACGTATGAGTGGTATTCATAATGATATTACCAATCGTAAATTAGCAGAAGAAAAGCTCAAACTCGCTGCAAGCGTATTCACACATGCTCGGGAAAGCATCATTATCACTGACACAGCAGGCATAATTATTGATGTTAATGATACATTCACAGCAATGACAGGCTATAGCCGTGAAGAAGCCATTGGGCAGAACCCACGTATTCTAAAATCAAGTCGCCAGTCTTCTGAATTTTATAACAATATGTGGTCAACCTTAAACGAAGAAGGACATTGGCAAGGTGAACTTTGGAATTATCGTAAAAATGGCGACTTATTTGTTGAAATGAAAACAATAAGTGCCGTTCAAGATGAACAAGGAATTACTACCCATTATGTCGCTCTAGGCAATGACATTACGGCAATAAAGGAACATCAAGATCAGTTAGAACACATAGCACATTACGATATACTTACACGTTTACCTAACAGAGTATTACTGGCGGACCGATTATCTCAAGCGATGTTACATTGTAGCCGTCATGAAGAATCTCTTGCGGTTGTCTTTCTAGATTTAGATGGTTTTAAAGCAGTAAATGATACTTATGGCCATGATATCGGAGATGAGTTATTAGTTACTCTGTCTATTCGCATGCAAGAAGCGTTACGAGAAGGTGATAGTTTAGCGCGTCTTGGCGGTGATGAATTTGTCGCAGTGTTAACAGACTTAACACCATCAACTGCAGCTAACGATTGTGAGCCGGTATTATCACGATTATTACTGGCCGCTTCTGAGCCTATAACTATCCGTGACATTGTCTTAAATGTATCTGCCAGCATTGGGGTAACCTTGTACCCACAAGATAATGTCAATGCCGACCAACTGATGCGTCATGCGGATCAAGCTATGTATGTGGCTAAAGAGTCAGGAAAGAATCGTTATCACTTATTTGATACAGCACAAGATGTTGCTGTTAAAGTGCAACGAGAAAGCTTAGAGGCAGTTCGCAGTGCTTTAGAAAATAACCAGTTTGTACTCTACTATCAGCCTAAAGTGAATATGAAAACAGGCACTGTAGTTGGGGTTGAAGCACTTATTCGTTGGCAACATCCTGAGCGGGGTTTACTAGGTCCAATAGAGTTTCTACCCGTTATAGAAAACAACCCCATGATGGTTGAGCTAGGGGAATGGGTAATTGACACTGCCTTAACACAAATTGGTGAGTGGCAAGCCATGGGACTGCAACAGCCATTTAATACCAGTGTTAATATTGCAGCGGTTCAATTACAACAATCAGACTTTACAGAGCGATTAACAAAGCTTCTTTCGAATCACTCAAATGTCGATCCTCGGTGTTTAGAGTTAGAAGTATTAGAAACAAGTGCTTTAGATGATGTCCATCATGTGTCAGCTATTATGTGTGCTTGTATGGCGCTAGGGGTAAAATTTGCGTTAGATGATTTTGGCACGGGTTATTCATCGTTAACTTATTTAAGACGATTACCAGCTAAAATCATTAAGATAGATCAGACTTTTGTACGCGATATGTTAGTTGATACAGATGATTTAGCGATTGTTGAGGGAGTAATTGCGTTAGCTAAATCATTCAAACGAGATGTGATTGCTGAAGGTGTTGAAACGATTGAGCATGGTACTGCGCTCTTGCAGTTGGGGTGTGATTTAGC